>JAHDBV010000151.1 GCA_020630195.1 Acidimicrobiales bacterium
GTGTGCTGCCGTTCTCGATCGAGTGGGGCGCCTCGACGCCGCACCCCGCGGCATCACTCGACCACGGTCTCACCCTGCACTCGGTCACGGTGTGTCACCCCGACGCGGCCGTCGTCGCCATGGCACGGGCTCGCGGGCTCACCGCCGAGGTGGGCCCGGTGTCCCTGACCGCTGAGCTCGACACGCCCTCGGGTCGCGTCACCCTGCCCTGAGCGGACCGGCGCGGCTGACGGGACCGGCGGCTTGATCGCAACTTGATGTGCGCTTGGGGAACGGCGTGGGGGAGTGGTCCGACACTCATGGCATGACCAACCCCCACACCGAAAGCACCACACGATGACCTTCGCGACCGAACTCGCCGACGGTGTCCGCCGCAGCCACGAGGGCGGACCCCGATTCCTGTTCCCGCTGTTCCTGATCCTGATCATCGGCGGACTCTTCCTCCTGGCCCGCAAGCGCCGTCAGGCCTGGTTCGCACATCACGGACCCGACGCCGATGGACGGCGACCCGGCCCGAGCGGACCGACGCCTCCGGCACCGCCGTCGACAACGGCGATGACCCTCCTCCAGGAGCGGTTCGCCCGGGGCGAGATCGGTGAGGCGGAGTTCCGCCATCGCCGGAGCGTGTTGCAGGGCGACCCGACACCGCCGGCGGCTGCCGCCACGCCGGAGGTCGCCGCACCGCAGCCGCCCGACGAGGTGATCCGCACGTCCGACCCGGCCGACGCCGACGTCGACGAGCCGGAGAGCTGATCGGCACCGAGACCAGATCCCCCACCCCCACCCGGCGGGCCCCGACGACACGGTCGTCGGGGCCCACCCGCGTCCGGGAACGGAGCGGAGGTTCAGTTTCGCCCGGTCACGGCCGATGGAGTTCGGATTCGTCTTCTCCCACATCGGAGTTCCCGTGCGCTTCATCCGGCGTTCCGTCGTCATCGCCGCCTGCCTGCTCGGCAGTGCGGTCACCGCGCTTCCCGGTGCCCCCGCAGCGGCCGCGCCCTCGCCGGCGGTTCCCGTCGACGATGTCCAGCGGTCGAACTGGGGGCTCGCGACGTTCGGCAACTCCCGAGTCGTGGCGAACTTCGACTCGCTCGGTTGGGCGGTCGAAGAGGCCGGTGGCCGGGTCTTCGCCGGCGGCAACTTCCTCGACGTGACGAACGGGGCCTCGACCGAGCGCCAGCCGTATCTCGCAGCGTTCGAGCGGTCGACGGGCACCTGGTTGTCGGACTTCACCCCGCAGGTCGGCGGTCCGGTGCTGGCCCTGGAACCCAGCCCCGACGGCGCCCTCTTCGTCGGTGGCGAAATGGACGAGTGGAACGGGGTGACGGTCGGCGCGATCGTGAAGATCGACCCCGCCACCGGTGAACGCTGGCCTGGTTGGAACGCACGGATCTTCGGCGGCACGTCGGTCGTCCGGGACCTGAGCCTCGGTGCCGATGGTTGGCTCTACGCCGCCGGCAGCTTCACGACGGCCTCGGACGCTGGGAATCCGACGCCCGTCGACAACGTCATCCGCATCGATCCGATCTCCGGGTCGATCGACTGGAGCTGGATCCCGGACGCCCCGGGTGGTGTGTTCGGTGTCAGCGTCAGCTACACCCAGCCGGTCGTCTACCTCGCCGGACGGTTCGCCGGTCCCGAGGTCATCGGCATCGGTTCGGTGAACGCCAACCAGCTCGTGTGGACCGGCTTCCAGATGAACTACCCGTGTTGTGGCGTGATGTACGACGTGCAGGCCACGCCGTTCGGCACGGTGATGGCCGTCGGCGAGCAGCACGGCGCCTACCTCTACGACGAGAACGCCGGCATGACCCAGATCGCCGGGCACACGACCTCCTACGACAGTCGTTACCAGGCGAGCAACGTCCGCCGCGGCGGCGACTACCAGGACATCGAGCTCGACGGCGACACGCTCTATGCGTCGTGCCACTGTTGGGGCTCCCACAGCTCCGGAACGACGACCCCCACCTACAGCTCGAACCTCGCCAACTCCGGCGGTGTGCACACCGGCCTGGTGAGCTCGACGATCGCGTACGACGCGCGCACCGGTGCGCGGGATCTCGCGTTCGATCCCTATCTGGCCGGTGACACGGGTGGCTGGGGTGTGCTGGTCGCCTCCGATGGTTGTGTCTGGATCGCCGGTGGCATCAACGCCGTCGGATCGCCCGGGGCACAGGCCCCCGGCCGCGATCTCGTGCGACTCTGTGAACCCGGCGGTGGTGGTCCCGTCGCTCCCGACGGCCCGAACGCATGCCTCGCCACCATCTCCGGTGATGCGATCACCGTGACCTGGGACGCCGATCCCGACGCCAATGACTACGTGATCCGCCGGTCGGTCAACGGCGGGAACCCGTGGTGGCGGGGTGTGACGACCACGACGTCGTTCAACGATCTGAACCGGGATGCCACGCTCGTCTACTTCGTCGTCAGTCGGACCGCCGGAGGTCTGCAGAGCGACCCGACCCAGTGCACCACCGAGGTCGTCCAACAGCCGCCGCCCGCCCAGCCGGACGCGCCGGCGACGTGCCGGGCGGTCGTGGACGGCGAATCGGTGACGGTGACCTGGAGTGCCGCCGACGGCGCAGCCGACTACATCATCTACCGCTCGGCCGACGGTGGCGCCCAGTTCTGGCGAGGTCGGACCTCCGACCTGACCTTCACCGACACCAACCGCAACGCCGAACTCGTCTACTTCGTGGCTGCGCGCAGCGCCGATCTCGTCCGCAGCGATCGGACCCAGTGCGGCAGCGAGGTCGAACCCCCGGATCCGCTCCAGCCCCTCGCCTCGTGTTCGGTCACGGTGGTCGCGGCGCCGAACGGTGTCGAGGTTCGTTGGGCGGCCCACCCCGAACCGGCGGCGGAGTACGTGATCTACCGAACCGTCGACGGCGGCTCGAGCTTCTGGCGGGGCCGGGTCAGCACGACCCGCTTCGCCGACACGTTGCGCGACGCGACCTTCGAGTACGAGGTGGCGGTGAAGATCGGCAACGACCGGTCCGAGCGCACCACTTGCACCCCGACCGTGGTCGGAGGCTGAGGGAGATGATGATGATCCGAACCACGCACACTCGCGCCGCACGTGCGCTGATGCTCGCCGGTTTCGTGTTGGCGGCTGGCTGCACCTCGGGCGCAGACGGCGCCGCCGACGGCACCGACGATCCGGCCACGCTCGGGTTCGACGGGAGCGGCGAGACCGTCTCCGCCTCGGAGACCTTCGCCAACCCCGACGCCGACGACTTCAACCTGCTCCTGCCGAGCGAGAGCGGACTCTCCGATCTCCAACCCGTCGACGTGCTCGATGTGTCGGCCGATGACGTCGCCGGTGACCGCCTGATCGTCACCTTCGAGATGGGATCGCACGAGTGTTTCGGTGTGGAGACTCTCGTCGAGGAGACCGACAACGTCGTGTCGATCGAGGTCCTGGCCGGGGTTCGGCCGGGTGTGTCGCCCGTCAACTGTGAGCTCGGCGTGTATCCCTACACGACCGAGCTCGTCCTGGCCGCCCCACTCGGCGATCGGGTGCTCGGAACCGCCGAGCCCCGCGAGCCGGAGGTCGCCGCGGCGATCGACGATGCGGCGCCGACCGAGTCGATCGGTCGGGTCGACGTGCTTCCCGATGCCGACGACGCGCCGGCGTTGGTCGGCGAGTACGTCGAAGACGGCGTCGAGTGGGCGCTCGACAACGGCGTCGACTGGCGCATCGTGTCGCTCGACGGCGAGGTGATGGAGGCCGAGGGTGAGAACCCCGACCGGATCGGCTTCGTCGTCGAACGGGACCGCATCGTCGAACTCGTCTGGGGGTGAGTGCTCGGGTCGCCGACTTGATCAGACCTTGATCTCGGCCGTGCCGTCCGGTTGAGGTGCGGCGGGTGGACTGTTGTCGTGACGATCCCCCACACACCGGCGGACGCCGACGAGCATCGTCGATGTCCGTATCCCGAGGAGACCCGATGACGGCCCGCATCCTGGTGGTCGATGACGAAGATCCGATCCGCGGCCTCGTCGCGGGGTACCTGCGGGAAGAAGGGTTCGTGGTCGAAGAAGCCGTCGACGGTCAGGCTGCCGTCGAGCGCTTCGACCGGGAGCCACCGATCGATCTGGCGGTGCTCGACGTACGGATGCCCCGCCTCGACGGGATCGAGGCCCTCCGGGAGATCCGCCGCCGGTCCGACTGCTACGTGATCATGCTCACCGCCGCCGCGGAGGAGACCGATCGGGTGATCGGGCTGTCGGTCGGCGCCGACGACTACGTCGCCAAGCCGTTCTCGCCTCGGGAGTTCGTCGCCCGCGTCAAGGCCGTGCTGCGCCGGCGCCGACCGGCCGATGCCGCGGAGGATCGTCTTCCACCCGCCGCCCCGGCGCAGCGGTACGCACTCGCCGACGGCGGCTCGTTCGTCCTCGACATCGATCGCCACGAGGTCCTCCTCGACGGCAGCGCGGTCGAGCTGACCGCGCTCCAGTTCGAACTGCTCGGCGTGCTCGCGTCGAGTCCCGGCCGGGTCTTCGCCCGCCACCAACTCATCGAACGCGTGTGGGGTCGGGACTTCTTCGGCGAGGAACGCATCGTCGACGTACACGTCGGCAACCTCCGCAAGGCCCTGGGCGAGGGAGCGTCGGATGCCCGTGTCGTCGGGACGGTGCGCGGGGTGGGGTATCGCTTCCTGCCCGAGCCGGTCGGTCGCTCGTGAGTTCCCCCCGTCAGCTCCGCTCGCTGCTCCTGCGATCGCATCTGGTCGTGATGGTCGTCGCCGTCGGGACGTTGGTCGTGGGTGTCGTGATCATCGGCGGACTGCTGTCGGCGTTCGACGTGATCGAGCTGAGCCGGACGGGCAAGGGCGGTCCCGACGATGCCGGTCCGCTCCCGATGTTGGCGATCGTCGGGTCGGCCGTACTCGCCGCTTCGGTCGTCGCCCGGCGTGTCTCGCGGCGGCTCGCCGAGCCGCTCGAAGCGATGGGAGCGGCGACCCGCCGGATCGCCGACGGCGACTACTCCGTGCGGGTCCATGACGACTCCTCGGCCGAGACCGCCCAACTGGCGGCCGACGTCAACGCACTCGCGGCGAACCTCGACGCAACCGAGCGCCGACGACTCGAGCTGATCGGCGAGGTCGCCCACGAGCTGCGCACACCCCTGACCTCGATCGAGGGATCGATGGAGGCGCTCATGGACGGTGTGCTGGAACCCACCGAGGAGGTCTTCGCCGGCATCGCCCGGGAGGCCGCGCGCCTGCGGCGGGTGGCCGGCGACCTGTCCGAGCTGTCACGCACCTCCGAACAACTCCGGCTCGCACCGGCTCCGACCGACGTCGCCGAGGTCGCCCGTGGCGTGGTCGAGCGCCTCGGCGTCCAGGCCGACGCCAAGGAGGTCACGCTCTCGTTCCGATCGCTCGATGCGTCGCCCCCGGTGATCGATGCCGATCGCGATCGACTGGTGCAGATCCTGACCAACGTGATCGGCAACGCCATCCGCTACACCGACGCCGGCTCCATCCAGGTGACCGTGGCGTCCGACGCCGAAGCCGTGCGGATCGACGTCGTCGACACCGGCCGCGGGATCCCCGCCGACCGGCTCGCTGAGATCTTCGACCGGTTCGTCCGGGTCGATCACACCCAATCCGACGGGACCGGCGTGGGGCTCACGATCGCCCGGACGTTGGTCGAAGCCCACGGTGGGTCGATCACGGCCACCTCGGCGGGTGAAGGGCGGGGGACCACGATGCACATCGTGCTGCCCCGTTGACCGTCGCCCGGATCGATCCCGTCGGTTTGATCAGGGGATGATCGGCATCACGAGGCTGAGATACGCCCCGTCGTCGGCGGATCGGAACACCACCGGCGCCCGCTCGTCATTGATCTCGACCACGAGCTCGGGACCGACGGCGTTGGCCGCGGCATCGCGCAGGTAGCGGGACTCCAGCGCCACGACCCTGTCGAGCGCCCCGACGACCGTCGCCGGGATCGAGGTCGATCCGATGAGGAGGTCGGCCGTTCCGGGCGTGAGGGTCACCGCTCCCGAGTCGGTGTCGGGCAGTGCCTCGAGCAGCTCGGCCCGATCGACGACCAGCTCGGCGGCCGGTGAGGTCGGCTCGAGGAGCGGCCGGTGGTCGGGGAATCGGACGGGGAGGGCGTCGGCGGCGAGCGAGGTGTTCCCGGACGACACCGTGACGCTCGATCCGTCCGCGGTGAGCTCGGCCACGTCGAGCTCGGCGAGTGGTTCGATCCAGGTGGTCAACGTGGCCGCCGGCACCACCAGCTCGAACGTCGCGTCGTCGTCCAGGACGAGGTCGCGCAACGCCATCCGATGCCGGTCCGTCGCCACGAGTCGGAGCACGCCGCCATCCGCGGCGAGCAGCACCGTCATCAGGTGTGGCGCCTCCGGATCGGTCCCGACGGCGGGCAGGACCTGCTCGATCCCCCGGGCCAGCTCGGGGGCGGAGATCGCACATCGTGCCGTGGGTGCCGGCGAGGGTTCGGTCCGGCTCGGTTCGTTCGTGGATGCGGTGGGCGGTGTCATGTCCGTGTCGCTTTCGTCGAGGAGGCGCAGGGCCCGGGCTTCGTCGCGGACACGAGCGTGGAACGCGTCGAGACGCTCGAGGTGGGTGGCGACGATCGTCGCCCGCACAGCCGGTGTGGCCTGCAGCGCGGCCTCGATCTCGGTCAGCGGCACCTCGACCCGGCGGAGATCGCGGATCAGGGTCCCGGTCTCGACCTGTGTCTCGGTGTAGCGCCGGTATCCCGTCGACGGATCGACGAATGCCGGGGCCAGCAGGCCCCGCCGGTCGTAGAACCGCAACGCCGTGGCGGAAAGACCGGTGCGGCGGGCGAACGCCCCGATGGTCATGCTCGTGTCCATGGGGTCACCCTCAGGCCTCGACCAGGGTGAGGGTCAAGGCCGTTCTGCTCGTCACCGTCGTCGCCGGACCCTAGAGCCCGGTGCGGACTCGGTCCGGCGCTTGCGCCGCCGCTCGCCGGGCGGAAAGGTGAACCGATGGAGACCCCCGAGATCACCGAGCTCGCCACCGGCCTGGAGTTCCCCGAAGGCCCCATCTGGA
>JAHDBV010000039.1 GCA_020630195.1 Acidimicrobiales bacterium
CTCGAAGATCCTGCTCGACGAATCCGAGATGCCGACGCAGTGGTACAACATCATTCCGGACCTGCCGGAGCCGCCCCCGCCGCCGCTGCACCCGGGCACCCACGAGCCGATCGGGCCCGATGATCTGGCCCCGTTGTTCCCGATGGACCTCATCCTCCAGGAGGTCACGACCGACTCCTACGTCGACATCCCCGGTGAGGTCCTCGACGTCTACAAGCTGTGGCGGCCGAGCCCGCTCTACCGGGCCCGTCGGCTCGAGAAGCTGCTCGATACCCCGGCGAAGATCTACTACAAGTACGAAGGCGTCTCGCCGGCCGGGTCGCACAAGCCGAACACCTCGGTGCCGCAGGCCTACTACAACGCCAAGGCCGGTACGAAGAAGATCACGACCGAGACCGGCGCCGGCCAGTGGGGTTCGTCGCTCGCGTTCGCAACAGCCCAGTACGGCATCGAGTGTGAGGTCTGGCAGGTCGCCGCGTCCTACGCACAGAAGCCGTACCGCAAGACGATGATGGAGATCTGGGGCGCCTCGGTGCACCCGTCGCCGTCGGATCAGACCGAGGCCGGCCGGGCCCTGCTCGCCCAGGATCCCGACAACCCCGGTTCGCTCGGCATCGCCATCTCCGAGGCGGTCGAGGCCGCCGTGCAGGACCCGGACGCCAAGTACGCCCTCGGCTCGGTGCTCAACCACGTGCTCCTGCACCAGACGATCATCGGTGAAGAGGCGCTGCTCCAGCTCGCCAAGGTGGGGGACACCCCCGATGTGCTCGTCGGCTGCACCGGTGGTGGGTCGAACTTCGCCGGCCTCAGCTTCCCGTTCCTGCGGGAGAAGTTGGCCGGGAAGATGAACCCGACCATCCGTTGCGTCGAGCCCGCCGCCTCGCCGTCGCTCACCAAGGGCGAGTACCGCTACGACTTCGGCGACACGATGGGCATGACCCCGCTCGTGAAGATGCACACGCTCGGCCACTCGTTCATCCCCGACCCGATCCACGCCGGTGGTCTGCGCTACCACGGCATGGCGCCGCTCGTGTCGCACATCTACGAGCTCGGCCTCTGCGAGGCGATCTCGATCGGCCAGACCGAGTGCTTCACCGGTGCCCTGCAGTTCGCGAAGAGCGAGGGCATCGTGCCGGCTCCCGAGCCGACGCACGCCATCGCCGCCGCCATCCGTGAGGCGCTGGCCTGCAAGGAGTCGGGCGAGGAGAAGGTGATCCTCACCGCCCTCTGCGGTCACGGCCACATGGACATGGCCGCCTACGAGAACTTCCTCTCCGGTGAGATGGTCGACTACGACCATCGCGAGGCCGACATCGCCGAGGCGATGTCGAAGGTGCCCGTCATCGGCTGAGCCGTCTCCGTCGCCCGGCACATTCCCGGGCCCGTTCCGCCGGACCGTCGGCCGCTTCCGAGCGGCCGACGGTCCGCGTTCCGGGTGTCATGTGCGGAACGGGCGGCCCGAGCGGCGATGATCAGGGTGTGCACATCGTCATCATCGGCGCCGGCGAGATCGGCTTCTACCTGGCCGAGCGCCTCCACTCGGAGCGACACGACATCGTCGTGATCGAGGCCGACCCCTCCCGGGCCGCCGCCATCGCCGACAGCCTCGACGTCCAGGTCGTCGTCGGCTCGGGGACCTCGCCGAGTGATCTCGCCGCGGCACGGATCGACGGTGCGCGCATGCTCGCCGCCGTCACCGACAACGACGAGGTGAACCTGCTCGCGTGCCTGCTCGCCAAACAGGCCGGGGTGCCGGCCACCGTGGTGCGCATCCAGTCCCAGGAGCTCCAGGACGAGCCGGGTGCGACCCTGCGCGAGACCCTCGGGGTCGACGTCGTCATCGATCCCGACCGGGACACGGCCGACGAGATCATCGAGCTCGTCAGCCTCCCGGGCGCCGACGAGGTGTATCCCATGGCCGGCGGCGACCTCACCCTCATCGGTGCGGCCGTGTCCGACGGTGCCCCGATCGCCGGGCGCACACTGGCCGACATCGCCGCCTCCGGCGAGGGGTTCCCGTTCCTGTTCGGCGCCATCACCCGAGACGGTCGCACCACCATCCCGCGAGGTGGGCAGACGATCGAGGCCGGTGACCACGTCCGCGTCATCACCCGCGACGGCGATCGGGCCCGACTCTTCCGCCTGCTCGGCCTCGAGAGCAACCGCGCTCGACGGGTGATGGTGCTCGGCGGTGGTGCGATCGGCTCCCGCGTCGCCGACCGGCTCCAGCGCAGCGGCGTCGGCGTGACGCTCGTGGAGCGTGACCTCGACCGTGCCCGGGCGCTCGCCGAGGCGATGCCGCGGGTGACGGTCGTGCGCGGTGACATCACCGACACCGACCTGCTCGCCGAGGAGAACGTCGGCTCGACCGATGCCGTCGTGGCCGCCACCGGTGAGGACGCCGCCAACGTGTTGTCGTGTGCCTACGCCGCTGCGGAGGGGTCACGGTTCACCGT
Organism: Acidimicrobiales bacterium; assembly: GCA_020630195.1. Taxonomy (GTDB): domain Bacteria; phylum Actinomycetota; class Acidimicrobiia; order Acidimicrobiales; family SZUA-35; genus JAHDBV01. Next base: position 2,457 of record JAHDBV010000039.1, read on the forward strand.
CGCCGTGCTCCACCGCCTCGACCTGTTGCCCCTCGTGCGTCGCTTCGGGATCGACGCCTCGTTGTCTCCACGCACCGCCTCGGCCAACGCCGTGCTCGGCCACGCCCGCGGCGAGCTCGTCCAGGTGGTGGCCACGTTCCTCGAGAGCGACGCGGAGGTCGACGAGATCGAGGTCGCCGAGGGAGCGGTCGCCGTCGGTGCCCGCCTCGCCGATCTCGACCTGCCGATGGAGTTCCTCATCGGAGCGGTCATCGGCGCCGACGGGAAGGGCGTGATCGCACGTGGTGCCACCGAACTCCGGGCCGGCGACCACGTGATCGTGTTCGCCCGTCCCGATGCGCTCGCCGAGGCGCGCGGCCTGTTCGGCTGAGCCATGTCCGCCCACACACTCAGCGATCGGCTCGAACGGGTCTCCAGCGAAGGCCGGCCGAGCCTGGCCTTCCACGTCATCGGTCTCTCGGTGGCCGTCGCCGGCCTGGGGGTGCTGTTCTCCGGCGTCGTCGACCTGATCGATCGCGGGCCCGACGGGCCCGTGCTCGTCTCCCTCGGTGCCGTCTTCGCCGTGCTCGGGGCCGGATTGTGGTGGTCGACCGCCGTCCCGACCCGGGTGCGGGTCGTCGACGTCTTCGTCGTCGTCACGGGTGCCTGGCTCGCCCTCGCCGCCTTCGGTTCGCTGCCCTACCTCCTCACCGGCACGCTGGATCGACCGGACGACGCGCTCTTCGAGTCGATCTCGGGCTTCACCACCACCGGCGCCACGGTGCTCCACCCGATCGAGGGCAACTCGGCCGGCATCCTCATGTGGCGAGCCATCTCACAGTGGTTCGGTGGCATGGGGGTCATCGTGCTCGTCGTCGCCGTGCTCCCCGCCGTCGGTGCGGGTGGCATGGACCTGCTCGCCGCCGAGGCTCCCGGACCCACGGGGGAGCGGCTCACCCCTCGGGTCCGCCAGACGGCGACGCGGCTGTGGGTCGTCTACCTCGGGTTCACCGTCGTGCTCGCGCTCGCCTACATGGCGGCCGGCATGTCGCTCTACGACGGGGTGGCCCACTCGTTCACGACCGTGTCGACCGGCGGGTTCTCGCCCTACAACGCGTCACTCGGCCATTTCGACTCCGCGGCGATCGAGTGGATCTGCATCGTCGCGATGTTCGTCGCCGGCGGCTCGTTCACCCTCTGGTACCGGCTGTTGCGGGGCAGTGCCGGCCCGCTGCTCGGGTCGCTCGAGTTCCGGGCCTATGCCGTACTCGTGCTCGGCGCCTCCACGCTCGCCCTCGTGGCCGAGAGCGGCACGAACGGCTACGACCACGACGCCGTCCGCGGCTCGGTGTTCTCGGTGCTGACGATCGTGTCGACGACGGGCTACGGCACCGTCGACTTCGGGGCCTGGAGCGACGTGTCGCTCGTGTTGATCTTCTTCCTGTTGCCGGTTGGGGCCATGGCCGGCTCGACCTCCGGCGGCATCAAGCTCATCCGGGTGTTGGCCGTGGGCAGCTTCGGCGTCCGCGAGACCCTGCGCCAGCTCCACCCCCGCCTCGTGCGTCCGATCCGGATCGGTCGCACCGTGCTGGCCGACGAGGTCGCCAATCGGGTCCTCGGCTTCCTCGTCATCGCCCTCGCCGTCTTCGGCGCGGGTGCACTCGCCATCGCGATGACCGGCGTCGACGTGGTCACCGCGTTCGCCGCGTCGGCCACCGCACTCGGCAACGTCGGCCCCGGAATCGGGGAGATCGGGCCGACCAACGACTTCACCGCGCTCGATCGCGTCGCCCGAGGCGTCACCATGGTGCAGATGCTGCTCGGACGTCTCGAGATCTACCCCGTCATCCTCGCTCTCACGGCGCTGCCCCGACTGCGGGTCCGTCGATGACCGCCCGACGCCGCCTGCTCGCGATCGGTCTCGCCCTCGCCGGGCTCACCGCCGCCTGCACCTCGACGGGCGACGTCGTGTCGACGGGGACGACGACCACGAGCGCCGAGACGACCACCTCGACCGGGCCGACGATCCCGCCGCCGCCGGTCGAGCTCACGACCGAGACCGTCGACGCCGCCACGCTCGCGGAGGACACCTGGCTCGGGATCTCCGTCCCGGGGTCGGACCCCGACCTGCTCGCCACCGTCGAGGCCGAACTCGGCCATCGATTCGACCTCGTGCGCCAGTTCCGCCGATGGGACTCGGCGTTCCCCGACGAACGCTCCTCCCGGTTGCTCGCCGAGGGGCGGACGTTGCACGTCTCCATCCGGGCCCGATGGGAGGACGGATCGTTCCTCCCGTGGCGGGACATGGCCGAAGCCGAGGAGGGTTCGCCGGTCGACCAGGGCATGCGGATCTGGGCCCGCCGGATCGGGCAGCTCGGGGTGCCGATCTACGTGACGTTCAACCACGAACCCGATCTGCGCGAGAACGTGGAGAACGGTCGCCCCGACGAGTTCGTGGCGGCGTGGCGTCGCTTCCGGCAGATCTTCGACGACGAAGGCGTCTCGAACGCCCGCTTCGTGTGGGTGTTGACCCCCGCACGCTTCGTCGACGGCACCGCGGACGACTGGTACCCGGGTGACGACGCGGTCGACGTGGTCGGTGTCGACCCCTACAACTGGTTCACGTGCCGCGGCGGCGGCAGCTGGGAGGAGCTCGGACCCAAGCTCCAGCCGTTCCTCGACTGGGCCGCCGGCCACCCCGACGTCACCCTCGCCATCCCCGAGTTCGGATCGGCGGAGGACCCGGCCGACCCCGGCCGCAAGGGCGAGTGGTTCCGCAACGCCGGTCGGGATCTCGCCGACCCCGCGTTCGATCGTCTCGAGTTCGCCGTGTTGTTCAGCCAGGTGCATCCCGGTGGTGAGTTCCCGGCCTGCGACTGGCGCTACAACACCTCGCCCGACGCCCTGGCCGGGTTCGCCGGGATGCTCGAGTCGCCCCGCTTCACCCGCTGAGGCCGGTCGCCGTTCAGCCGGCGGTGTGGGCGAAGTCGGTGATCGAGCCGACGATCTGGGCCCACAGCGGACGGGGCAGATCGTGGCCCATCTTCGCGAGGACGACGAGGTCGGCGTCGGGTACGAGCGCGGCCGTGGCCTCGCCGCCGGAGACCCCGATGAGCGGGTCGGCCTTGCCGTGGAGCACGAGGAACGGCACCGACACGCCGGCGAGCCCGTCGCTGCGGTCACCCGAGGCGGCGATCGCGGCGAGCTGGAATGCCGTGCCCTCCGGGTGATGTGATCGTTCGAACGACGAGCGCGCCCGGTCGGCCGCCTCGGCCTCGTCCCACAACGGACCGCCGAGCGCCTTCGAGATGGTGACGTTGTGGGCGATGATCGCCTCGGGCTCCGTCGGCGGCGGCGCGAGCAGCGCCGTCATCGCGGCCTCGTCGGCACCACCGACCTCCGGGTTGCCGGTGGTCGACATGATCGAGGTGACCGAACGGAGTCGTTCGGGGTGCTCGATCGCCAGGTGTTGGACGATCATCCCGCCCATCGAGGCGCCGACCACGTGGGCGCGGTTGATGCCGAGGGCGTCCATCAGGCCGATCACGTCGGCGGCCATCGTCGACAGGGAGTAGGGAGCGTCGGCGGAGACGTCCTCGCCGCCCATCGCCCGCAGCAGCAGGGTCTGGGCGTCGGGCAGCGGGCCGTCCGACTTCGTCGACAGTCCGACGTCGCGGTTGTCGAACCGCACCACGTAGAACCCCTCGGCCGCGATGGCGTTGCAGAAGTCCTCGTGCCACGCCGTCATCTGGGCCCCGAAGCCCATCACCAGCAGGAGTGCCGGGTTGGAGGAATCGCCGAAGGCGTCCCAGGTGAGTTCGATGCCGTTGGCCGGGGCGGTCTGCATCCCGGCGATGTTAGGGCGTGTCGGTCCCGGCGCCATTCCGGCTGTAGAGCGACACCCCGCTGATGGCCTGGTCGGCCATCAGTCGGCCGAGGGTCGCGGCGTCGACGTCGCGACGCGACGCGAGCCAGCGGCGGGCCATCGTCTCACCGATGCCGATCGCACCGGCGATGATGAAGTCGATCACGTGGTCGAGCTCGGTCCCCGTGACGTAGAGGGCCGCGATGGTCTCGACGATCGAACCCTCGGCCTCGACGCCGATGCGTTCGCCCTGCTCGTCCTGGATCGGGTTGGCACTCGCCAGCAGCAGCGTGGCCCCCGACGGATCGCACACGACGAACTCGGCGAACGCGGCGAAGCCGGTCCGGACGCGCTCCTCGGTCGTCGTCGAGGTGGCCACGGCGGACAGCACCGTGTCCGAGAGGCGATCGGCCACCTCGCGGAGCACCGCGGCGTAGAGATCCTGCTTCGACTCGAAGTGCTGGTAGAGGACCGGCTTGGTGACGCCGGCCTCCGACGCGATGTCGGTCATCGCGGTCTGGTAGTACCCGGTTCTCGCGAACACGAGACGAGCGGTCGCGAGCAGCTGGGCGCGTCGCTCGACTCGGGGCATACGGGTGGTGGTCACGGCTGAGCCTCCTGATCATGCCGATCGGCGGCTTTGACCGCATAGTTGAACACGATCGCGGGAGCGAGGACCAAGGACCCGACACCGAGGCACACCAGGATGGCCACCACCATCGCCTCGGTGAGGGTCGAGAACAGGCCGACGAAGAACACGATCATGGCGAGGGCGAACAGGCCGTACCCGAGTCGGAGACCGATCGCCACGGCGCGGGCGATGCGGGCTCGACGGACGAGGACGGGATCCTGGTGCGGCGTCGCAGGAGCTTCCGATGGGGCGTGCATTTCGGCCTCAGTCTGGCACGTCGATGTCGATGACCGACGAGTAGGCCATCTCTGTCAACAGGCTTTCCAGATCGTGGTCGAGCCGGTGGAGTCCGAGTTCGTCGAGGGCGAGGCGGCGTTGACGGTCGAGGGTGTCCTCGTCGATCCCCTCGAACCAGGCCGGCAGACCGTCGAGATCGTCGGCGGTGTGCCAGTCGAAGCCGAGCGCCATGAGCTCGCCGGCCACCGGATAGGAGCCGACGACGACCGGGCGGCGCCGCACCGCGGCTTCGACCGGCGGGTTGCCGAATCCCTCCCACGACGAGGGGAACACCACCAGGTCACAGGCCGCGTAGCGGTCTTCGATGGTGCCGAGGCGACGGCGCTCGACCCGCACGTCCGCCTCGGCCACGAGCCGTTCGAGCGTCGGGCCGTAGTCCTCCTCGGCCGGTCCGGGCAGCCAGTAGACCGCATCGAGTGCCCGGCAGACCTCCAACGCCCGCCGCACCTCCTTGCGGGCGATGGCCCGCACCGGGTGCAGGGCGAGACGGTCGGTCGGCCGGAGCCCGAGGGCCGCGCGGGTGGCCGCCCGATCCCCGGGTGTCGCCGGATCGGCGAAGGCGTTGTGGATCAGGGTGGCCGCCACACCCCGCTCGGCGAACTCGGTCCGGGTCAGCTCGTTGATGACGACGTGGGTCCAGGCCGGATCGAGGTGCGGCCAGCCGGCGAGATCGACGAAGCGGGCCCGCTGCCACGACGGGTCGTGGTGGTGCACCACGACGTCGGAGCGGCCCGCGAGCACCTCGGCCACGACGTCGCCGGCGGCCGGATGCAGCGGGAGGCTCAGCAGGTTCGGGACGACCACGAGATCGGCCCCCTCGATGGCACGCTCGACCTCCCCCGCGGAGGGGGGTTCGGTGGCGTCGATGCCGAGTCCGGCGATCACCACGTCGACCGGGCCCTCGGCGGCCACCGTACGCACACGCCAGCCCCGCCGTCGGAACGCGTCGCACCACTGTTCGGTGACGATCGAGACCCCGTCGGTCAGCCCCAGCCGGAACGAGACGAACGCGACGAGCGGCGGGGCCATGAACCGAGGTTGCCACCGCCGGGGCCGCGTCGGCACCCTCGGCTCGTGGCCGCCGCCGACTCCTCGCTCCCGACCGACGCCCTCGCCGTGCTCGAGGCCGCCTGGACCGAACCGGGGTTCTGCGTGCCCCACCCCGAGGTGTACCCCCACCAGTGGTTGTGGGACAGCTGCTTCCACTCGCTGGCGTGGCTCGCGCTCGATCGTCCCGATCGAGCCGTGCGGGAGCTCGGCACCGCCCTCGGTGTCGTCGAACCCGACCATCCCGCGGCCGCCACCCCCGGCGGGCTCGTCCCCCACATGCGGTACTGGCATGCACCGACCGTCGCCGAGGGGTTCTGGGGTCGGCCCGGCATCTCGTGTCTCACCCAGCCGCCGATCTTCGGCCACGTGGTCCGGGTGCTCCACGAGGCCGGTGTCGAGGTCGCCCCGGAGCTCGTCGCCGCGGCCGATCGAGGTCTCCGCTCCCTGCTCGAGCGCCGGGTCCGGCTCGACGACGGACGGGTCGCCGTGATCCATCCCTGGGAGACGGGGTGTGACGACAGCCCGCGCTGGGATGCCGATGCCGACGTGGCGTCGGGTCGCCGCTTCGATCGGGAGGAGTGGCGGGCTCGCAAGACCGAACTCGTCGGCGAGGTCGTCGTCGACGACGACGGGGCACCCGTCGATGGTGGTTGGCGCCGCGGCTCGATCGGTTTCAACTCGCTGCTGGTCTGGAACCTGCGTGAGTTGGCGACCGTCACGGGCGACGACGTCGAACCCCTCGTCGCCCCCATCGTCGGAGCGATCCGCGAACGGTGGTCGGCGGAGTCGACGACCTGGACCGATCACGACGGCCCGGCGGGCGCCATCGTCACCGCCGACGCCTGCCTCGGTCTGCTGGTCGACGATCGGCCAGAGTGCGTCGAGGCGACCGTCCGGCTGCTCACCGACCCGACCCGCCTCGGAGGTCCCTTCGGCCCGGCCGGGGTGGACCGTCGCGACGAGCGGTTCGATCCGTCGACCTACTGGCGTGGTCCGGTGTGGCCCCAGCTCGGCTATCTGCTGTGGCGGGCGCTGGCGGCCCGCGGCCGATCCGAGGCCGCGGCGGAGGTGGCGGCCGGCACCCGGCGTGGTGCGTCGCGCTCCGGTTGGAGCGAGTACTGGCACCCCGACACCGGCGAGGCCCGTGGCGCCACGCCCCAGACCTGGGCGACGATCGTGGTGGCGATGGACTGAGGCGCGTCGCGCCGTCGTTCAGCCGTCGGTGTCGAGCGGACGCACGCCCAGCACGCCGCTGTCGGCTGCCGGCCGACCGTCGCCGCGGAGATCGATCGTCTCCTCGCCGAGCCACTCGTCGATGCTCAGCCCGCCCGGTGTCGCCGTGGCGGTGGGGGAGGGCAGCGGGGTCGTCTCGATCACCGGGGTGTCGTCCCAGGGCAGGCCGGCGCTCACCGGTTCGTCGTCCCACACCGTGACCGGGCCGACCGCCGGTTCGGCACCGACCGGCTCGAGTTCGTCGAGGAACGAACCGGCACCGACGCCGGAGGCGGGTGTCGTGTCGAGCCCGGGTGCGGGCTCGTCGACGAGATCGATCACCGACGTCGACGGGGCCGGGCGGGGCCCGCGGCGTCGACGCCCGGCCGCCCACTGCATGAGGGTGTTCATCACGAGGAACACGAGCCCGGCCGCCACGAGCAGATCGCCGAAGCTGACGATGTCGTCGGTGATCCGGAGCGGGATCACGTCACCCAGCACGCCCAGCCGGGTCGAGGTGGTCTCGAGCTCCCACGGTGCGCTGACCTGCACGCGCTCCAGGTCGGCGGCGTCCACCCGGCCGGCGGTGACGAGTGCGTCCGGTCGCACCGGGACGGCGCCGTTCAAAAGGATCGGGACCGCGTTGGCGAGCATGCCGAGCCCCGCCACACCGGCGCCGCCCAGGTGCAGGTTGGCGCCCATGACGATCGCCAGCAACAGCCAGCCGACCACGGCGGTGGCCGCCCGGGCGGGCACGTCGATGAACTCCGCGGCGACCTGCAGGACCAGGCCGGCGACGAGGACCGGGAACAACTTGACGGGCATGGCCCGCCAGGGCCCGAAGGACCCGCCCCGGGCGAAACCGATGACGAGTCCGAGCACGATCGCGACAGGTGTGAGCAACACGAGGACCAACCTCCAACCCGCCGCACGCTAGTGGTCGACCCCCGACCGCGAAAGGCCGGTGCCGTTCTCAACCCCCGTCGACGGTGGTGCTCGTGGTGGTCGACGGCGGGGGCTCGGTGGCGGTGCACACCACCTCACGGCGGCCGAGCTCCCAGACACCCTGGTTCGGGATCAGCTCGACCGTCTCACGGGCGGAGCGGATGTAGTCCTCGCCGAACACCTCCTCGAACCGGACGAGGCACGCCGCGGCGCCGGCCCGCTGGACCTCCCGGCCGCCCGGCCAGTCGATCTCGGTGATCTCGCCGCCGCAGCGGTCGCCCACGAGGTCGCCGTCGCGCTCGTCGAGGCAGATCACGGCGTAGGCCCGACCCCGGTTGGGTCCGGTGCAGTCGACGACGGCCACGGCCGCCGGCCGTGGGGGCAACGTGCCGGTCGTCGGGGGCGGCCCGGTCCGGGTCACCGTCGTCGGCGGCTCGGTGGTGGTCGTCGTCGGCGCCGTCTCGTCGGTCGTGGTCGGGATGGTGGTCGTCGTGGTCGACGGGGGGACCTCGTCCCAACACGTCCCGAGCTCGAGGTCGATGTTGCCCGACCAGCCGACGATCACGGGTGCGGGCGGAGGTGCGGTGCTCGTCGTGGTCTCGAGCAGGTCGTCGTTGCGCCCGCCGGGCGCGGTCAACACCGGGTCCTGGTCGAGTTCGTCGATCACGATCACCGTGGGAGGTGGTTCGTCGACGGCCGCCGGTGTGGTGGAACACGCCGTCGCCACGGTGAGCACGGCCAGGGCGAGCGCCGTCGTCGATGGGCGTGGACCGGGCACGACGTCAGTCTGTCGCGTCCACTCCCGAACGAGGTCGCACCCGTGCGGGTCGCCTCGTCTCAGAACGCCGGGATCAGGCGATCGAGATGGGTGAAGCAGAAGAACAACAGGGTGAAGAACACCGGCGTCGCACCCACATACGTCGGCCACTTGCGCCAGCGGTGACCGATCAGCAGCGCCAGGCCGACCACGGCGAGGGCGAGGGCGCCCCAGGCGATCGTCGGGCGCAGTTCGGAACGCTGCCAGCCGAGCGACGCCTCGAGGGCCGACTCGTCGTCGCCCATCGTGTTCTGGCCGTCGTCGAAGTGGTCGGCGGCGAGCTCGTTGTCGCCGGGTGCGCAGTCGACACAGCCGACCTCGTCGAGCGCTCCCTCGAGGTCTTCGCCGGCGGCGAGTTCGACGTCGACGGGATCGGGATCGGGCAACTCGATGGTGACCGCCGGCTGGGTCACCAGCTGTGCGGTGACGATGATGCGCTGGCGGGCCGATCGCAGCGGATGGCACGCGGTCAGGGTGAGCCGGTTGTCGCCCTGGTCGTTGAGCACCCAGGTGTCCTGCGGGGTGACGATGAAGTGACCGAGGGTTCCGCCGTCGGGCGCCTCGTGGGCCATCACCTCGTAGGTGAAGGTGCCCTGGATCGTCGTGACGTCGATCTCGTCGCCGGGTTCGAGCAGGTGCAGGTCGTGGAACGGTGCGCCGTAGGTGGTGCGGTGCCCGGCGATCGCAGAGTTCCCGGCCTGGCCGGGGAACGGGGTCTCGGGATAGTGGCCCGGACCGGCCCGCAGGTCGTCGCGTCGGACACCTTCGATCATCGTCTTGTCGACGCCGATCGCCGGGATCTCGATCCGGGCGAACGGATCACCGTCGGCCGGGCGCAGCGCATCGGCCAGTTCGGGAGCGAGATCGACCGCCACGGTCCGGGTCTCGGCGAGGCCCGGGTCGACGGCGGGGTCGGCGGCGTCGATCACGGGATCGTCGGCGTCGAGCGTGGGGTCGGCGATGGTGCCGTCGGGCAGGACGTCCGGGTCGGCCGTCTCGGCCTCGGCGAGCGCCGCTTCGAGCTGGGTCGCCAGATCGGACTCGAGGAGGTCCTCGAACTCACCGGCGAGTTCGTTCTGGGCCTGTCGCTCGTGGAGGTTCGTGCCCCACAGCTGGAATCCCGCGAACAGCAGCACGATGACCCCGGCGAAGACCAGGGTCCGGCCGATGCCACCGATGATGCGGGCCTGGAGTTCGGACATGCAGATCAGAGCCTAGGAGTCGAGGGTTCGGAGTGTTCGTCGGGCGGGACACCGTGGCCCTTGAGCAACCGGCGACGGTGTTCCCCGATTCCGGGCGCCGGTACCGTCCGGGTTCGTGAGCGAGGCTGCCTCCCCGAGTGACGACGGAACGGTGCCGCCCGTCGCGTCACCGGTCGCCCGTCTGCGGGGTGCGGTCTGTGTGCTCGGTGGCTTCCCGGCACTCGCCGGGGTCGACCTCGATCTGCACGCCGGTGAGGTGGCCTGGTTGCGTGGACCCAACGGTGCGGGCAAGACCACGCTCCTGCGGTTGCTGGCCGGACTCGGCACGGTCCGGCAGGGCTCGGCCGAGGTGCTCGGCGCCGACCTCACCCGGGTGGCCGACCGGCGTTGGCTGCGCCGACGGGTCGGTCTGCTCGCACACGCCACCTTTCTCTACGACGATCTGACGGTCGAGGAGAACATCCGGTTCTGGGCCGATCTGCATCGGTCCGATCCGGGCGACGTCGACTCGGCGATGGCCCGGTTCGGTCTCGACGGCCGCCTCCGGACCGTGCCGGTGCGCGGCCTGTCCGCCGGCCAACGTCGCCGTACCAGCCTCGCCGTGCTCGTCGCACGACGACCGTTGCTGTGGCTGCTCGACGAGCCCCATGCCGGACTCGACGCCGAGGGTCGGGCCATGGTCGACCGGTTGATCACCGATGCCACCGGTGCCGGGGCGACGGTGATCGTCGCCTCCCACGACGCCGACCACATGCCGGCCCTGGCCCCTCGCGTCCTCGACGTGGCCGGCGGGGTCGTGCGCGACGCCCCGGCTCCGGGAGCCGAGTCGTGAACCGCCTCGTCGCCGACGCGTGGCGGATCGCCCGCAAGGACCTCGCCATCGAGCGGTCGTCGCGGGTCGTCGGCAGCCAGATCCTCCCGTTCGGCATCGTGATGCTGTTGCTGTTCGCGTTCGGCGTCGATCCCGAACTCCAGGTCCGGGGCGGTGAACGTTCCATCCTCGCCGAGATCGCTCCCGGTCTGTTCTGGATCACGGTGCTGCTGGCACTGCTGCTCGTGTCGGGCCGCTCCTTCGCGGTCGAGTCCGACGACGGCAGCCTCGACGCCCTGCTCGTGTCGGGGGTGCACCCCGGCTCGATCCTCGCCGGCAAGACCCTCGTGGTGGCGATCCAGCTCGCCCTCCTCGAGGTCGTGGTCGGCGCCGGGTCGATGCTGCTGTTCGGCGTTCGGGTCGACGATCCGCTGCACCTGCTCGTGGTGATGCTCTCGACCACGGTCGCTCTGGCCGGGGCGGGTACCCTCTTGCTCGCCGTGGTCGCCGGGTACTCCGGGCGCGACACCCTCGGGCCGCTCCTCGTGCTCCCGTCCATGGCACCGGTGCTCATCGGCGCCACCGCAGCCTCCGGCGCCGCTCTCTACGGCACCGGGTCGGATGGGGCGGCGTGGACCTGGGCGCTGGTCGCTTTCGCACTGCTTTACGGCGCCGCGGGCATCGTCAGTGCCGGCGCTCTGTTGGAGGACGTATGACGACGGTCGAGATGCCGCCGGCACGATCGGTGCCCGAGCACACGGGCTCGCGACTCACCCGTGCCCTGGGTGGTGCCGTGCTCGTCACGTGGACGCTCTGGCTGCTGTGGGGCCTGGTGCTCTCGCCGGCCGACGTGGTCCAGCACGAGTCGGTCCGACTCTTCTACCTGCACGTGCCGATGGCGATCATGTCGTCGGTCACCTTCAGCATCACCCTGATCGGCAGCATCATGGTGCTGCGCAACGGCTCGGTCTTCTGGGACCTGATGGCCGGCGTCGCCGCCGAGATCGGTGTGATGTTCCTCGGACTCGTCATCGCCACCGGCGCCGTCTGGGGCAAGCCCACGTGGGGCACCTACTGGGAGTGGGACCCCCGCCTCACCACCGCGGCGCTCATGTTCCTCGTCTACCTCGGCTACCTCGTGATCCGCCGGCTCGACATGGATCCGGTCGTCCGGGCCCGCCGGGCCGCCGTGTTCGGCATCGTGGCGTTCATCAACGTGCCGCTCACCCGCTTCTCGGTGCAGATCTGGAACTCGCTCCACCAGGAGACGACGATCAGCCTCACCGACACCCAGATGGACGGTGCCCAGCTCACCTCCTACGCCCTCGGGATGCTCGCGATGGCGACGTTCCTCGCCTGGCTGCTCGTCCACCGGTTCCGCGTGGCGTGGCTCGAACACGCCATGGACGAGTCGGGGCTCGAGAAGCTGATCCGAGACCGCCGGGCCGAGGGCGCGGCGAACGAGCCCGGAGGCGTGCGCTGATGTTCTGGGGGTATGTGATCGCCGGCTACGGCATCGCCGCCGTGGTGCTCGGCACCTACGTGGTCTCGACGCTGCGTCGTGGCCGCACGCTGTCCCGCCAACTCGACCCCGAGCAACGACGGTTCCTGGATGACTGACGACCACGCCCTCGACCTCAGCCCCCGCACCGACGGCGATGCTCCGGCACCGACGCCCGGATCGAGGTCCCGCCTGACCTGGCTGGCACTCGGTGGCATCGGGCTCGCCATCGCCTTCGTGCTGTGGCAGGCCCTGACCTCGGCGACGGTGTTCTTCTACAACGTCGACGAAGCGGTGGCCCGCCAGGCCGAACTCGGCGACGACACGTTCCGGATGCAGGGCACGGTCGTGACCGAGGCCGTCATCGCCGAGGACGGTTCGCTCGAGTTCGAGATCGGCTTCGACGGCGAGCGTGCCTCGATCGTGCACGTCGGCGACGAACCCTCCGACCTGTTCGAGGTCGGCATCGCCGTGGTGGTCCAGGGCCGATGGGAGGACACCGGGTCGTTCCGCTCGGAACAGATCCTCGTGAAGCACTCCGAGAGCTACGAAGCCGAGAACCAGGACCGTCTCACCACCGACCCGTCGGTCGACTACGACAGCTGAGCCCGCCGTGTATTCGATCCTCGGACTCGCGGCGGCCGTCGTCGGCCTCGCCGCCTCGGTGCTCGGCGCCGTCGGCGGCGCCTTCATCCTGATCACCGGACGTCGGCACCTGCTCCACACCGTCCGGAGCTGGGCCTGGATCACGGTGGGCACCGGGGTCGCCATGACCGTCGTCATGCTGCGGGCGTTGTCCGTGCGGGACTACACGGTCGACTACGTCCAGCAGGTCGGGAGCCCGAACACACCGACGCTGTTCAACATCGCCGCGTTGTGGTCGTCACTCGAGGGCTCGCTGCTGCTGTGGATCCTCGTGCTCGGTGGCTTCACCGGGGCGATGCTCGTGAAGTTCCGGGACCGGCGCGACGACGAGCTCTTCGGGTGGGCCCTCGTGGTGATGCTCGGGGTGTCGGTGTTCTTCTACGCCCTGGTGGCCGGCCCGGCCAACCCGTTCACGGCCGTGACCGTGCCGGCCGACTTCACGCCGCGGGGACCGAATCCGCTGCTCCAGAACCACGTGCTCGTGGCGTTCCATCCCCCGATGCTCTACCTCGGCTACGTCGGGTTCACCGTGCCCTTCGCCTTCGCCACCGCCGCCCTCATCACCGGTCGACTCGGCGAGGGCTGGTTGCTCGAGACCCGCCGCTGGACCGTGGTGGCCTACGGCTTCCTCACCGGCGGGATCGTGCTCGGCGCGTGGTGGAGCTACGAGGTGCTCGGCTGGGGTGGCTACTGGGCCTGGGATCCGGTGGAGAACGCGTCGTTGCTGCCGTGGCTCACCGGCACCGCCTACCTGCACTCGGTCATGGTGCAGGAGCGTCGCGGGATGCTCCGGGTCTGGAACCTCGCCCTGGTCTGCGCCACGTTCTGCCTGACCGTCCTCGGCACCTTCATCACCCGGTCGGGTGTGATCGAGTCGGTGCACGCCTTCTCCGACGGTCCGATCGGCGCCTGGTTCCTGGTGCTGTTCGGGATCGTCACGTTCGGGTCGATCGGTCTCATCGCCTGGCGGGGCGACCAGCTCCGCTCCCCGGGTTCGATCGACTCGCCGTGGTCACGCGAGGCGTCGTTCCTCGCCAACAACCTGCTGTTCGGCGCCATGGCGTTCGTCGTGCTGCTCGGCACGGTCTTCCCGCTGCTCGCCGAACTGTGGGACGGCTCCCGGCTCACGATCGGTTCGCCCTACTTCGACTCGATGGCCAAGCCGCTCGGGCTGTTGATGCTCTTCCTCATGGCCGCCGCCCCGATCCTGCCGTGGCGCAAGGCATCGGGCGAGGTGCTCTCCGAGCGTCTGTTCTGGCCGGCCGTGATCGGTGTGGTCTCGATGGCCCTCGCCCTCGTGTTCGGCGGGCGGGGTGTGGCACCGGTCCTCGGGTTCGGTCTCGGCGGCTTCGCCGGCGGCTCGGCCGCCCGGCAGGTGGTCCTGGCCACCCGTCGTCACGGATGGCGTGGGTTCGTCGGGCGCACCAACGGCGGGATGATCGTGCACCTCGGTGTCGTGCTCCTCGCGGTCGGGCTCGTCGCCGCCGAGAGCTACAAGGTCGACCGCACGGTCCGCCTCGAGGTCGGCGAGACCGCCTCGGTCAACGGCCACGAGTTCACCTACCTCGGTGGCGGCGGCGACCAGAACGGTCGCCGGGTCCGCATCTGGGCCGAGATCCGGATCGACGGCCAGGACGTCTACCAGCCCGCGACCACGCTCTACCGGGAGCAGGGCGTGGTCGTCCCGACCCCGTCGGTGCGGCCCGGCTTCTCCGAGGATCTCTTCCTCGTGACCGATGCCGTCCAGACACCCGGCGATCCGGTGCGGTTGCGCATCGTGATCCGCCCGATGGTCACCTGGATCTGGGCCGGCGGTGGACTCATGTTCCTCGGCACCCTGCTCGCCGTGTTCCCCGGTCGCCGTCGGCGGCGGGGGACCGAGCCGACCTCGGTCGCCATCCCCGACGCGGCACCGGTGGGTTGACGTGGACGACCAGCTCCACGAGGCCCCCGACGTGACCGATCTCGACGGTCCACGAAGCGGTTCGGCGCGGCGGATCGCCCTCGGCGTCGGTGCCGTGCTGGCCGGTCTCGTGCTCGTGCTCGGGCTCGCCGTGGCGACCCGGGGTGACGACGACGGCACCGCCTCGGGCCTGCTCGGCCAACGCGTGCCGGCGATCGCCGGCGACGACGTGTTGTCCGGTGCCCCGTTCGACATCGACCAGACCCGGGGCCAGTGGGTGGTCGTGAACTTCTTCGGGACGTGGTGTCCGGGCTGCCTCGTCGAACATCCCGAACTCGTCTCGTTCGAGCAGTGGGCCGAACCCCGCGGTGTCGAGATGGTGTCGGTGGTCGTCAACGATCCGCCCGAGCGCGCGGCCGAGTTCTTCCGGAACGAGGGCGGCACCTGGAACGTCGTGATGGACCAACGAACCTCCATCGACTTCGGCGTGGCGCAGCTCCCGGAGACGTTCCTGATCTCCCCCGACGGCACCGTGGTGGCCCACTGGACGGGGTCGATCACCGAGGCCAACCTGCGGGCGGAGCTCCCCGGATGACCGGGCGACTCGTCCGATGGGTGGCGGTGCTCGCGGCCTCCATCGGTCTGCTGGTCGTCGCGGCGGTCGACACGGGTGCCGAGACCGAGGGCGAACGGGTCCAACGCCTGCACGATTCCTATGCGTGCCCCGTGTGCGACGGCCAGTCGGTCGCCGATTCCAACGCCTCGGTGGCCGTGGCCATCCGGAACTTCATCAGCGACGAGGTCGCCGCCGGCGCCTCGGACGACCAGATCCGCGACGACATCCTGCGGTCGTGGCCGGGTTCGCTCCTGAACCCACCGGGTGAGGGCTTCGCCGCACTCGTCTGGGTCCTCCCGGTGCTCGTCACCGTGGTCGGTGCGACCGGGGTGGCCTTCGCTGTCGGTCGACGCGTGGAGGGGTCGGCGACCAGCGCCGACGAACAGCTGGTGGCCGCCGCCCGCGACAGCGGGGGATCAGGCGCGTGAGCCGACGGGACGAGCTGATCGAGGAGCGGGACTTCCTCCTGCGATCGCTCGACGATCTCGATGCCGAGCTCGCCGCCGGCGACCTCGACGCCGAGGACCACGCCGCACTCCGTGACGACTACACCCGCCGGGCCGCGGACGTGATCCGCCGACTCGAGGGCATGGCGTCCGAGACGACCCGCCGCCCGATGGCGGCGGGCGGCGACCGGCGCTGGCTCGGGTTCGTCGTCGCCGGGGTGTTCGCCCTCGGTGCCGGTTTCCTCCTCGCCCGATCGGTCGGCGAGCGCGGCGTCAACGACCAGATCACCGGGTCGATCGAACCATCGAGTCGTACCCGCACCCGTGACTGCCTCGAGTTGGCGAACGGGACCGGGAACCTCGAGTCGATCCAGTGTCTCGATGCCGTCGTGGCCGACGATCCGACCAACGCCGAGGCGTGGAGCTACAGCGGCTGGTTCGTGGCGCTGACCGGGTTCTCCGCCGCCGATGCCGGTGACACGACGGCCGCCGCCGAGTTGCTCGCCAGCGCCGAGGGGCGTCTCGACGAGGCCGTGGCCGCCGACCCGGACTTCCCGGACGCCTACGCGTTCCGGGCCGTGCTCGCCTCACGTCGAGGCGACCACGATCGGGCCTGCGGTGAGCTCTCGACGTTGCTCGATCTCAACCCGCCACCGTTCGTGCTCGAGCTGGTGTCGACGGTCGACCTCGCCTCGGGCTGCGAGCTGATCGCCACCGGCTGACCGGCGGGTCAGGGGTGCGGTCTCAGCCGGCGGGTGGCGGGGTGTAGCGGGCCGACACGGCCCGATCGCCATCGAGCTCGATCGTCCAGATCGAGCCCTTCTCACAACCCCGACCGTGCAGGGCGGCTCCGGACGCGGCGAGGTGGTCGATGAGTTCGGGGATGACGTCGCCGTGGGAGCACGCCACGAGGCCGTCGACGGCCGAGGTGGTCAGCAGGGCCCACGTGTCGGAGGTGCGGGTGCCCTCCCAGAGGTCGGGATGCTCGATCACCTCGACGCCACGGACCCGGGCCAACGGCTCGACGGTCTGGACACATCGGGTCGCCGGGCTGGAGATGACCGGACCGGTCTCGGGGAGGAGAGCGACGAGCCCGTCGGCCTCCCGACCGCCCTGGTCGGACAGGGGTCGGTAGATGTCACGCGTCCCGGGTCCACGTTGCCCGGCGTGTGCATGTCGAACCAGGTGAATGTGCATCCGGAGCCCCTCGACGATCCGGCGCCGAGGGTAGCGGTCGGACATCGGCCGCACCGGGTCAGTCGGTCAGGTCGATCACGGTCACCGTGCCGGACGTGCCGTCGACCTCGATGACGGCACCGTCGGGGAGGTTCCGCGTGGCCCCCGTGGCCGACACCACGCAGGGGATCCCGAGCTCGCGGCTCACGATCACGGCGTGGCTCATGATGGCGCCGACGTCGACCACCACCGCCGAGGCAGCGAGGAACAGCGGCGTCCACGACGGGTCGGTGAGGGGAGCGACGAGCACGTCGCCGGGCTCGAGTGCGGTCGGGTCGGCCGGGTCGAGGACGACGCGGGCCCGACCGGTGGCGGTGCCCGGGCATCCGGGCAGCCCCTCGAGGCGGTCGCCGGTGCCGAGTCGATGGGTCGCGTCGGCGTCACGGCGTTCCCAGGTGTCGAGTGGTGGCTGCTCGCCCGTGAAGACGAACGGCGGGATCCGCTCGGCGAGCAGGCGATGTTGGGCCCGTCGTTCGGCGATCCGATCCGACATCGAGGCCGGGTCGGCGACGTAGGCGTCGAGCTCGTCCTCGACGAGGAACCAGAGGTCACCGGCATCGCCGCCGCGTCGTTCGGCCAGGCGTCGGTCGAGTTCCTTCGCCCGGACCCGGCTGCCCTGGATGAACCGGACCACGGTGGTCTTGGCCTGCTCCCGGGCCCGTGAGGTCACCTGGGCGGCGTGCAGGATCCGATCGAAGAGCCGGCGGGTGATCGGGTCGAGCTGGTCACGGATCTCCGCCGTGCGGACCTCCCGACGGGCGGCGAGATCGCCCGCCCGGGCGCGGGGGTCGACGCCGTCGTCGGTCAGCCGCATGCGGTCGACCAGGGCGAGGGCGAGGTCGGGGTCGGTGCCCCAGGTGTCGAATGCGGTGTCCCACTCGTTGGGGCCCCGTGCACCGTGACGCTCGAGGAACCCGTCGAGCTCCTCGAGGAAGGACGCGGCGTCGGGGGACGCCGACAGACGGGCGTGGCGTCCCTCGGCCGGCCCGTCGAACAGGGCCCCGAGCGCCGGATCGGCGGCGACCGACCGGCCGAGGTCCCACAACTCGAACGACGGTGCCGCCGAGTCGACGTCGCCGATGCCGGCGAGCAGTTCACCGACGGCGTCGCGTTCGTCGAGGCGTTCCTCGAGCAGGCTCGCGAGGATGCCGACGCACAGGCCGGCCTGGCCGGAGATGGCCAGATGATGCTCGAACAGCTCCTCGAACTCGGCCGTGAAGGCGGTGACGTCGGAACGGAGCTCCGCATCACTCATCGTCGCCGGGTCGGCATGGGTGGCGAGATCGGCCTCGACCCGGCGCCGGTCGTCGTCCAGCGGCGGCAGGTTCTTCAGCCGGATCGTGGCCAGGAGGTAGCGCAGGCCCCGCAGGGACGCCCGTCGGTCGGCCGGGAGATCGTCGTCGGGCGGCGGGATGTCGGTGCCGACCCCGAGGTAGTTGGCGTCGGCGTCGGCCGCCGACCCGCCGGGCAGACGTTCGGCCACGAGCCGCTGCACCGAGAGATTGAGATAGGCGTAGCCGCCGAAGACACCGCTGCCGATCGCGGTCGACAACGGCTCGGACAGTTCGGCATCCGAGACGAGACCGGTGCGGGCGATCGCCGAGCGCATCGCCCGCTCACCCGCCTCGGCCGCGAGCGAGAACGACAGGGGTGTGAACACCTCCGGGTAGACCTCACCGGCGTTGCCGCGGGTGTAGGTCGGGAACGTGGTGGAGGCGTCGTGGCCCACCCAGCTCCCCGTGCCGACCGGTCGCCAGATCCCCATCGTGTGTGTTCTCCCTCGGGTGTCGAACGCCCAGCGTGACACGTCGTCGCCGTGCATGCCCGACGGACGGTTCCGGATCGGGTGCATCCGCGGACGGGCTCCGGAGCGAATCCGCATCGAACACCACCCCCTTCCGGAGGAGAAACCATCATGCGGACCCCCCGCTTCACCGCCCTCGTGGCGTTGCTCACCGCCCTGGCCACGTTCGGCCTGTTCGCCCCGGCCGCCTCGGCCCAGGACACCTCGGACGTGTACGTCGTGCACGGCATCCCGGGTGTGACCGTCGACGTCTACGTCAACGGCGACCTGACCCTCGAGGGCTTCGAGCCCGAGGCCGTCGCCGGCCCGCTGACGCTGCCGGCCGCCGACTACCAGATCGAGATCTTCGCCGCCGCCGACGATGCACCCGCCACCTCGGCCGATCGTGACGACGACGCCGTGATCGACGTGACCCCGACCGTGCCCGGTGGCGCCAACCTCAGCGTCGTCGCCCATCTCGACGCCGACGGCGCCCCGACCCTCGGTGCCTTCGTGAACGACGTCGCCACCATCGACGCCGGTCAGGGCAAGGTCACCGTGCGCCACACCGCCGCCGCCCCGACGGTCGACATCGTCGCCGCCGGTGCCGCCGTCGACGGCCTCACGGGTCTGTCGAACGGTGAGGAGGCCGTCGTCGCCCTGCCCGCCGACGCCTACCCCACCGGGATCGCCGCGGCCGGCACCACCGAGGCGCTGGTCGACGCCCCCATCACCATCGCCGAGGGCACCAACCTCGTCGTGTACGCCATCGGTGACCTCGCCGGCGGGAGCTTCACGCTGATCACGCAGAGCTTCGACGGTCTGCACTCGGCCCCGGCCCAGGTCGACACCGGCAACAGCGGTCTGCTCGATCCCGAGGCCGCCACCGGTTCGGCCTCGCTGCTCATCGCCGGCCTCGTGGGCCTGCTCGCCGTCGGCGCCCTCGGCGGCGCCTCGTTCGCCCGGAACCGCTGAGCGAACCCCGATCGACGTGCCCGTCACCACCGCTCCCATGCCCGCCTCCACCCGGACCGCCGTCGCCCCGCCACCCTCCCCGGTGGATCGGCGCCCGGTCGTGGAGCGGCGTGGTGGAGGTGATCGGGTGCGTTCCGGCGGTGTCCGGGTGGCCCTCGCCGTCGCACTCCTCGCGACGGGGTGCGCCTCGCTCGACTCGGACACCGGCGCCACCGGGTCGGCGGCGGCCTCCGCCGTCGCCGACTCCGTTGGTGGCGCCGACCCCGCCCCCCGGCCGGTCAATCCGCCGGCCGTCGAGGCCCCGGCCGACGCCGATCCGGTCCTCGACGAGCTGTCGGTCCGATCCGACCCGACCGATCCCGGCGGTTGGTCGGTGCCCGAGGTGCCGATCACACGGGCCGAGAGCCTCGAGGAGGCCGGGCGCCCCGACGTGGCCCCGCCGGTCCGGCTCCGACTCGACTCGGTCGGGATCGACGCCGCCATCACCGACGTCGGGGTGCGCCTCGACGGCGACCTCGAGGTCCCCGAGGCGACCGAGATCGGTTGGTACCGCTTCGGGCCCGAACCCGGCGAGCCCGGCTCGTCGGTGGTCGCCGCCCACGTCGACTACAACGGCCGGCCCGGTGCGTTCTTCCCGCTGCGGGAGACCGCCATCGGCGATGTGCTCGAGATCGACCGGTCGGACGGTTCGACGCTGCGGTTCGAGGTCGTGGCCGTCGACCAGTACGACAAGGACGAGCTGCCCGACGACCTGTGGCGACGAGACGGCGAGCCGCAGGTCGTGCTGATCACCTGTGGCGGCCCGTTCGATCGCCGGGAGCGCAGCTACCAGGACAACGTGGTCGTCACCGCGATTCCGCTGCCCTGACCACCGTTGGCGCCTCCCGGCCCCGGATCGGGGCGTGGGGGAGGAGTTCGGTGGGCCCGAAGCGGAGATGATCGACGAAGGCCCGGGCGGCGTTGCGTTCGGGTCGCCGACCCCGCCAGGTCACGCGGATGGTCTGCCACCACGGCGTGCCGGCGAGCTCCAACGGCCGCAGCGTCGTCGGCCGGCAACGTTCGGGCACCAGGGCCACCTCGACACCCACGGTGGCCGCCACCAGCGCCTCGTCGTGGGATCCGACGACCCGACCGTCGAGCCCTCCGCCGGGATCGCCGAGCACGTGCTCGACGGTGTCGTGGCTGCCGGTTCCCCGGGCGGTGTGGACGAGTGGCTCGGCGAGGAGGTCGTCGAGGTCGATCCGGCGGTCGAGGCCCGCCCATCGGTGCCGGGGCCCGACCACGGCGACGATCCGGTCGGTCGCCACGGTGGCCGAGCCGAGCCCGACCGGTTCGCTCGGACCGTCGACGAAGCCGACGTCGACCCGACCCCGGCGGACGGCATCGGCGATCTCGACGGTCGTGCCGCGCTCGAGTTCGATGGTCACGGCCCGGGGCCAGTCCCAGGTGTTCACCCACCGCCCGAGTGGTTCCGGCGCCAGTCCGTCGACCGCACCGACACGGATCGACGCGGCGGCGTCGGTGCGGAGCTGCCGGCTGACCTCGCGGAGATCGTCGGCGGCATCGAGCAGGCGACGGGCGTCGCGGGCCAACGACCGACCGGCCGGGGTGCCCACCGAACCCGTCGGCGTCCGTTCCAACAGGGTGACGCCGAGCTCGGCTTCGAGTCGGTGGAGCCGTGCGGTGACCGACGGCTGGCTGAGATCGTGGCGTCGGGCCGCCTTCGACACCGAACCGAGGTCGAGCACGGAGAGGAAGACCTCGAGGGAGAAGAGGTCGAGGCCCGATGCCGAGCCGGTCGTCGAAGCCATCGGCAAAACCTATGACCTGTCAGAGAGATTCACTCTTCCTCCCACCGTCCGGTCGTGCTGTCATGTGCGGCCATGGCAGACAACGACGTCCGTTACGGGATCGTCGGCGCCGGCATGATGGGCGTCGAACACATCCAGAATCTGAACGCGATCGACGGGGCCGTGGTGACGGCGATCGCCGATCCGCACGAGGCCTCCCAGGCCCAGGCCCAGGCGGCCGCGGAGGGGCCCATCGAGGTGTTCACCGACCATCGGGCGCTGGTCGATGCCGGGGTCTGTGACGCCCTCGTGATCGCCTCACCGAACTACCAGCACGCCGATCAGGTGCTCGAGCTCCTCGAGACCGATCTGCACCTGCTCGTCGAGAAGCCGCTGTGCACCACGGTCGGCGACACCGAACGGCTCATCGCCGCGGCCGATGGCCGGGCGGCCAAGGTGGCCGTCGGGATGGAGTACCGCTACATGGCGCCCGTCGCCCGACTCATCCAGACCGTGCGGTCGGGCGGTGTCGGCACCACCCACATGGTCGCGATCCGCGAGCACCGGTTCCCGTTCCTCACCAAGGTCGACGACTGGAACCGCTTCACCCGCAACACCGGCGGCACCCTCGTCGAGAAGTGCTGCCACTTCTTCGATCTGATGAACCTGATCCTCGACGAGCGCCCCACCCGGGTCTACGCGAGCGGCGCCCAGTCGGTGAACCACCTCGATGAGGTCTACGACGGGGAGACGCCCGACATCCTCGACAACGCCTACGTGACCGTCGACTACCCCTCCGGTGCCCGGGCCATGCTCGACCTCTGCATGTTCGCCGAGGCGACGCTGCATCAGGAAGAGGTCGTCGCCGTCGGCGACAAGGGCAAGGTCGAAGCCCTCCTGCCCGCCTCGGAGTACCGCCACGGACGTCGTGGTGTGCACTGGGTCGGCGGGGTGCCCACCGAGATCGTGCACGACGAACGCATCGCCCACGAGGGTCTGCACCACGGCTCGAGCTACCTCGAGCACCTCGACTTCCTCGCCGCCGTCCGCGGCGAGCGTGACGTCGAGGTGAGCCTGGCCGACGGGGCGTGGGCCGTCGCCGTCGGTGCTGCCGCCCACCGCTCGATCGACGAGGGACGGGCGGTCGAGATGTCCGAGATGTTCTCCACCGAGGGAGCCCCCGCATGACGTACGTGAACACCTCCCCGGTCGAGATGGCGTGGTTCTCCGCCCTCTGCGACGACGACTACGAGTTCCTCGGGGTGCCCGACGACGAGCTCCGCTCCTCCTGGAACCACTGCCGCAACATCGTGCTCACGGCCGATCGCTACGGCTTCGACAACGTGTTGTTGCCGTCCGGCTACGCCCTCGGCATCGACAACACCGCCTTCGCCGCCGGCATGGCACCACTCACGGATCAGATCCGGATGCTGCTCGCCGTGCGTTGTGGCGAGCTCGTCGTGCCCCAGATGGCCCGCCAGCTCGCCACGCTCGACCAGATGCTGCAGGGCCGTCTGACGGTCAACATCATCTCTTCCGACCTGCCCGGCGAGACGCTCGAGTCGGAGCCCCGCTACCGGCGCTCGACCGAGATCATGTACTGCCTCCGCGAGCTGCTCGACCGCAAGCGGGTCGAGTTCCACGGCGACTTCATCGACCTCGAGATCGACCCGCCGCGCATCGCCACCGAGACCGGTCGGAGCCCGCTGTTCTACTTCGGTGGCCTGTCGCCCGCCGCCCGCGAGTGTGCGGCCTCGGGGGCGGACGTGTTCCTCATGTGGCCCGACACCACCGACAAGGTGCTCGAGGTGAAGGCCGACATGGACGCCCGGGCAGCGGCCAAGGGCCGGCACCTGAAGTACGGCTGGCGGAGCCACGTGATCGTGCGCGAGACCGAGGACGAAGCCCGGGCCGCGGCCGCGCGGCTGCTCTCGAAGCTCGACGCCGCCGAGGGTGAGGCGATCCGCAAGCGCTCCCTCGACTCCGCCTCTGCCGGCGTCGCCCGCCAGGCGGAGTTGCGCGAGTCGGCCGGTGACGACGGCTTCGTCGAACGGCACCTGTGGACCGGTGTCGGGCGCGCCCGCTCGGGTGCGGGTGCCGCCATCGTCGGGGACCCCGACCAGGTCGCGGCGAAGATCGGTGAACTCGCCGCCGCCGGGATCGACGCCTTCATCCTCTCCGGGTACCCCCACGCCGCCGAGTGCGATCTCTTCGCCCGGTACGTGCTCCCGCAGATCCATCACGGTCGGCTCGAGTTCGAACCCGACCCGGTCGTCGTCTGACGGGGGCCCGCCCCCGGACGACGCCCGCGACGTCGTGCTGACCGAGATCCTCCGCGACGCGGTGCCGAGGCGGGCCCAGTGGCCCGGCCTCGGCGTCGTCGCGCTCGCCGTCGTGGTCGCGTTCGCCGTGGCGTCGACCTCGGACACCCTCTCGCCGTTGGTGGCCGCCGTCGTGCTCGGCGTCGCCGTGGGCAACGTCGCCGAGCTCCCGGCGACGACCACCCCGGGGCTCACCTACGCGACGAAGAAGCTGCTGCGTGCCGGCGTGGTGCTGCTCGGCTTCCGGCTCGCCTTCGCCGACGTCGTCGATCTCGGTGCCGGTGGCCTCACGGTCGTGGCGACCACGGTGCTCGTCACCTTCGTCGGCACCCGGTGGATCGGCGGCCGACTCGGCCTGTCCGAGAACCTGTCGCTGCTCGTGGCCACCGGCTACTCGATCTGCGGAGCCTCCGCCGTGGCGGCCATGGACGGGGTGGTCGAGGCCGAGGAGGAGGAGACGGCCTATGCCGTCGCCCTGGTGACGCTGTGCGGATCGTTGTCGATCCTCGTGTTGCCTCTGCTCGCCGGGCCGCTCGGCCTCGCCGGCGAGGAGTTCGGCGCCTTCGTCGGCGCCGCCGTGCACGACGTCGCCCAGGTGGTCGCCACCGCCGCCACCGACGGCGACACCGCCCTCGAGGCCGCCACGGTGGTCAAGCTCACCCGGGTCGTGCTGCTCGCGCCCCTCGTGGCGTTCGTGGCGCTGCGGCGCCGTGCCGCCGCCGAGGCCACGGGGTCGACGGCGGCCCGCCCGCCGCTCGTGCCGCTGTTCGTGGCGTTGTTCGGGCTGGCGATCGTGATCCGCTCCTCGGGTGTGCTCGGCGACGACGTGCTCGGCGGGATCCGCGATGTCGAGAAGGTGTTGCTCTCCGCCGCGTTGTTCGGCCTCGGTGCCGGCGTCCGGGTGGCCCGGCTCCGCACGCTCGGGGGGCGGCCGCTCGTACTCGGCCTCGCGTCCTGGGTGCTCGTGGCCGTGACCGCCTACGCCGGTGTGACGCTGCTCTGAACGCCGATCGGCGCCCCGGGTGACCGACGACCCTCGGCGTCGACCCGGATCCGGGAAGACCTCGGGCCCCGTCGCCGTTGTCTCCCGGCATGAAGATCGATTTCTGGTTCGACCCCATCTGTCCGTGGTGCTGGGTCACCTCGCGGTGGATCACCTCGATCGCCGACGAGCGTGATCTCGACATCACGTGGCGGTCCATCTCACTGAAGCTCAAGAACGAGATCACCGACGAGGGGCACCCGTTCTTCGGCCCGGCTTCGTTCACGCACGGCCTCCTCCGGGTCACCGAAGCGATGCGGGCCGGTGGCGACGAGGCCCTCATCGGCGCGGCGTATCGCGAGTGGGGTCGCCGGATCCACCAGAACGGTGAGCGTGACCCGTTCGACGTCGCGGAGTCGCTCACCGCGGCCGGAGTCGACCCGGCCTACGCCGCGGCGGCCGGCGACGACCAGTGGGAGGCCGCGGTGGTGGCCGAGCTCGACGAGGGCATCGGCCTCGTCGGCGCCGACGTCGGCACCCCGATCATCGCGGTCACGTTCGACGACGGCCGCCGGGAGGCGTTCTTCGGTCCGGTGATCACCTCGGTGCCCGAGGGCGACATGGCCCTCCAGCTGTGGGACGGCCTGGTGGCGCTGATGGAGGTGCCCCAGCTCTACGAGCTCAAGCGCACCCGCACCACCGGTCCGACGTTCCCCGCCGAGATCTGATCGAGGCCCACCGACCGGGTCCGGTGGCGGCACTCGCCACCGGACTCAGTTGGTGAAGGCGGACATGAACGCCCACCCCTCGACGGTCGCGTCGACCGATGTCGTCGTCCGGCCCAACTGATCCTCGAGGAACGGCCCGAGCGGTGAGTTCGGCCAGGTGTGGCCGCCGTCGATGATCTCGTAGAACGCGAGTCGCACGCCGTCGTCGCATCCGTCGAAGGCGTGCTCGATCACGTCCCCCGCGATCTGTTCCGGCCCGATGCCGATACACCCGAAGGCGTCGGCGAACTCGCCGAACTCGTCGAGCATGCGCTGCTCGAAGAAGGCCAGCTCGGCCTCGGACGCGGTCGCCGCCGCGGCATCGGTGACGAGAGTGGAGCCGCCGCCGTCGAAGCTCACGACGGCGTCGGCCGTGCCGTGGTAGGCGAGATAGGGCACGGGTTCCGCGGGGTCGCAGTCGGCCGGGAAGCTGGTCGCCGCGACCGACACGGCCGCCGCGATGCGGTCCGCCCGCTCGCAGATCAGTCGGGCGGTGAAGAACCCGCCGTTCGACATGCCGGTCGAGTAGATCCGGTCGGGGTCGGCGCAGTGGTCGTCGATCAGCTGATCGATGAGGGCGTCGGCGAAGGCCAGATCGTCCTTGTCCGGATCGTCGAAGGGGCCGACCTCCCAGGCGTTGCGATCGTCGTCGCCACTCGGGACACCGGTGGCGTGTACGACGATGAAGCCCTCGGCGGCGGCGAGCTCCTCGTAGAGCGTGAAGGCGGCCTGCTGATCGCCGTTCGAACCGAGTCCGTGCCAGTTGAGCACCACGGGGAGCGTCGTTGCGTCGGTGGCCGCCTCGGGGACGAGGATCCGCACCGGATGGTCGGCACCGCCGGCGTCGAGCGAGGTGGACATCACCGAACCGACACGCGGCACGCCACACGTGAGCGGGACCGTCGGTTCAGTGGTCTCGGTCTCGGTCTCGGTGGTCGACGGCGGTGCGGTCGTCGTGGCCTCCCCGGCCGGGACGGTGGTGGTCTCGCCGGCCTCGGTCGTCGTCGGTCCGGTCGTCGATGCCGCGGTGTCGTCGGTCGACGACGAACACGCCGTCACGACGAGAGCGAGGCCGAGCAGAACGGGGAGGGCGGGGGAGCGGCGCAGCACCACCCCAGCCTGGCAGGTGGACGGCGAGTCAGTCCGTCACGGCGGCACGCTCGTCGGCGAGCACCGGTTCCGCACCCACCACGCAGCGGTCGTCGCCCTGGGCGACCGAGGACGACAGCTCCACCGTGGTCTCCCCGACCATCGAGTCGAGCAGTCCCCGGACCATGCCGCGGTCGACGGCACAGATGACGGGATGCTCGACGGCCACGTCGCCGAAGGGGCAGTGCTGGGCGACGAGACGC
Organism: Acidimicrobiales bacterium; assembly: GCA_020630195.1. Classification (GTDB taxonomy): domain Bacteria; phylum Actinomycetota; class Acidimicrobiia; order Acidimicrobiales; family SZUA-35; genus JAHDBV01. The sequence continues at coordinate 29,583 of JAHDBV010000039.1, forward strand.
AGTTCCTCACCCCGGCGGTCGGCATGGGCGGCGAACCCGTGGGCCGACAGGGCATCGGCCACCACGTGCAGCGCCGAGCGGAACGACCGTTGCTGGTCGGCCGAACCCAGCTCGGCGGCCATCTTGCGACCGAACTCCTCCCCGACCTCCTCGGCGAGCTCGGCGGCGTCGTCCGGGTCGAGCCGGGACAACGCCTTGCCGAGCAGGGTGACGAGGATGTCGTCGTGGCCGACGTCGAAGGTCAACGAGAGTCCGGGGCTGGCGGCGGCGTAGGTCTTGGCGGGCCGACCGGCACCACCGCCGGATCGCTGGCCGACGTCGACGTAGCCACCGCCGACGAGTTTGTCGAGATGATGCCGGGCGACATTGGGGTGCAGCCCCGTGCGCTCGGCCACCTCGGCGACCGTCAGATCCGGCTCGGCCTGCACCAGCAGATAGATGTCCCGGCGGGTGGGATCGCCGAAGGCCGAGGTGATCGCGTTCACCAGGTTGGCGAACTCCGTCGGGTTGAGGTCACGCGCAACCACATCGGTACTCTACTGACGCTGTCCGGGCCGGCCGGAACGCGGCGGAACCGACCCCCGATCGGGGCGTGGTCGACGCCTCTCCCACCTCGCACGTCACACCGTTCCTCGCCGCCGGCCGAGGACGCTGGAGTCCGCCATGTCCGTCACCGAAGCCGACGTCATCGAGATCCTGCGCCCCGTCGAGGACCCCGAGCTGCACCGCTCGATCGTCGACCTCGGCATGGTGCGTGAGATCCAGATCAACCTGCCGTCGGTGGCGGTGCAGGTGGCACTCACGATCGCCGGGTGCCCGCTGCGCGCCGAGATCGACCGCCGCGTCTCGACCGCTCTGCTCGACCTGCCCGGCGTCGACGACGCCTCGATCGAGTTCACCGTCATGACCGACCAGGAGCGGGCCGAGCTCCGCGAGCGCCTCCACGGCAACCCGTCGGCCACCGCCGGCTCGGTCCAGGGTCACGGGCACGCCGAAGGCCGAGCCGTGCCCTTCGCCGACCCCGACTCCCGCACCCGCGTCCTGCTCGTCGCCTCCGGCAAGGGCGGCGTCGGCAAGTCGTCGGTCACGACGAACCTGTCGGTCGCACTCGCCGCACGGGGCCACAAGGTCGCCGTCGTCGACGCCGACGTCTGGGGCTTCTCGATCCCCCGCATGCTCGGCGTCGATCAGGAGCCGACGATCATCGATCAGATGATCGTGCCGCCCGAGGCCAACGGTGTGCGGTGCATCTCGATGGGGTTCTTCGTGCCCGAGGAGGAGCCCGTCATCTGGCGTGGCCCCATGCTCCACAAGGCCCTCGAGCAGTTCCTCACCGACGTGTTCTGGGACGAGCCCGACTACCTCCTCGTCGACCTGCCCCCGGGCACCGGCGACATCTCGCTGTCGATCTCGCAGTTCCTGCCCAAGGGCGAGATGCTCGTCGTCACGACCCCGCAGCCCGCGGCCCAGAAGGTCGCCCAGCGGGCGGCGTTCATGGCCAACAAGGTGAACCTCCAGCTCACCGGTGTGATCGAGAACATGAGCCACTTCACCGGCGACGACGGCACGCAGTACGAGATCTTCGGCGCGGGTGGCGGCCAGGAACTCGCCGACATGCTCGACGTGCCGCTGCTGGCCAAGCTCCCGCTCGTGCCCGCCCTGCGGGAGGGTTCCGACATCGGCGCCCCGATCGCCGCCCGGCCCGAGACCGAGGCCGGTCGTGCCTTCGCCGCACTGGCCGAGGCGCTCGACACCGAGCACGCTCCCAAGCGTCGCTACCGCTCCGAGCTCCGCATCGTCTGAGCCTCCCGGAACCAGCGGGTACCGGTCTGAGCCTCCGAGCCGACCGAGCGCTAGGTTCGGACTTCCCCCGAGCGACCACGGCTCAGACCAACCCGAGGATCAGGCAAATGGATCTCCGCATCGGCATCGTGCAGTCCCCCCGCGAACTCGAGATCGAGCTCGCCGACGACACCGATCGGGACGCACTCAAGGCGTTGATCGACGCCGCCATCTCCGCCGAGACGACCCTCTGGGTGACGGACAAGAAGGGTGCCGAGATCGGCATCAACGCCGAGCGGATCTCGTTCGTGTCGCTCGGGACCTCGGATGACGAGCGACGTATCGGCTTCGCCTGATCCGTCCGTCGACGGCGACACCTCGCCGTCACCCCTCGACCGATCGCTCGTGATCGTCGCCGGGAAGGGCGGCGTCGGTCGGTCGACCTGGGCCGCCGCCTGCGCCCGTCGGGCCGCCGCCACCGGCGCCCGGGTCCTGGCGATCGACGCGGCCGGCGGGCTCGGCCTCGCCCGGGCCCTCGGCGTCCGCCCGCCCGCGCCCGGTACCGAGCTCGACCTCGACACCGACGACGGCATCGTCACGTTGCTCGGGCTCGACACACGCACGGCCCTCGACGAGTACGTCCGCCTGCACCTGCCGCTGCCGATCCCGGCCGATCGGCTCGGTCCGATCGCCACGATCTTCGACTACGTGGCGGCCGCCGCGCCCGGTGTCCGCGAGATCCTCACCGTCGGCAAGATCGCCCACGAGGTCCGAACCGGTCTGTGGGATCTCGTCGTCGTCGACGCGCCCGCCACCGGACACGTGATCGAACTGCTCGACGCCCCCCGGGCGCTCGCCGGGGTGGTCGGCGTCGGCCCGCTGATGGACCAGACCGCGTGGATGGACGAGTTGCTCCACGATCCGGCCGTGACGGCGACGATCGTGGTGACGACGCCCGACGAGTTGCCCGTGAACGAGACGATCGACCTCGTCACCCGCCTCGACGACATCGGACACCCACCCGTCGTGGTGGCGAACCGGACACCCGCGCCACTGTCGGGCGCCGCTCGTTCGGAACTGTCCGACCTGGCCGACACCGACGGGCCACTCGCCGGCGCCGCCGGTCTGGTGGTGGCCCGGGACACGGCCCGCACCGCGGAGCTCGGCCGCCTGCCCACCGATCGGCTCGGTCTCGTCGCCGCCGAGTACGACCACCCGGTCGACGGGGTCGTGGCCGCACTCGCCGAGGCCGGCTGGTGAGCACCGAACGGCTCGATGACGTCCTGGCCCTCGCCGAGGCCATCGTGGTGGCCGGGCCCGGTGGGGTCGGCAAGACGACGATGGCCGCTGCCCTCGGCGTGCGGGCCGCACTCGAGCACGACCGCCGCTGCCTCGTGGTCACGGTCGACCCCGCCCGCCGCCTGCTCGACGCCCTCGGCTTCGGCGGCGACGACGGGCTCGGCGCCGGTGGGGACGAGGTCCTCGTGCCGACCGAACGCGGCCGGCTGTGGATCCAGATGCTCGACACCGCCCGCGGCTGGGACGATCTCGTGGCGGCGGTCGCCCCCGACGACCGCACCGTGAACGAGCTGCTGGCCAACCCGCTCTATCGCTCGTTGACCCGGCGGTTCGTGCAGAGTCACGACTACATCGCGCTCGACCGGCTGGCGGCCGGTGACGACGACAGCGGTCGGTTCGACCTGGTGATCATCGACACCCCACCGGCCGACCATGCGCTCGACATCGTCGATGCGCCCGCCCGGCTGCTCGAGTTCTTCGACTCCCGGCTCCTGCGATGGCTCACGGCGCCGTACCGCTCCCGCGTGGTCGGTGTCGCCGCCCGGCCGTTCCTCTCGGTCGCCGAACGCATCCTCGGGGGAGCCTTCCTCGCCGACATCGCCGAGTTCTTCTGGCTCTTCGGTTCGTTGCGCCATCGGCTCGTCGATCGCACCCGGACCCTCGACGACCGACTCCGGGACCCCCACACGGCGCTCATGGTGGTCACCACGGCCGAGGAGATGCCTCGCGCCGAGGCCGATCGGCTCATGGAACTCCTCGACGAGCGCGGCCTCGGCACCGATCTGCTGATCCGGAACCGGGTGGTCGGGGGAGATCCGGCCGCGGCCCTCGCCGAGATGACCGACGACCTGTCGCCCGAGGCCGTCGCCGCGCTCGAGCGGGTGATCGAGGCCGGTGCCGTGGCCCGTCGTCTCGACGCCGGACGAGACGACGAGGTGCTCGACGTCGAGTGGCGAGCCGACGCACCCACCACCCTGGCCGGGTTGTCGGCCATGCTTGGCTGACATGGCGACCCTCGCGGAACTGGTCCGACAACACACCACGCTCGAGGCGCCCGCCGTCGCCCACCTCCGTCGTCTCACCGCGTTGTGGTCGGTGATGGCCGACCTCGGGTTCGCCGACCTGCAGCTCTGCGCCACCTCGACCCAGCTCGCCGAGCGTGCGGTGGTGGTGGCCCAGGTCCGGCCCACCACGACCCAGACACTCCACCCCGACGATCTCGTCGGACGTTTCGTCCGCCTCGGCGACCATCCCGAGGTCGCGGCCGGACTCGACGGCTCCTCCGGTACCGGCGGCTACACCCTCGACGATCCCGCCCGCACGGTGGGCCGCGCCGTGGTCCCGGTCCGCTTCGGGACCGAGGTCGTGGCGGTCCTCGTCGCCGACTGGGACGAGGTGCGGGTGGCCGCCGGCTCCACGCTCGAGACCAGCTACCGCTCGGTCTTCGAACGCCTGCTCGCCATGGTGGCGAGCGGCCGGTTCCCCTACGCCGACGAGCGCCTCGAGGGCGAGGAGTCGCCACGCGTGGGCGACGGGGTGATCCTCCTCGATGCCGCCGAGTCGGTGCGTTGGGCCTCGCCGAACGCCACCTCGGCGTTGCACCGGATCGGCATGCACGTGCGGTCCGAGGGCCGGACCCTCGCCGATCTCGGATTCCCCGCCGATCTCGTCCGCACGGCGTTCCGTCTCGGTGTGCCGATGACCGACGAGCTCGAGCGCGGACTCGAGGTCTCGGTCGCGGCCCAGGTCATGCCGCTGATCGTCGAGGACGGTTCGAGCGACGGTCGGGTCGACGGGGCGCTCGTGCTCGTGCGGGACATCTCCGAGCTCCGCCGACGGGATCGGATGCTCGTCTCGATGGACGCGACGATCCGCGAGATCCACCATCGGGTGAAGAACAACCTGCAGACGGTGTCGTCACTGCTCCGGCTCCAGGGGCGCCGGGTGGAGGTCCCCGAGGCCAAGCAGGCGATCGAGGAGTCGGTTCGCCGCATCGCGTCGATCGCATCGGTGCACGAGTACCTCTCGCGCCAGGGAGGCGACGAGATCCCGCTCGCCGAGGTCGTGCAACCGGTGCTGGCGATGGTGACCGAGGCGCTCGTGTCGCCGGACCGCCCCGTCGATCTCCGTCTGGTGGGTCAGGGGCCGCGGGTGTCGGCCGGGATCGCCAGCTCGCTCGCGGTGATCATCACCGAGCTCCTGCAGAACGCCGTGGAGCACGGATTCCCACCCCCGAGCATCGGGGGGTTGGTCACGATCGAGCTGATCTCCGGGACCGACGAGCTGACCGTGCGGGTGCGCGACGACGGAGTCGGCCTCGCCGAGGACTTCGACACCGAACGCGACTCGGGGCTCGGGCTGACGATCGTGCGAACGCTGGCCGCGGGCGAGCTCGCGGGGTCGGTGAAGCTGCGCCCGGCGAGCGACGGCGGCTCGGTGGCCGAACTCCGGGTGTCGAACGAGGCGCTGCGGACGGGCTGAGCCCGACCGGGGACTAGAAGATCGAGACCCGGGTGCGGCGACGACCGATGAAGGTGCGGCGCAGGTAGCGGCGCTCCTCCTCGGAGGATCCGCCCCAGACGCCCGAGTCCTGGTTGGTCACGAGGGCGTATTCGAGGCACGGATCCTGCGCCGGGCAGGAGAAACAGACGGCCTTGGCCGAGGCGATCTGATCGAGCGCCAGGCCGGTCGTGCCGACGGGGAAGAACAGCTCCGGATCGGTGTCACGACAGCTGGCGTTCACCCTCCAGCTCACATCTCCCGGTTCCACGCTCGGTCGATCCGCCACTCGGCGGGCGATGCGCTCGAACCCGATCATCTCGGGCGAAACGAAGCGTTCGTCGGGAGCCTGTGTCACGGGGGGAACCTCCACGTCGTTGTGGCCACCGAAGGGACGAGAGCATCGGTGGTTCCACCGACGCTACCGCTTCGTGAAACCTCCGTAAAGAGTTTCTTGACTGGATGGTCAAGGCCCTCGGACCGGGTGCGGCGGTCGCCGAGCTGACAGAATCCACCCATGTCGGACATCCCCCAGCCCCGGATCGTGGCCCACCGTGGGGCATCGGCCTCCCACCCCGAGAACACCGCCGAGGCCTTCGCCGCCGCCCGCGATCAGGGCGCCCACGGGATCGAGCTCGACGTGCGCCGGTCGGCCGACGACGTGCTCGTCATCCACCACGACGCCACCCTGGCCGACGGCAGGATCGTGCGGGAGCTCTCCTCGTCGGAACTGCCGAGCGAGGTGCCGTCGCTCGCCGAGGCCCTCGAGCAGTGCGCCGACCTCTGGCTCAACATCGAGATCAAGAACGTCCGGGGCGAACCCGACTACGACGCCGACCTCGGGATCTCCGTGGCCGTCGCCGCGCTCGTGGCGGCGCACGACGCCCACGACCGGGTGCTGGTCTCCTCCTTCGACGTCGAATCGGTGCTGCGGATCCGCGACCTCGATCCGGCCATCCCGCTCGGGATGCTCGTCTTCGGTCAGGCCGACATCCGGAGCCTGATCGGCCGGGCCGAAGGCCACCGCATGGGCGCGATCCATCCGCACGATCTGCTCGTCGACCAGACCTTCGTCGATCTCGCCCATGCCGCCGGGCTGGCGGTGAACGTCTGGACGGTCGACGACGCGGACCGTCAGCGCCAACTCGCCGCCTACGGGGTCGACGGCATCATCACGAACGATCCGGCCGGCGCCGTCGCGGCGCTCACGGCCGACTGAACGAGCCGTCGTTCAGGACGGGAACACGAGCCGCAGCGCGTCGGCCACGTGGCCGAGGCGGAGCCGGCCGACCCGTCCGACCAGGTCGCCGTCGACCTGATACGGCACCGGCGTGTCGGCGAGCATCTCGGCCGCCTCGACGTCGGACCAATGCGTGATCGAGCCGCCGTGGGGGAGTCCGTCCGCGCTCAGGACCGACGACCGGACGACATCGAGCAGGGCTCCGGCCGACAGATCGTGCAGGGCCACGATCGACAGTGGGCGATCGAACGTCGCCTCCGGGGCGAGGTTCAGCGGCCGGTTCCCGAGGAAGGTGTAGGGGTCGATGTTCAACGCGATCGCGATCCGGGCTCCCTCGGCCGGGGTGTCGCCGTCGCGTGGATCGTCGAGGCGCCGGAGCCGGAAGCCGTCGTCGTCACGGTCGGCCGCGGCCCAGGTCTCCACGGTCGACTCGACGAACAGCGCGTGTCCGGCCCAGCGCTTCAACTTGCCCCGGCGTTCGACGCGCTCGACGACGGCGGCGTCGAAGCCGATGCCGACGTGGAACAGGAAGGCGCGCTCGTTCGCCGTGCCGACGCCCATGGGGCGGATCGTGGTCGTCGCGTCGTCCAGTGCGGCGAGTACCGCATCGACGGCCCGCACCGGATCGTTGGGGTAGCCGATGGCCCGGGCGAAGACGTTGGTCGAACCGCCGGGGATCGGTGCGAGGGCGGTCCCGGTGTGGAGCAGGCCGTTGGCCACCTCGTTGAGGGTCCCGTCACCGCCGATCGCGACCACGACGTCGGCACCGTCACGGGCGGCCCGATGGGCCAGCCGGGTGGCGTGGTGGCGGCGATGGGTCTCGTGGATCTCGACGTCGTGGGCCGCCGAGAGCAGCTGGTTGATCCGGACCTGCACCCGTGGCGTCACGGACGAGGCGAACGGATTGACGATGGCCACGACGTGCACGCCGCCCAGTGTGGCGGATGACCACGCCCGAACGGCCCCCTCCCGTCTTGACCGCGCGGTCTAGTTCCGGGCTACTCTCGGCGCCGTGAAGGTTGCAGTCTGCGTGAAACAGATCCCGGATCCCGCCGATCCGGGTGCTTTGGACCCCGAGACCCGCACGCTCAAGCGTGACGTGAAGCTCATTCTCGACGAATCGGACAGCTACGGCGTCGAGATGGCGCTCCAGTTGGTCGATGCCGCCGGTGAGGGTGAGGTGGTCCTCGTCTCCATGGCGCCGAACAACGAGCGCTCCGGCCTCGCCACGGCACTCGCCATGGGCGCCGCCTCGGCGACGCTCATCAGCGACGCCGAGCTCATCGGTTCCGATGCGCTCACCACCGCGAAGCTCCTCGCCAAGGCGATCGAGCCGCTCGAGGCCGACCTCGTGATCGCCGGCTCGGAGTCCTCCGACGGCTACACGGGCACCGTGCCGGAGATGATCGCCGGCCTGCTCGATCGTCCGTCGGTGACCGCCGCGAAGTCGATCGAGGTCGACGGCGAGACCATCAAGGTCCAGCGTCAGACCGACGCCGGCTACGACGACGTCGAGTGCCCGATGCCCGCCGTG
>JAHDBV010000152.1 GCA_020630195.1 Acidimicrobiales bacterium
CGAAGTTGCCGTTGCCGTCCATGACGACGTTCATGTCGACCTCGGCGTTGGCGTCCTCGATGTAGGGCAGGTCGAGGCGGGCCTCACCGTCGATGATGCCGACGCTGATGGCGGCGACGTTGGTGGTCATCGGATGAGCGTCGAGCTCACCGGCGGCGACCAGACGGGCGATGGCGTCGTGGAGTGCGACCCAACCGCCACAGATCGAGGCGGTGCGGGTGCCACCATCGGCCTGGAGCACGTCGCAGTCGACGGTGATCGAGCGCTCACCGAGCGCCTCGAGGTCGATACCGGCCCGCAGCGACCGGCCGATGAGGCGCTGGATCTCCTGATCACGTCCGGACGTGCGGCGACGGATGCGCTCGGGCGAGGAGCCGGGCAGCATCGAGTACTCGGCGGTGACCCAGCCCTTGCCGGAGTTACGCATCCAGCGGGGCACGTCGTCGTCGATCGAGGCCGTGCACAACACCTGGGTGCGGCCGAAGGAGATGAGCACCGAGCCGTCGGCCATGTCGGTGAAGTCCCGCTGGATCGAGAGCGGTCGGAGTTCGTCGGTGGATCGGCCGTCGGGGCGCATGGGTGCTCCTGGGAGGGTCGGGGTCCGGTCGGGCTCGACCGGCGCGGGAGGCGTCGCCGCGCCCGCATCCTGCCATCCCCAGCGCCGGACGCGACCAACGTCACCGGTTGTGGTGAGCAAGGGTTCCCGAAGTCTTGCTCTCCGTGGTTGAGACCACGTAGCGTGATGTTCACAGCGGCTCAGCCGCAACAGACGTCCGGTCGGTCTCATGCGGGTTGAGACCGACCGGGCGCAAGGTCTCTTCGGTCCCGGTGGCCGACCGTGGGTGGTGCAACCTCGCGGGAGATGACGAACGCCCGGCCCAACGGCCGGGCGTCGTCGCTTTTCCATGGCGGCCCGAAGCGGGACCGGGCGACGCCGTCAGAAGTAGACGACGTCCTCGATCGAGTCGATGACGGTCTCGAGGTCGTCGGTGTAGGCACCCGTGGAGAGGTACTTCCACCCGCCGTCGCAGACGATGAACACGATCACACCCTCGTCGAGTCGCTCGGCCAGCTTGGCGGCACCGGCCATCGCGGCGCCCGAGGAGATCCCGGCGAAGATGCCGGCCTCGTTCACGAGGCGACGGGTCCACGTGAGTGAGTCGGCCGGCCGCACGATGCGCTTGCCGTGCAGGGCGTCGATGCCACCCCACTTCTCGAACACGGGTGGCACGTAGCCGTCGTCGAGGCTGCGGAGCCCTTCGACGTGCTCCCCGGAGGGCGGCTCGACCGCGTACATCTTCACGTGTGGTGCGTGGTCGGCCATGTAGGCGCCGACGCCCATGAGCGTGCCGCTGGTGCCGAGCCCGGCGACGAAGTGGGTGATGTCGGGCACGTCGGCGAGGATCTCCGGGCCGGTGCCGGTGAGGTGCGCCGTCGGGTTGGCCTCGTTGCCGTACTGGTACAGGAACACCCAGTCGGGGTGCTCGATCGACAGCCGCTGAGCGAGGCGGACCGCCCCGTTCGAACCCTCCGCGGCGGGCGACGGGATGATCTCGGCGCCGTAGGCCTCGAGCATCTGGCGCCGCTCCGAGGTGACGTTCTCGGGCAGGACGATCTTGAGGTGGTAGCCCCGCAGCCGGCAGATCATCGCGAGGGCGATGCCGGTGTTGCCCGACGACGGTTCGAGCAGGACCGAGCCGGGCTGCAGCGTGCCGTCGGCCTCGGCGGCCTCGATCATCGCCTTCGCGATGCGGTCCTTGACCGAGCCGGCCGGGTTCTGCGATTCGAGCTTCGCGAGGATCCGGACCTTCGGATTGGGGCTGAGATGGGAGACGTCGACCACCGGCGTGTTGCCGATGAGATCGAGCACCGAGTCGACCACGGGCATGGGTCTGGGCTCCGGGTCGCTCAGCCGCCGGCGACGGCCGGGAGGATCGCCACCTCGTCGCCGTCGGCGACGGTGGTGTCGAGCTTGTCGAGGAAGCGGATGTCCTCGTCGTTGACGTAGACGTTCACGAACTTGCGGACCGAGCCGTTGTCGTCGACCAGGTTCTCCTGGAGGCCGGGGTAGACCCCGACGAGAGCGGAGACGACGTCGCCGACGGTCTCACCGGCGAGCTCGACGGAGCTGTTGCCGCCGGCCATGGGACGCAGGACGGTGGGGATGCGGACGTTGACGGTGTTGGACACGAGCACTCCAGGTGACGCGGGGGAAATCCGAGATACCTGATCGCTTTGGTCAGGTATCCCTAGTGTGTCAACACCACGGCCGTTTCCACCATTCCGGCACCGTCGGGATCGACCATGTGGGCGCGCAGTTCCGGTTCACCCCAGGCGACCGAGGCGATCGCCCAGTACCAGGTGGGCGGCACGAGTGGTTTGCGGGCCTCGGCGACGTCGGTGGGTGAGGGCAGTGCCGAGGTGTGGGTGTGGGAGTGCACCACGCCGATGACGTCGAGATCCTCCCGGTCGGCCCGCAGCGTGGCCTTCGCGAACTCGGCACCGTCGAGGGTGAACACCCTGGTCGAGGCGTCCGCGTTGGTGATCGGCTCGAACCGCACGACCTCACCGGTGCCGGTGGGCCCGACGAGCACCCCACAGGCCTCCTCGGGGTAGACGCGCCAGGCCTCGGCGAGGATCTGGAGCCACGCGACCCGTCCGATCCGCAGCGGTGCGGGCCGGAACGAGGAGGCTCGGGGCTCGTGGGCGTCGACGCTCGTCATCGATCGGAGGCTACGGCGGGTGCCGTGCCGGCTCCGCTCATCAGGCTTCGGCGGCGGCCTTCAGCGAGGCGAGCGTCTCCTGCATCATGCCGAGGGTCATCTCGACACGCTGTGCGACCATCTCGGCCGGCGCCGCGGCGAGCGCCGGGGTCTTGTTCACGATCCACCACCGCTCGGTGACGGTCGTGCCGGCCTCGGTGGGTTCGAACTCATAGCTCCACCAGGTGCAGTTGGCCTCGACGCCGCCGACGACGAAGGTGAAGTCCTCACCCGGCACGGCCTTGGCCACCTGGCACTCGCGGGACCAGTCCCGCTCCGGGCGGCGGTTGTGGCCGACGAACCAGTCGCCTTCGGCCCCGGTGGCGCCGTCGTGCCAGTCGGCGCCGACGGCTTCGGGGCTCCACTCCCCCATCCGGGTCACGTCGGACACCATGCCGTAGAGCGTCTCGGGGCTCGCGGCGATCTCGATCGAGGCGGTGTGGGTGTGGATGGCGTCGGGGGTGGGGCGCATGACGGGTTCGAACCTGTCGTGGGCGGCGAACCTTCCCGCGAGATGTGCGACACCCGTGAGCGTCGATGAACGAACTCGATCGATCGGCGAGTGGTCTCGTCGTTACCCTCTCGGCATGGCCGGGTCGAAGACCACGACGAAGATGATCACGACCAACCGGTCGGCGCATCGCGACTTCGACATCAGCGAGACCTTCGAGGCCGGCATCGTGCTGCGTGGTGCCGAGGTGAAGTCGCTGCGCGAATCGAAGATCCAGCTCAACGACGCCTACGCCCGCTTCGAGAGTGGCGAGCTCTACCTCGTCGGCCTGCACATCGCCCCGTACTCCCGGGCCGGCACGCAGGGCATGGTCGACCAGAAGCGCAAGCGGAAGCTGCTGCTGCATCGCTACGAGCTCGACCGGCTGTTCTCCAAGACCGAGCAGGAGCACTCCCAGCTCGTCCCGATGGCGCTCTACTTCAAGGACGGTCGGGCGAAGATCGAGCTCGGACTCGGCAAGGGCCGCAAGACCGTCGACAAGCGCCAGATCATCGCCAAGCGCGATGCGGATCGGGAAGCCCGCCGGGAGTTGGCCGACCGGAACCGGCGCTGACCGCCGTTCACCTCGCTGACCGCCGTTCACGTCGCTGACGCTCGGTTCTCTCACGCAGTTCTTCGCCGGGGCTCAGAACTGCCTCTCGCCGGGCACAGCGGCACCGACAGAGCAACACCTGCGTCAGAGCACGGGGAACACCGTCTCGCTGAGGCGTTCGTGGCGTCCGAGGGCGTGGATGACCGGCCAGTCGCCGTGGCGGTCCCGGGCGATCCCGGTGAGGATCTCGATCACCTGCGCCGTCATCCCGTCGGGCAGGGCCGGCGTCGGCAGGCCGACGCTGTGGGCGAGGTCGTCGATGTGCATCCCGATCTCGATGCACCGGGTCCGGCAGAACTCGTCGAGCGTCAACATCCGCCCCCCGAGTGCGCCGACGAGCCGATCGGCGGGTTCCGAGGGCAGCCGCTCGGCGAGGTCGGCAGCCACGCGGTGAGCCGCCACCACGACCTCGTCGACCCCGGCGGCGGCCTCCCGGGCGGACACCTCCCGGATCCGCTCGTGGATCGGCGCCTCGATCGCCGCCCGGAAGTAGGTGTGACGGGTCAGCAGCTCCCCCTCGGGCCGGGCCGACGGATCCGTCCGATCGAGGTACGCCAGCGTCGCCCCGGTGGCCCGGACCAGGTGGGCCGCCAAGGCTCCGACCGTCATGCCCTCGAGCGCAGACGGCTCGCCCCAGGCCGAGGCCACGTCGCGCGCACCGACCAACCCGGCGGCCACCGCGGCCGCGTCGATGATCATCCGTCTCGGCTCACCACTCATGCGTTCGTTCTACTTCCCCGCCGGGAGCGCAGTCCGCTCGTCGCGGGCGATCCCGGCCCGCCGCCACCAGCTGTGTCGACGGGTCTCGATCGGGAGGCAGCCGATCGTCGGCGCCGGCGTCCGGTCGACGACAGTTCCGGTGGGAGTCGGGGCGGTTCGGGAAGCGGACATCGGGTGTGTTCCGAGCCGTCGGGCCGGAGCACCACCAGCGTTCGATCCGGGCCGAGTCGATACGACCAGCCACCATCGTGCTCCAGGTGATGGTGCGTCGAGCACAGCGGCAGGAGGTTGGCGAGCACCGTGGGCCCACCATCGGCCCAGTGGTCGAGATGGTGGATCTGGCACCGGTCGAAGGTGGCGTCGCACCCCGGGTGCGCACACGTCGGATACATGGCCCGCAGCATTCGTCGCTGCGCCGCGGTCGCGGTCCGCTTCGCGGCGGCGACCCGGTCGACCCGGCCGTCCGGCCCGGTCAGTGCGAGATGCACGTCGGCGTCACAGAGGAACCGGTCGAGCGCACGGGGTGGCACCGGGGTGCCGTTCTCGGTCTCACACACGGACTCGGCATGGTGACCACGCTCGACGGTCTCGGCATCGACCAACACCGTCACCTGCGCTCGGGGCGCCCGGCCCGGCTGGTTCACCCCGTCGGCGACGAGGGACAACAGCGCCGCCGCCGCGGACTCGTTCGACCGTGACCGCCCAGGCTCCGCACACAGACGCGACAGTGCGGCCTGCACCTGTGTCTCGAGCTCGGCGTGGCGCACCGGGTCCAACGTGAGATGGGTGTGGCCCATCCCGTCGTCGCCGACCCACTGCCGCAGCGACGACGCCGCAACCTGGCGCTCCAGCTCCGCATCACCACCGTCGTCCTGCAATGCCGACACGAGCGCCCGGACATCGGTGGCGAACTGATCGACTGTGCGTTCGGCGAGATGCGACGCCAACCAGGCATCGTGCTCAGCCAGCTTCGAGGCGTCATCACCGAGCCGGGCCACGGCGCGGGCGAGCGCATCGACCTTCTCCGGCGCCGCCCGTCCCGCTTCGAACCTCGAGCCCACCTCCGGCAGCACGTCGGCCACCTCCGAACGAGCATGGGCCTTGCGAGCCTCACGACCCGACACACCGCCGAGCCCCAGGGCGAGATCGTCACCCGACGGGCGACCGGCCAGATCCGCACGTTCGAGACGCAACACCATCGACGACAACCCGTCGATCTGCTGGCGAGCCGACCGCAACCGCTCCATCACCCGGCGGCGACCCGCTGCATCGAGCGCTTCGAGGTCGCGACCATCGAGATGGTCCACCACGCTCCGGATCGCCCCCAGCTCCACCGCCATGCCGAACACCATAGCAGCTCGATCGAACACATGTTCGATCGAGCGCAGAATCTCAGGCGATCTCCGCCACCAGTCCGAGATGGTCGCTCGGCCAACCGTCACCCGCGCCGCCGATCGTGCGCATCCTGCGGACCTGCACGTTCCCCCGGCGCCACACGTAGTCGAGGCGGATCCCGTCGCCGGCGTTCGGCCCCGGCGGGTTGCGGTCGGCCATCCACGACGGGTCGTCGAAGTGGGGGCTCTCGGCGACCATCGTGAGCCCGGGGTCGTCGGGGTTGGCGGCCGCCCACGAGTCGATCCAACCGAGTTCGGTGGCGGCGCCGTACTCGTCTGAGGAGGGCACGAGGTTGCAGTCACCGGCGAGGAGCCAGGCGTCGAGGCCGAAGCCGTCGAGCCAGTCGGTGATGTTGGCGAGCTGCACCGAGCGGGCGGCGCCCGCGTCGGACATGTGGGTCAGGTGGGCCGACACGATGCCGACCGGCCCCGACGGCCCGTCGACCTCCGTGGCCACGATCTCGCGGTGGGCGGCGTCGTCGGAGGCGTGCAGACGGAGCGAACCCAACGAACGGGCCAGACCGGGACGGGCCAGCACGGCGTTGCCGAAGTCGGCGTCGGCGGGCACGGAGGAGATCACGGGCGGTCGCCACGGCCCGGTGCCGAGCGCCACCACCTCGAGGCCGGCGGCGGCCGCGACCCGCTCGGCCTGGTCGGCCCAGGTCTCCTGCAGACACACGACGTCGGGCTTGGCACGCACGATGGCCGCATCGAGCAGGGGCTGGCGGCGCTCCCACTCGGTGAACCGCCACCACGTGTTCCAGGTCGCCACGCGCATCCGCAGCAGCGTAGGACGGCCGGATCGAGGGGTTGCCCGAGAACCCTCGGCCGAGGGAGGCGCTCGTCGATACACTCACGTGCCCGGTTCCGGCCGGGTTGCTACTTGACAGACGACAGGCACACCTGTCGTCTCACCATTCGGGGCTGATCGGTTTCGACTGTGAGACGAGAAGGCG
>JAHDBV010000040.1 GCA_020630195.1 Acidimicrobiales bacterium
GATGCCGTCGTCGGTGATGGCGACGATGCGCTTCTCCTCGTCGACGTCGTAGTGGGCGTCCCGGACGAGCTCCTTCGCCACGTCGGCGAAGCGGTAGTAGAGCTCGGCGGCACCGCGGAGCTTGCCGGAGATGATGAGCGGCGTCCGTGCCTCGTCGATGAGGATCGAGTCGATCTCGTCGACGATGGCGAAGTTGTGGCCCCGCTGGGTGCGGTCGGTCGGCCGCTTCGCCATGTTGTCGCGTAGGTAGTCGAAGCCGAACTCGTTGTTCGTGCCGTAGGTGATGTCGGCGTTGTACTGCGCCTGCTTGTCGGCGGTGTTCACCCGACCCTCGGCGGTCACGAGTCCGAGCGTGAGCCCGAGCCACCCGTGGATCTGGCCCATCCACTCCTTGTCGCGGCGGGCCAGGTAGTCGTTCACGGTGACGACGTGCACACCCTTGCCGCCCACCCCGTTGAGGTAGACGGGCAGGGCGGAGGTGAGGGTCTTGCCCTCGCCGGTCTTCATCTCGGCGACCCAGCCCCAGTGCAGGGCGGCGCCACCCATCATCTGGACGTCGTAGGCGCGTTGGCCGATCGTGCGTCGAGCCGCCTCGCGTACCGTCGCGTAGGCGTCGAACATGATGTCGTCGAGCGTCGCACCGTTGTCGAGCTCCTGGCGGAACGCCGCGGTGCGGCCCCGCAACTCGTCATCGCTCATCGCCTCGTACGTCGGCTCGAGCGCGTTGATCGGCGCGACGACCGATTCGATCGCCTTGAGGCGCTTGCCGTCACCGGCGTTCAGGATCTTGTCGAGCAGCTTCATGCTCGGATCACTCTACCGACGCGGCCATGGCCACCCGTGGCGCCAATGCCTGGCGGGCACGGTCGGAACGGATCTCCCCGGCGAGGCCCGACATCCGGCGTCCGAGCTCGAGACGATCGACGCCGAGGAACTCCGCGATCTCGGCGTGGGACCGCCCGGCGGCGCGGTGCTGGAGCAGCTCCTGATGGTCGGCGCTGAGCACGTCGGTGCCCACCCGCAGCAACGACCGGGCGGCACTGCGGGAGAAGAACGCACCGCGCTCGGCGGAGATGCGGATCGCATCGGCGATGTCGTCGGCGGCCGAGACCTTGTCGACCACACCGATCACACCGGCGAGCAACGCCGGCAGCGGATCGTCGAGTGGTCCCGCGAGCGCGATGACCGAGATCTCGGATCGCTCGGCGACGAGCTCGGCGATCGCTGCCGCCGCATCACCGATCGGCGGTGACAGGTCGACCACGACGACCGACACCGGCGCGGTCTGATCGAGCCGGAGCTCGCTGAGCGACGGCACTTCGACCGACACCGCGAGTTGAGGCTCGGCTTCGATCGCGATCAGGAGCTCTCGACGGAAGATCTCGTGGTCTTCGCTGACCACGACCCGCAGGGCGCGACGACGTTCCATCCGTGCCCATCGGCGGATGGAACGCCGTCTGAACCCCTCAGTCGGGAGCGGCGCTCGTGTCGATCAGGCCGACATCACCGTCGTCACGTCGATAGACGACGGCCGAGGCCCCGGTCTGGGAGTTGATGAAGAGGAAGAACCCGTGATCGACGAGGTCCATCTGGAGGGCGGCCTCCTCCGGGTCGATCGTCGGCAGCGTGAAGTTCTTCGTCTTCACGATCTTGTAGACGGGCTCCGGCGCTTCGGACCCGGCCGGGATGAGGGTGTCGGGTACGAGTCCGGGAGGGATCTCGACCCGTTCACGTCCTCGCTTCTTGTTCGCCACCTTCGTCTTGAGTTTTCGGAGTTGTCGCTCGAGCTTGTCGACGGCGAGATCGACCGCGGTGAAGCCATCGGGCGCGTGCACACGTGTCCTGACGTGATGGCCGTGGCCTTCGATCGTCACCTCACAGAACTCGCGGTCGGCCGAGCGCGCGTTCTTCTCCACCCAGAAATGCACATCGGCTCGTTCCATGCCCAGGTAGCGGTCCAGCTTGCCGATCTTCTCCGTGGCCTGCTGGCGGAGATTCTCGGAGACGGTGGTATGACGACCGCTGACCTTGACCTGCATGAACGACTCCTTCGTCGGTGCGTGGTGTTTGTGTGACATCCGACCATAGGCGACGACCGGGATCCGTGTCGTGGGTCGCCCGACCTGTTCAGCCGACCGTCACGGAACGCAACACGCCGTCACCGCCGTGACCCGCCCGGCACCGGCGGAACGCAGCGCCGATTCGGCCGAACGCAACGTGGCACCCGTCGTGCGGACGTCGTCGACGAGCACCACCCACTCCCCCGCCCCAGAGGCCCGCATCGCCACGCCGTCGAGCCGGGCCGCCCGGTTCAGCGAACGGCGGGAGCGTCGTTCGAGTCGACGCAGCCGTCGACGGACGGGGAGGCCCGTCGCCGCGCCCAGCGCCCGGGCCAACACCTCGGCCTGATCGAGCCCCCGCCGTCGACGCCCGCCGCGCGACGCCGGCACCCAGGTGACCTCGGTCGCGCCGACGGGCACGAGCGGGGCGAGGTTCCGACCGAGCCCCACCAGCAGATCCCGCCGGTGCCGGTTCTTCGCGGCGAGCATCACCGCCCGACCGACACCCTCGTACTCGAACAGCGCATCGACACCCACCGGTGCGGGGCGGACCCGGACGCGACACGCTGGACACACCGACCGATGAGGCCGGGCGCAGCCCGGGCAGCGCTTGACGATCAACACGCCGCCGGACGCTACGCCCGGGGTGTGACGGCGTCGTTGTCGTTCGCCTCGCTGGTGCTCGGCGCACTCACGCAGTTCTTCGCTGGCGCTGCCGTTCACCTCGCTGGCGCTCGCCTCACTTAGGCAGTTCCTCGCTGGCGCTCAGAACTGCGACTTCGTGCGGACGCGACGGTGCCCGGGCCGGGGGCCCGGGCACCATGAGAGACGTCGGTTCGCCGTTGGCAGTTCGGCGCGCAGCGCCGAACTGCGTGAGTGAGGTGAGCGCCAGCGAACCGAACGACGTCAGTAGCGGTAGTGGTCCGGCTTGTAGGGGCCGTCGACCGGGACGCCGATGTAGTCGGCCTGCTCCTGGGTCAGCTTCGTGAGCTTCACCCCGAGAGCGTCGAGGTGCAGACGGGCGACCTTCTCGTCGAGCACCTTCGGCAGGGTCGTGACCGACAGGGTGTCGTACGACTCGGCGTTCTGGTGCAACTCGATCTGGGCGAGCACCTGGTTGGTGAAGCTCGCCGACATCACGAACGACGGGTGACCGGTCGCGTTGCCGAGGTTCAGCAGGCGACCCTCCGACAGCACGATGATCGACTTGCCGTCGGGGAAGCGGAACTCGTCCACCTGCGGCTTGATGTTGATCCGCTGGATGTCGCTCTGGCGATAGAGGCCGGCCATGTCGATCTCGTTGTCGAAGTGGCCGATGTTGCCGACGATCGCACCCTGCTTCATCTGCGACATCATCTCGGCCGAGATGATGTCCTTGTTGCCGGTGGAGGTGATGAAGATGTCGGTGGTCTCGAGCTCACGCTCGATCGTCGACACCTCGTAGCCGTCCATCGCCGCCTGGAGGGCGCAGATCGGGTCGATCTCGGTGATGATCACCCGAGCGCCCTGACCCCGCAGCGCCTCGGCGCAGCCCTTGCCCACGTCGCCGTAGCCGAGCACCAAGGCGACCTTGCCGCCGATCATGACGTCGGTGCCGCGGTTGATGCCGTCGAGCAGGGAGTGGCGGGTGCCGTACTTGTTGTCGAACTTCGACTTGGTGACGGCGTCGTTCACGTTGATGGCCGGGAAGCGGAGGGTGCCGGCGTCGCGCATCTCGTAGAGGCGGTGCACACCGGTGGTGGTCTCCTCCGAGACGCCGCGGATACCGGCGGCCATCCGGGTGAAGAGGGTGTTGTCCTCGCCGTGGAGCTTCTTCAGCAGGTCGATGATGACGTGCCACTCCTCGGGGTCGTCCTCGGTGGCGTCCGGCACGGCACCGGCGGCCTCGTACTCGGCGCCCTTGTGCACGAGGAGGGTGGCGTCGCCACCGTCGTCGAGGATGAGATTGCAGCCGTCCTGACCGGGCCACTTGAGGGCCTGCTCGGTGCACCACCAGTACTCCTCGAGGGTCTCGCCCTTCCAGGCGTAGACCGGCACGCCGGAGGGGTGCTCCGTGGTGCCCTCGGGCCCGACGACGACCGCGGCCGCGGCTTCGTCCTGGGTCGAGAAGATGTTGCACGACACCCAACGCACCTCGGCGCCGAGAGCGGTGAGGGTCTCGATGAGCACGGCGGTCTGCACGGTCATGTGCAGCGAGCCCATGATGCGGGCACCGGCGAGGGGCTGCTCGTCGTAGTACTCGGCCCGCAGCGACATGAGGCCGGGCATCTCGTGCTCGGCGAGTTCGATCTGCTTGCGGCCGGCACCGGCCAGGTTGATGTCGGCGACCTTGTAGTCGCCGTGGATGACGCCCATGAGAGGCTCCTGTGTGATCGGGGTCCGACCCGAATGATCGCGACCCACTGCGTGGGAATCGGCTGTGGGCCACCTGGCCCGATCACGGACAGCCAGCGGTCAGGCTACTGCTCGACGATGCGCCCGCCGAGGTGGTCAACCAACCCAGCTGCGGCCTTGTCACCGATCTTGTCGAACACCAGCGGCAGCACGAGGTTGATGGGCGAGAACAGGCCCCTCATCGTGAGCTCGGCGTCGTAGGTCAGCAGCGACCCGCCCTCGCCGTCGGGCTCGACCGAGATGATGTCGTGACTCCGCAGCGTCGAGTCGTCGGCGACCGCGACCATGCGGGTGTCGGGTTCGAGCTCGGTGACCTCGTAGCGGAGCTGGATCGGCGCACCGCCGATGCCCTTCACGATGACCTTCCAGACCGTGCCGAGGGCGACCGTCTCCCCCGTCTCGTACTCGGCGCTGGCCACACCCGGATCCCACTCGGTCAGCAGCGACAGGTCGGCGACCTTGGCGAAGGCGACCTCGGGTGCGAGGGGGTTGGCGACGGTGACGGAGTAGCGGGCCATGCCGCCACGTCTACCCGACCCGGCGTGCGGTCGACTCAACCGGGCGGGCCCGGTCGATCGTCACGTCGGGGTGTCGTCGGTGGACGCCAACCGATCCCGGAGCCGCTGCACGAGGTCGGGCCGGATGCCGAAGCTCTCCTCGCCGGGGCCACGATGCACCGCGAGGCCGACATCGGGATGCAGCGACTCGATGAGCAGCGCCCCCGACAGGGCGACGGCGGTGCCGGGAGGATGGATCCGCGCCAGGTCGTCGGCGCGTTCGGTGATCACGAGCACCGGTCCGTCGTCCTGGGAACGCACGGCGAAGCGGGCCGTCGAACCGTCGGTGTCACCGTCGTCCACGAGGACCGGCACGGTGAAGATCGACGACAGCAACGCCGGCCACACGAACTCGTAGTCGCCGGAGGTCCGCGCCGACACGAGCGCCTGCTCGAGCCAGCTCGACTCGTCGGCCGGGGCGGGGTCGGTCATCGCCGGCTCAACGGGCGGTCATGGCGCCGTCGATGGGGATCGCCGCGCCGGAGAGGAACACCGAGGCATCCGACAACAGGAATCCGATGAGATCGGCGACCTCGCTCGGTTCGCCGTAGCGCCCGATCGGGATGTTCTGCGAGACCATCGCCTCCACGGCGTCCCGGTCCAGGCCGTCGATCTTGATCCCGTCCTCGAGGGCCCGCATCATCCGGGTCTGGATCGGCGACGGGCACACCGCGTTCACGCGGACACCGTGCTCCGCGAGTTCGAGCGCCGCCGACTTCGTGAGTCCGATGACGGCGTGCTTCGACGCCGAGTAGATCGAGAGGTTCCGTGCTCCACCGAGGCCGGCGACCGACGAGATGTTGACCACCGCGCCACCACCGTCGGCGATCAGCATCGGATGCAGGGTCTGCATGCCGTAGGCGACGCCCTTCACGTTGATGTCGAGCACCCGGTCGATCATCTCGGTCGGGTACTCGACGAGCGGGGTGATGGCCCCCTCGATGCCGGCGTTGTTGACGAGCCCGTCGACCCGCCCGAAGGCGGCCTCGGCGGCGCGGGCCACCCGTCCCCAGTCGTCGAGGGACGTCACATCGGCCTCGAGCACGACGGCGGCCTCGAGCTCGTCCTGCACGGCCGAGAGGCCGGCCGATGGCAGATCGGTGGCGAGCACGTCGGCGCCACGGGCGAGCAGATGCTCGACGGTGGCACGGCCGATGCCTCCTCCGGCACCGGTCACCACCACGGCTCGTCCCTGCATGTCGCTCATGTCGCCCCCTCGGCGGTCGTGTTCGCGTCGGGTGGGATGTTCACACGCGGCGGCGCCGCCCGCACGTTCCGCGCCGAGACGGGCTCAGCTGTCGAGCCAGGTCTTCAGTTCGTCGACCACACCGAGCGGGCCCGGATCGAGTCCGGCCACCGCCGCCATCTCCAGCGAGGTGATGTCACCGGTGAACACGAGATCGAAGAGCTCGGCCACGGGGCCGTCACCGCCGGCCTCGACCTGCACGACGTCGTGCATCGCACCGGCGGTCGACTCCTCGACGAACGAGAACCGGCGAGCGGTCTGGGGATGCTCGTCGGAGTGACGCAGCTGGATCTGGGTGAAGACCTCGCGGGTCGTGTCGGCGAGACCACCCCAACCGACGAGCTCGTTGTGGCAGAGCTCGGGCATCGGCGCCCAGAAGGCCGGCGACTTCACGTTGTGGTTCACGGCCATCTTCCACCGCTTGGCCGCCGTGGCACCGATGGCACCGCCGCCGTAGACGATCGGCATGGTGGAGCCGATCCGCTCGGCCAGGGCACGAGCGGGTCTGGCATCGGAGGCGAACTCGTCGCGGCGGGCCTTGAGCTGCTCGACGGCGTCGGAGATCCACACCCGGGCACCCGGGAACAGGCCCATTTGCTCGAGCGCCAGCATCGGCGGCACCGACAACGCACCGAGGGCGGCGCGGGGCATCGGGGCGTCGCCGACCACCGGCAGCACCGGGCCACCGGCGGCACGGGTGAGCGCGGCGAGATCGCCGTCGTTGGTGACCGAGACGAGGGAGGCACCGGCCTCGACCGCCGCTTCCAGCGACTCGAGCGTCTCCTCGGTCCGACCCGAGGCCGAGATGGCGATGACGAGGGAACGCGCACCCACCCACGACGGGGGCAGGTAGCCGTTGTAGACGACGATCGGCAACGACGCGAACGGCCGGGCCGACGCCGCGGCGACGTCGCCGCCGAACCCGGAATCGCCCATGCCGAGCAGCAGCACGTGGTCGATCCGACCCGGATCGGGCAGACCGTCGATGTCGCCGACGGCGGACAGCGACGCGTCGATCTGTTCGGGGAGGCCGAGCATCGCCTCCCACATGCCGAGGGTGTCGATGCGGTCGGTCACGATCAGCTCCCGGGCTCGAAGGTCGGGGCGATGCCCTCGGCATCGATCTTGGCCATCAGCCGATCGTGCTCGGCGGCATCGACCGTCTCGGACTCGTCGATGAGCATCACCGGGATGTCGTCGTCGATCCGGTAGCGGCGGGTGAGGCGCGGGTTGTAGAGCGCCTGCTCATCGGCGATGTGATGAAGCGGTCCCTTGTCCTCGGGGCAGGCGAGGATCTCGAGGAGCAGCGGATCGAGGGCCATGACGGTCTCCTGGGTCGGCCGGAACACCCGGCGGAACAGGCGCAGCGTAGCCAGCCGCCCGGGATCGATCATGAATCGGCAACCGAGCGGACCGACCCAGGCGAGCGGGCCGATCGACCCGAACCCGGCGACCGTTCAGGCCTCGACGCCCTCAGGTACCGCCGGCGGGATGATCCGGGCCGCAGCCACGATCCCACCGATGACGACCAGCACGACCCCGAGACCGATCACGCCGGGTGTCGGGTCGGTCGCCGAGGCCAACGCACCGATCGCCGCGAACGTGGCCATGCCGGTGATGCCGGCACCGAGGCTGCGCACGCTCAGCACCGTGGCGCGCGTGTCGTCGTCGATGGCCGCCTGGACCCGGGCGTCGCTCACCACCCAGGCCACCTCGTGGCCGGCGTAGGCGATGGCGATGGCGGCCAGCGCCGGGATGGCGTCGAACAGCAACGCCGTGGTGGCCACGACGTAGGAGGCGGCGAGCAGTGCGCCGATGAACCGGCCCGACAGATGCTCGACCCGTACGACGAGCTCGTCACCGAGGATCGGACCGAGCAGGATGACGAAGTAGAGGATCGAGATCGTCGAATCCCCCGCACCCCGGGCATCGGCGACGAGCGGGACGTACTCGTCCATCAGGTAGGTGCCCTCGAGCAGCGCACCGAGCACCAGCACCCGGCGGATCGACGGCCGACGCCGCACGAGGTCGAGACCCGACCGCAGCGTCCGCCACCACGACGCCCACGTCAGTCCCTCCGGGTCGTCCTCGATCGCGCCCGCCTTCGGCAACGCCAACACGAGGGCGATGGAGCCGAGATGGGCGACGACGGTGAACCACCCCAATGCCTCGAAGCCCACACCGAGCGAGAGCAGCCCGGCGCCCAGCAGTGACCCGGACGCGATGCCTCCGACCGAGGCCTGATGGATGCGCCCCATCACGGCCTGATAGCGGTCGGCCTCGCCCACCGCCGCGAGCTGGTCGTGGATCATCGCCTCGAACGCCCCGGAGGCGAGGGCCGAATGGAGCGCCCACAGGGCGGCCCCGATGAGCACCGTCTCGAACCGGGGATCGATCATCCACAACGCGATGCCGGCGGCGCGCAGCACGAACGAGACGGCGAGCAGGACCCGCCGGTCGACCCGATCGGCGAGGGCGCCGCTCGGCACCTCGAACACGATGCCCGTGCCCGCCCAGAGGGCGAACAGGATCGAGATCTGGGCCGCGTCGAGCCCGTTCTCGGCGAAGTAGACGGTGACGATCGCGTAGAGCGGGGAGAACTCGTCGACGAACCCGAGTGCGATGAGGCGTCGTCGCAGTCGGGTCGGGGTCACCGGGAGAACCTAGCCATCCGGGCCCGCAGCCTCGATCGGATTCCGAGCCTCGGCTCGGACCGAGGCGGGTGCCGGTCAGCGCAGGTCGCCGACGGTGGCGAGGTACACCTCGCCGTCGGTCCGGACCGTGGTGGTGCCGGCGCCGATCATCGCCGAGGCACCGGCGGCGAGCGTGTGCTCCCCGACCGTCGCCGAGCCGCGGATGACGAGGGCGATCGCCGGACCGTCGACGGTGGTGTCGACCGCACCGTCGAGGCGACGCAGACCGAACTCCGGCACCGGGATCTCGTAGGCGTGGTCGTCACCCACCGCGGTCTGCACGGCGGCGTCGAGCGGAGTGGCGTCGACCACCGCCGCGAGCTCGGGCAGATCGATGTGCTTCGGCGTGAGCCCACCGCGGATGACGTTGTCGGAGTTGGCCATCAGCTCGACCCCGACCCCCCGGAGGTAGGCATGCAGGTTGCCGGCTTCGAGGAAGATCGCCTGGCCGGGCGACATCGAGACGTGGTTGAGCAGGAGTGCCACCACGACCCCGGGATCGCCGGGGAACGCGTCCTCGATCTCGGCGACCGAACGGAGTTCGGCATCGTCCGCCTCGTCGGTCGCGGCGTGGGCGGCAGCCGCGACCACGGCGGGCACGAGGTCGGTGGCCTCGTCACGCTCCGGATCGAGGATCCAGGCCGTGACGGCGGCGAGCACGTCCCGGTCGTCGCCATCGGCGGCGAGCCGATCGGCGAGGGCATCGAGATCGGCGTGCGGAGCGGCGGCCCGCAACCGGTCGAACACGGCTCGGGCCGAGGCCAGCGTGCGGTAGCCGCACTTCGCCTCGAACGGGGTGAGCGCACACATCAGCTCGGGCTTGTGGTTGTCGTCGCGGTACGTCCGGTGCGGTGCGTCGAGCGCCACCCCGGCCGCGTTTTCCCGGGCGAACCCGGCACGGGCCTCGTCGAGCGACGGGTGCGATTGGATCGACAACGGCACGGACGCCGCGAGGATCTTCAACAGGAACGGCAACCGACCGAACCGCTCGCCCACCTCGGCGCCCAACCAGCGGGCGGGGTCGGCGGCGATGCGATCGTCGAGGGTCGAGCCGTCGCCAAGCCCGGCGGGTGCCTTCGGATGGGCGCCGAGCCACCACTCGGCCCACGGCCGACCGTCGGGTTCGACCCCGACGATCGTCGGGATGGCGTCGGGGTCACCCCAGGCGTAGTGCTGGGCGACCCCGGCGATCGGGGCGACGATCGCCGGTTCGGTCACGGTTCGCTCGGCTCCGACTCAGCCGGCCATCACGGCCTGCACCTCGGCGACCTTGTCGGCGACGGTGGCGTCGTCGGCGGCCTCGAGGTTCAGGCGCAGGAGCGGCTCGGTGTTGGAGGCACGGAGGTTGAACCACCAGTCGCCGAGGTCGACGGTGAGCCCGTCGAGGCGATCGATGGTGCCCTGCCCGTCGTAGTGGGCGGCCACGGCGTCGATGACCGCGGCGGCGTCGGAGACGCGGGTGTTGATCTCGCCGGACGCGGCGTAGCGCTTCAGCGGCTCGAGCAGCTCGGAGAACGGACCGTCGGCGGCCGAGAGCTGCTCGAGCACGAACATCGAGGCGATCAGACCGGAGTCGGCCCGCCAGTTGTCGGCGAAGTAGTAGTGGGCCGAGTGCTCACCACCGAACACGGCCCCCTCGTCGGCCATCACCTGCTTGATGAAGCTGTGACCGACGCGGGTGCGGATCGCGGTGCCGCCGTGTTCGGCCACGACCTCCGGTACGACCTTCGAACAGATCAGGTTGTAGATCACCTTGGCACCGGGGTTGCGATCGAGGATCGCCCCGGCGAGCAGCGCCGTGGTCAGCGAACCCGAGACGGGCTGGCCCTTCTCGTCCACGCAGAACACGCGGTCGGCGTCGCCGTCGAACGCCAGTCCGATGTCGGCACCGGTCTCGAGCACCCGTGCCTGGAGGTCGCGGAGGTTCTCGACCTCGATGGGGTTGGCCTCGTGGTTCGGGAAGGAACCGTCGAGCTCGGGATACATCACCTCGAGGTCGAAGGGGAGCTTCGCGAACACGGCCGGCACGACCATGCCGCCCATGCCGTTGGCGGTGTCGGCGATCACCTTCAGCGGCTTGAGCTTCGAGGTGTCGATGAACGACAGCACGTGGTCGACGAACGCGTCGAGCAGATCGTCGGTGCGGAGGGTGCCGGGTGTCTCGGCGTCGTCGGCGGCGGCGTCGGTCCCCTCGGCCTCGGCGACGGAGCGGATCTGGGCGAGCCCGGTGTCCTGTCCGATCGGCGCCGCACCCGAGCGGCAGACCTTGATGCCGTTGTACTCGGCCGGGTTGTGGGAGGCGGTGAACATCGCGCCCGGCATGTCGAGCGAGCCGGAGGCGAAGTACATCAGATCGGTCGAGCCCATGCCGATGTCGAGCACGTCGAGGCCCTGGCTCATCACACCCTCCGCGAAGGCACCGACGAGTTCGGGACCCGACGGGCGCATGTCGCGACAGACCACGACCGAGGTGGTGTCGGGTTCGGCCGAGCGGATGTAGGCCCCGAACCCGACCCCGAGGGCGCGGCAGGTGGGGGCGTCGATCTGATCCGGGTAGGTGCCCCGGATGTCGTAGGCCTTGACGATCTTGTCGAGCGGGAGCACGTCAGCTGTGGACACGGTCATGACACTACTGATCGGCCGCCGCGGCCCCGGCCATAGGAGATGCCGTCGATACCCAGATCGGGGAGGGCCGATCAGCTCCCGGTGACGGCGGTGTCGCTGCGCCGGTACCAGCCCTCACCGGCCCACCGCCGCACCCGGAACAGATCACCGACGAGGGCGACGGTGTCGGCCACGAGCCGAACCGACGAACCCTCGCGGTTCTCGACCCGCACCGGCACCTCGGTGAGTGAATACCGATCCTGTTCGGCGATGAGGAAGACCTCGACGTCGAAGGCGAACCCGTCGAGTCGGGTGCGGGAGAAGATCGCCTCGGCGATCTCGCCCCGGAACGCCTTCACCCCACACTGCGTGTCACGGAAATGGCCGAGCAGCACGAGGTGGGTGAGCCAGTTCACGAGCCGACCGCCGATCTCGCGAAGGCGGCGGGCCCGCACGAGTGTCGTCGTCTGATCGTGGCGTCGGGACCCGACCACGACGTCCCAGCCGTCCTCGACGCCGGCCACGAGTTCGGCGACGACCGCCGGCGAATAGGCGAGATCGGCATCGGTGAACGCCCGCACCCGTCCCTCCGCGGCGAGCATGCCCGCCCGCACGGCCGCACCCTTGCCCCGGTTCCGGGGCTGGACCACCACGCGGGCGCCGTGGTGTTCGGCCTCGGCCGCCGTCGTGTCCGCCGAGCCGTCGTCGACGACGACGATCTCGAGGTCACCGTCGACCGTGGGGCCGAGCTCGGCGAGCAGCCGATCGACCGTCGGACCGATCCGGCCCGCCTCGTTGTAGGCCGGCACGATCACCGACAGGCGGCGACGACCCGGGTCGGGACCCCGATCGACACGCTCCGCGAGGTCCCGACGGACCTCGTTGAACAGGATCCAGCGGTACACACCCCACCGGATGGCAGCCGCTGCGGGCAGGGCCATCAGCTTGGCGAGGAGGTCGTCGAGACCACCGGCGGCGAGCAGCACCGTGAGCACGATGTCGAGCGCACCCGCCACGATCGCGGTGCCGGCGAACAGTCCCGGGTTGCGAACCCATCGGGCCCGCGGCGCGCCCCGGAACGTCACCACCCGGTTGCCCACGTAGGCCACGAGGGCCGCGGCGAGCAGCGCCACGGCATCCGCGACGGCCAACGACACCCGGGACGCGAGCCGGACGAACAACCCGAGATCGACGATCGTGGCGACGAGTCCGACGAGCGCGAACAGCCGCAGGCGGGACCTCATGGACCGCCGGGGGACTCGGGTTCGTCCTCGACCGGGGGCATCGCCACCTCCGGCACCTCGTCGGCCCAGGTGGCCTCGGCGGGGCCGGCGCCGGCCGGGACCTCGTCGGCCCAGACCGGAGCGACCGAGGCCTCGCCGGCCGCGACGTCGGCGCCGGCTCCGACGACGGCCGGCTCGGCACCACCGGTGCGGCGGCGACGATCGAGCACCCCGAGTCCGACGAGGGCCGCGAGGCCGAGCGCCGTCAGGGCGTAGGAGCCGTACTCCACCGCCGAGTAGCCGAACCGGATCTCGACCTCGGTGTCGGTCGGCACGACGACCATCATGTTCGGGCCCACCCGCCACGGCCCCTCGGCGCCCGAGGCGCTCCAGTTCGGGAAGTACGAGGCCTTCACGAGCACGGGCACGCCGGGCTCGTCGACGGTGAACGCGATCTTGTCGGTGTCGGTCACGATGTCCGACACGGTCACGGGAGGCAGCTCGACGGCGTCGGCGTCGGCCAGGTTCACGGCCCGTTGCCACTCGTCCGGTCCGTCCTCGGCCGGCAACGGCATCGCGGCCGATCGCTCGTTGAACGACACCACGGCCTGGGAGACCCAGCCGGTGTCCCAATGGGTGGCGAGCTCGCCGACGGTGCTCTCGTCGGGGCCGCCGGTCACGACGGGTTCGGTCGTGAGCCCTTCGACGATCGCGGCCTCGGCCACCTCGAACACGATCCACGGCGCCGACTCGGCCACCTCGGTGAGACGGGGTTCGTCACGGGCGGCCCGGATCGCCTCGTCGCTCAGGGCCATGTAGTACCGCACCCCGAGGGTCTCGAGCTGGTCGACCCCGAGGCCGATGTCGAAGCCCCGGTACGGGAGATCGCGCTGCGCCCGTGAGGGCGCCGCCGACAGCACCGACTGGTTGAGGAAGTGGAACGGCGTCGTGGCCGACGACTCGAAGTAGAGACCCTCCATCGAGCCGATGCAGCCGTCGGTCCAGTGCGGCAGCAACATCAACGCCATCGGCGTGCCGTAGCGGTCGAGATCCTTGTCGTACTCCCACATGGCCCGGCCACACCCGTTGTCGAGCCCGACATCGCCCATCGTCGACACGACGTCGGAGTACTCGCGGTAGGAGTTCTTCTCCTCGTAGCCCGAGTAGTTCCAGGCGATCCACGACGGCAGGAACGAACGCGACTTCGACTCGATGCCGAGCCAGGTCCACCGTCCCTCGTCGTCGATCCCACCACCGGGTGCGGCCCGCAGCGGGATGGCGATCCCGACGATCACGACCGACAGACCCACCACCATCGAGATCATGACCGTCCACGGATCGGGGCGGTCGTAACGCTCGCTGAGTGTGGTGGCGAAGGCCCGCACCACGAAGGCGACACCGACGGCGGCCACCAGATACACGGGCAGGTAGAAGAACGGCAGCAGGCGTGCGTTCCAGAGCCGGGCCTCGGGCAGGGTGGCGATGAGCCCGGCGAACAGCGCCGCATTGGTGGCGAACACGACCCCGAGCCGTTCCCGGGCACCGAACGCGAGGATCGCGCCGACCACGGCGACGGGCAGTGCGACCCGCATCGGATCGGTCAACAACGAATCGGCGATGGTGGTGAGCCGCTCCCAGCCCATGTCGTTCAGGTACGGCTCCCGAAGGGTGAACGGGAGCAGCCAGAACGCGGTGAGCGCGAACGCCACCGGCCCGACGGTGAGCAGCCAACCCGCCCGACGCCGACTCTCCGGGTTGGCCGTCAGGATCAGGACGTAGACGAACACCGCGGGCACGAGCACGAGCAGCCGGTAGCCGAGACCCGACGACTCCGCCGGCGCCACGGCGGCGAGGGCGACCGTGACGGAGAGGCCGAGCAGCCAACCCCGGGGCACCGAGTGGTGCTGCACCACGAGCAGGATCAGCACGGGCACGACGAAGAACAACGGGATGACGTGGCACAGCGCGACGAGGGCGATCACCACCGCCGCGGGCGCCCGGTAGCGGTCGTCGTCGAGCCCCTTCGCGACGAGCCCCACCGCGAGGAGTGCGAGGCAGAGCGACACCGAGAAGGCGAACTCACCGGCGAGCGTCGAGGCGATGTTGCCGCCGTAGATCGTGAAGTTCGTGTCGAACAGGAAGATGGTCGCCCCGAGCGAGACGAAGGCCGGCACCGGGTCGGGTGAGCCGGCGAGCCGGGCCATGAACCAGGCCGCGATCGGGAACATCACGAGCCCGCTGACCGACACCAGCTTGAAAGCGATGCCGTAGGGCAGCCCGATCAGGCCGAGGCCGACGAGCACGCCGAGGGTGATGATCCAGCCGCCGTGGCGGCCGACCCGACGAGCGAGTTCGATCGCCGCACCGACGATCGTGAACCCGATCGGGACACCGATCCACGGGGTGAGACCGGCGTTGAGCAGCACGATCGCGAGCGACGGGACGACCATGTAGAACTGGTAGGCGGGGAACCCGGCGTACCAGTCGGGCGTCCAGCCGGTGATGCGGCCCTGGCTCAGCAGCTCGTCGCGCAGGAAGGCGGGGCCCCAGACGTGGGCGCCCATGTCGCCGCCCGACGGGGTCGTGTCGGCGAGGAGCAGACCCGGCCGGAGCTGCACGAACACGAAGACGGCCGCGGCGAGCGCGACGCCGAACGAGATCAGATCGAGCGGACGGTCCAGCAACCGGGACCACCACGGGTCCCGATGGACGGGGGCCGCGGCGACCGCCGCCAGCACGACGTCGTCGTCGACGGGTTCGGCCGGTTCGGCGACCCGATCATCGGCGGTCGGGTCGCCGGCGACGTCGATCACCGTCGTGGCGGCCGGTGCTTCCACGGTCGCCGCTTCCTGGTCGACCGCGTCACGCAGCAGCGCCGAGGCGGCATCGACCTCGGCCGAGACCTCGGCCTCGGGGGTGACGGCATCATCGGCGGGGGGCGTCGGTGCGTCCGACCCCTCGGGGGTCGTCACCGGCGGGTCGTCGGGCGCGCGGGTCGACTCGTCCATGAAGTCACCATCCTCGCAGCCGCGATCACCGAATCGGCGTCACGTTCCGATCGGATGTGGCGGGATCGTCGTCGGGATCAGCGACGGCGGCCGGCGTGCAGGCCGACCTGCTCGAGCGCGTTGCCGAGCTCGATCGGGGCACCGCCGAGCGACCAGGTGCGGGTGTCGCAGTTGTCGCAGGAGCGCATCACGAGGTCGGTGCCGTCGACGTGCATGGCGATGGCGACGGCCTCGTTGCCACAGGTGGCGCATCGTTCGATCGTCTGGGTCACGGCAGTCGGCTCCTCGGGAATCACCGGGCGGGTGCGACTCCGATCGGATCGGGGCGTCGCCGAGTGAGGCCGCATGAGCCGAATGGTCCGATCGGCCCACGCGGGCCCGGGGGCGATCAGAACGGCAGGTCGAGATCGCCCAACAGCACGACGAGCGTGGCGGCGTTGAACGTCATGTGGGCCGCGATCGCGGCGAGCAGCCCGTGCCGGAGCCGCAGCCAGCCGAGCACGAGCCCGAACACGATCAGGCCCGGCCAGGTGATCACGGCATCGTGCACGACCCCGAACAACACGGCCTGGATGCCGAGGGCGGGCACGACGGGCAGCACCCGCCCCAGCCCACCGAGCACGAGGCCGCGGAAGGCGAGTTCCTCCACGATCGGGGCGATGAGTGCGGCCAGCACGACGAGGAGGATCCGATCACCGGTCGTCGCGGCACGATCGGCGAGCTCACGGGCGGCGTCGTCGACCGAGGAGGGGTCGATCACGCCCCGCAGCACCAGATAGACGATCGGGACGAGCACGAACTGGCTCGCCACCCCCGCCGCGGCGCCCAGGCCGACCGACGCGGGCCGTGGCGCCCCGTCGATCCCGAGCGCCCGCAGGCCCGCCCCGACCGAGCCGGCCCGCTGCGCGGCGAGTGCCACGGTTCCGGGGCCGTAGCAGAGCCACAGCCCGATCCCGGCGACGAAGATCACCGTCATGGACACGTCGTCGACGTCGACGTCGCCGATGGCGACGACCAAGCCGGCCCACACCACCTTCAGGATCTGGGTCGAGACGATGAATCCCAGGACGAGCATCAGCGTCCACGGCGTGTCCGGCAGGGCGACCCCGCCGCGACCCGACGTGGTCGTGCTGGTGGACGCCTCGTTCACCCGGCGGAATCTACCGCTCCGCGGCCGTGCCGGACCCGCCGCCCGCCTCCCGGGGCGGGTGCCGCGGACCAACCCGTCATCCGACTCCGGACTCGGACGCCACGAGGCGTAGGATCGGGGGTATGGCTGACCAGGGTTCCACTCCCCCGCCCCCGCCGAACGGTCGCAACCCGCGCCTGCCCGCCAAGAACGACGGCAGCTGGCCCCGCTGGACCGCGTGGGTCGTTGTCGCGATCGTCGCCGTGCTGATCATCGCCGCCCAGGTGGCCGGCAGCAGCCCGACGAACGAGATCGACTACGCCGAGTTGCGTGAGTTGGCGGCACAGGGCGAGATCGAGTCGTTCACGTACGACAACACCAACGCCCGGATCGAGGGCACCAAGGTGACCGACGGTGAACCCGCCGGCGCCGAGGACACCTTCATCTCGACCGGCCCGTCCCCGCTTCCCGAGGACGACCAGGCGTTCTTCCGCGACGCCGGTGTGAAGGTCGAGTTCGAGACCCCGCAGACCAACTTCTTCCTCGGCCTCATCCCGCTGTTCCTGCCGTTCATGATCGTCATCGGGTTCTTCTGGTGGATCGCCCGTCGTCAGCAGTCCCAGATGGGCGGGATCATGTCGATCGGGCGGTCGAAGGCCAAGACCTACTCGACCGAGCGCCCCGGCACGACCTTCAACGACGTCGCCGGCTACGGCGCCGTGAAGCAGGAGATCACCGAGGTCGTCGACTTCCTGAAGCACCCCCAGAAGTTCGCCGAGGTCGGCGCCCGCATCCCCAAGGGCGTGCTGCTCGTCGGTCCTCCCGGCACCGGCAAGACGCTGATCGCCCGGGCCGTGGCCGGTGAGGCCGGGGTGCCGTTCCTGTCGGTCACCGGTTCGGACTTCATGGAGATGTTCGTCGGCGTCGGCGCGAGCCGCGTGCGGGACCTCTTCCAGGAAGCCCGCAAGATGGGCAAGGCGATCATCTTCATCGACGAGATCGACTCGATCGGCCGCAAGCGTGGCGCGGGTCTGGGCGGTGGCCACGACGAGCGTGAGCAGACGCTGAACCAGATGCTCGCCGAGATGGACGGCTTCGAGGCCACCGAGGGCATCGTGATGATGGCCGCCACCAACCGCCCCGACATCCTCGACCCCGCCCTGCTCCGCCCCGGCCGGTTCGACCGTCAGGTCGTCGTGCCGCTGCCCGAGCTCGAGGACCGCAAGGAGATCCTCGGGGTCCACACCAAGCACAAGAAGATGGCCTCCGACGTCGACATCCACGTCATCGCCCGGGGCACCCCCGGCATGTCGGGTGCCGACCTGGCCAACCTCGTCAACGAGGCCGCCCTCTACGCCGTGCGCGAGGGCGAGAAGGTCGTGGCGGCCCGCCACTTCGACCAGGCCCGGGACCGGGTGATCATGGGTGTGAAGCGTGATTCCCTCGTCATGAACGAGGCCGAGCGTGAGATGACCGCCTACCACGAGGCCGGCCACGCCCTCATGGCCGCCGTGTTGCCCGGCTACGACCCGCTGCACAAGGTGACCATCATCCCGACGGGCATGGCGCTCGGTGTGACGATGACCCTCCCCGAGGAGGACCGTCACTCGATGCGCAAGACCCAGGCCGAGAACATGATCGTCATGGCCCTCGGTGGCCGCAACGCCGAAGACCTCGTCTTCGACGTCGTGTCCTCCGGTGCCGCCAACGACCTCCAGCAGGCCACCAACATCGCCCGCCGCATGGTGACCGAGTGGGGCATGTCGGAGAAGGTCGGACCGATGTCGTTCTCCTCGAGCGGCCCGGTGTTCCTCGGCGACGACATGATGGGCCAGAAGGACTTCTCCGACGAGACCGGCCGGGTCATCGACGAGGAGACCCAGCGGATCCTGCTCGACATGGAAGACCGGTGTCAGCGACTCATGACCGAGCACCGCGGCGCCCTCGACCTCATCGCACGGGGCCTGCTCGAGCACGAGACCCTGAGCGGCGACGAGGTCATGCGGCTCGTCGACATCTCGGTGAACGGACCGGGCTCCGGCGGCGAGATGCCCGGCGACAGCTCGAACGGGTCGTCGCCCGAGGCCGACACGCCCGGAGCGGTGCTCGCGCCGCCTCAGCCGCCCGAGGCCTGATCCCAGTCACGCCCGCCGATCGCCGCGATCAGCTCGTCGCGATCGAGCGGGCCGAACCAGGTGGCGTGCACGA
Source organism: Acidimicrobiales bacterium (assembly GCA_020630195.1). Taxonomy (GTDB): domain Bacteria; phylum Actinomycetota; class Acidimicrobiia; order Acidimicrobiales; family SZUA-35; genus JAHDBV01. Next base: position 19,123 of record JAHDBV010000040.1, read on the forward strand.
CGCCATCGTGATCCGCCAGCACCGTGGTCGGCACCCCGTCGATCCGGTAGCGCTGGTGGATCGCCGCGTCCTGCTCCACGTCGAGCCGCTGCACCGGGAGCCCGTCCCGGGCCACCGACTGCACGACGTCCCACGCCCCTCGACACGAGTCACAGGTCGATGAGCCGAACATGACCAGCAGACCGGGCGAGTCCGGATCGGCGAAGTCGTCGCGATCGAGCTGGATCGGCGCCCGATAGCTGGGGGCGGACGGCGGATCGGGGCGACGGCGGCGGAGCACGGTGGCGACACCGACCGCGACGGCGACCAGGACGAGCGCCACGACGAGACGCACCAGTGGATCGGACATGGCCTCAGTGTGGCCGCGACGACGAGCTCCGCGTGGGTCGGGTCACTCGCCGGCGACGCCGCGTGGGACCACGGCGACCGCGTCGAGCACGGCGACCCGCTCGGGGCCGACCACCATCGCCTCGACGGCGAACGGTTCGGCGCCGACGACCAGCAACGACGCCGAGCCGCCGACCGGCGCCCCGGCGTCGACCAGCGCCCGACCGGCACTGGACACCTCGATCTCGGAGGTGCGGACCACACGCCCACCGGCGATCACCGTGACCTCGAGCGAACCGGTGCCCGAGCTCTGCACGGCCAACACCGTGCGTTCACCGTCGCCGGTCCGCACGGCGGGGACGACCCACGACGCCACACGCTGGCCACGGCCCGCCGAGGTGGCGAGCCCGACGGTCGCGTCGGGCTGGAGCGCCCGCAGCTCGGCCGAGGCCAGGGCCTCGAGCGGCACGTCCTCGACGTCGGGTCCGTCGCCCTGACGCCCGACGAGTGGTGCGACGGGGAGCATGACCAGGCCCGAGCCCTCGCCACCGCCGGCCGCGGTGGCGCCGATCGGACCGAGTCCGACCTCGTCTTCGATGCTCGGAGCGATCGACTCCAGCGGGACCGGCTGACGCTGCCACCGCTCCCCCACGAACGGCACGCCGTTCGCCGAGCGCATCTCGATGCCGAGATCGAACGGCAGGCTGACGCCGAGGCCGTCGAGCACGGCCCGCAGGTCACGCGCCTCGACCCGACCCGGCGGCACGGTGAGTTCGAGCGGGATCAGACCGAGGCGGGCGGTCTCGCCCGGGTCGAGCGGGTGGAGGATGATGTCGACCAGCGCGGTCTCCTCACCCGGATTGGCCACCATCAGCAGCGTGTCGCCGGCCCGGTGCACCCGTCCGGCGGGGAACCAGCGTTCGAGCGACGAGCCGGGCGTACCGAGCTGGATCGACGATCCGCTCGGTCCGTTGGTGCCGTCGAACACCTGGAGCCGTTCCGCGACCACCAGGCCCTGGCTGACGGTGATCGTCGTCGAGACGACGTCCTCGGCGGCGATGACGGTGCCGAGGTCGACGACCCGCACCGACCCGGCCGGCACCACGGCGCTGCGCAGTTCGTCGGGCTGACGTGACCGGATCCGGGTCCGCAGGTCGACGTCGATGACGGCGTCCTCGGAGAACGGGTTCATGATGGCGATCCGGGCCGCCGCACCCGCCTCGGTGCTGGCCCCGGCGAACGTCCACTCCTCGGCGCCACTGGTGGTGCAGGTGCCCTCGGCGAAGCCGACGGTGGAGACCAGCTCGTGGGAGACACTGCCGTCGCCGCCGATCAGCTCGACGACGGCGCCGGAGACACCCACCGCACCGAGCTCGTCGAGCGGGACCCGCTCGACGCCGTTGGGCAGGACCTCGACGGCGAGCGACGGTCCCGGGCCGGCATCGGTGAGCACCGTGACCTCGGCCCGGGTCAGGGCGTCGCCGTGGTTCGCGATCCGCACGGCATGGCCGCTCGTCACGCCGGCGACCGACCCGAACGGACAGAACCAGGCGGCGGACGAGGACGGTGGGTCGAGGATCACGGCTTCGGAGTCGGAGGCGAGCTCGAGCACCGGCGGTTCGGGGTCGGGCGTACGGATCTGATCGACGGCGACCGCGGCGACGAGCACGGCGCCGATCAGGACGGCGAGAGCCCAGCGGATCATCGAGCCACCTCCGCGGCGTCGGCGGGAGCGTCGTGACGGCGACCGATGAGGGCACCGACGGCGACCAGCACGAGGACACCGAGTTGGACGAGCTGACGTGACCACGGGGTGTCGTAGCCGAGCCGCACGGGCTCGGTCCCCGGCACCATCACCACACCGTCGAACGCGGGCTCGGGCGTCCCGGCGTCGGTGCGCCACCGGTCGGACCACGACGTGGCGACGAGCATCGCCTGCTCCCCGTCGATCCCCTCGACCGAAGCCGTCGGCTCCCAGGCACCCGGCCCGGGCAGAACATCGAGTCGACGGGCTCCGGCACGGCCGAGATCGAGGTCGAGCTGATCGGTCAGCTCGACCCGGTTGATCGGATCGGTCCGGTCGAGGCCGAACACCGGGCCGGCGGCGGCGGTGTTGCGATAGACGACGAAGCTCGGCGTGCCGGGCACCCGCTCGAGGTCGAGCTGGCGGCGGAGCGACTCGTCGAGGCCGGCGTCGATCGGCCACGTCGGTCCGTCGTAGGGCACCGGCGCGAGCTGCTCCACCACCACGACGACGTCGATCCCGACGGGGGCGAGCAACCGGCCGAGACGCACGGTGTCACCGCCGGCGGCGAGATCGAGGCGTTCACCCACGATCCGGGTGGCGCCGAGGGGTTCGGGCGTCCAACGTCCCTGGACCCGCTGCCCACCGTCGCTCACGGCGAACCAGCGACCGTCCGGCGAGCGGACGGGTTCGACGGGCAACACCTCGGGTTCGCCGATCCACAGGACCCGGGCCGCCCCGACGTCGCCGGTCTCCGAGGCCACGATCAGTTCGGTGAAGTCGCCGAAGGCGAGCTCGGGTGCCCCCCACCGGCCCTCCAGCCCGTGACGGAGGCCGCTGACGAGCATGGCGACGAGGGACAGGGTGGCGACCAGGGTGATCAGGAGCTGCGGCCGGAAGGCCCACGACACCTCGGCATCGAGCTCGGCGGCGCGGATCCCGGCGGCCACGACGAAGGCGAGGGCGGCCAGGGCGAGGGCGAGCCACATCTCCGTGGCGGGCAGTTCGATCGGCGACCAGCCACGCAGCCCGACCCAGCCGAGCACGAACGCCACGAGTGCGACGGCCCACGCACGTGCGGCGACGTCGAATCGTTGGCCCCGGGCCAACACGATCGACACCGCCGCGGCGGCGACCGTGGCGAGGCCGGTCCAGCCGGGGGCGAGGCCGGCGTGACCGAAGCGCAGGAGGTCGAGCATCGAATCGGCCGAGGCCTCCGGCGACCCCACGCCGACGAGCCACGACCAGCCGTCGCCGTCGAGCAGAGACACACTCCAGGGCGCCCACACCGCGACCGCCACGACGAGCACCGTCGGGATCGCGAGGGCGAGCTGGCCGAGGCGTTCCGGTCGGGCCGAGACCAGCCCGCCGACCATCACGGCGAGCACCGTGACGACGACGAGCACGGCGAGCGTCGGCACGAGCGCCCCGATGATCGCGGTGGCGAGCCCGAGCCGGATGAGGCGGCCCGAGAGCGGCCGCTCGACGACGGTCGGGCCGGCGGCGCCGAATCCGGTTCCGAAGGGTGCCAGGCCCTCGACACGCAGCACCGCACCGAGCAGGAGCGGCAGACCGGCGACGGCCACCAACGCATCCCACCGTCCGGCGGCCATCAGCGCCGGCAACATCGGGTTGGCACCCACGACGAGGGCGGCGGCCGCGGAGGCCCGGGGGCTGCCGAGGGGTCGGGTGGCGCGCCACGCCACGATCGGTGCGAGCAGCGCCGGACCGACCGACACGAGCGTCGCACCGAGACCACCGGTCCAGCCGAGGGAGAAACGGATCAGGCCGAGGACGAACTGCCCCGGTGGCGACGCCTCGTCGCCACCGAGCCCGATCGAACGCCACCCACTCCACCACTCACGGAGCAGGCCCCAGCCGCCGTCGAAGTCGGGAATCCGCCCGAACGGCTCGACCCCGCCCGTGATCAGACCCCGGAGACCACCGACGACGATCGCGAAGGTGACGAGACCGATCATCGTGGCGTCGCGCAGGGTCGCGGCTTCACCACCACCGAACGACGCACGGACCGACCCGACGAGATCGGCCAGTCGATCCTGGCGATCGTCGATCCGACCGCGGATGAAGCCCGAGATCCGTGCCGATCCGCCGGACTGGAGCTGGCGGACCTCCGACACCGATCGCCGCCGTCGCTCGGTGAGTTCGGCTCGACGCTCGGACGTCTCGGACCAGCGGCTCAGGTTCCACCCGATCGCCGACAACATGTCGCGGGCCTGACCCCGACGGCCGGCGACGACCGAATAGGCGGCCTCGGCGACGATCAGCAGCAACGCCAACGGCAGGGTCAGCGCGAGGGCCCCGCCATGGGTCGTGACGAGCATGGTCCGCAACCGGTGTCGGGTCAGCCGTGCACGGCGATCGTGGACACCACGCGTGCCCAGCCCCTCGAGGTGGGCGGCGCGGGCCTGTGGGGAGACGAGCACCCGGGCGCCGAGCGCCTGGGCCCGCCAGCACAGGTCGAGATCCTCGCCGAGGCTCTCGATCGCCGGATCGAACCCGTCGAGCTCGTCGAAGAGGTCGCGTCGGATGAGCTGGACCCCGCCGGGGACGACGAAGACGTCGCGCACGGCGTCGTACTGCTGCTGATCGAACTCACCACGCTCGACCCGGTCGGTCTGGACGCCGAATCGGTCCGAACCCATCCCGAGCTGCGTCAGGCGGCGGTCGTCGTGCCAGTCGACGAGTTTCGGTCCGACGACGCCGGCGTTCGAGCGGAAGACCTCCTCGACCAACTGTGCGAGACAGCGGCGATCGAGTCGCACGTCGTCGTGGCAGAAGAGGAAGAAGTCGTTGGACGAGACGAGCTCGGCCGCCTGGTTCGCCGCCGCCGAGAACCCGGGTGACCCGGTCATCCGGTGCACGAACGCATCGGGGGCGGTGCCGGCGACGCGCTCGGCCAGTGAGGTCTCGCTGCCGGCGTCGATGACGAGCACGGCGAGGTCGGGATAGTCCTGCCCGACGATCGAGCTCAACGACTCCTCGAACCACTCGCCGGGGTCGCGGCTCACCACGACGGCGACGACCGACGGCGCGGCGGCCTCGGCAGAGGAAGGAGTCGAGGTGGTCATCGCGTGGCGAAGGTTAGTGGCCGCATCGACCCGAACGAGGGCGCTGCGGAGGATCCACCGACGGTCGGTCACCGTGCCGCTCGAACCGCCACTCGGGGTGGTCGAACGGGGCGCCGGGCGGTCACGATCGCCGCCCGATGCCGTCGGTACGCTGCGGGCATGGCGAAGCGGAGCCCACGATGACGGCCAGCCTGGTCACCGGTGTCGGCGGCTTCGTCGGCCCCCACCTGCGGGCCCACCTCCAGGCCGAGGGCGACGACGTCCACGGGGTCGACGGCCGTGAAGGGCCCGACCTCTGCGACCGCGACGGGTGGATGGCCCTGCTCGACGAGGTCCGCCCCGAGGTCGTGTACCACCTCGCCGGATGGAGCGACGTCGGTGCCTCCTGGTCCGCGCCCGACCAGGCGCTCCGGGTCAACGCCGAAGGCACCCGCAACGTGCTCGACGCGAGCGCCGCGGCCGGTGTGCGTCGTGTCGTGGTGGTGTCCTCGGCGGAGGTGTACCCCCGGACCGACGACGGGGTCCCGAAGACCGAGGAACTGCCCGTGCGCCCGTCCACGCCCTACGGCGTGTCGAAGGTTGCGGCAGAAGTCGCCGCACTCCAGGTCCACGACACCGGTGAGCTCGAGGCCGTGGTGGCCCGCCCCTTCAACCACATCGGCCCCGGCCAGTCCGATCGGTTCGCGGTCGCCGCCTTCGCGGCACGTGTGGTGGCGGCCGAACGGGCCGGTGGTGGGGTCGTCCGCCACGGCGACCTGAGCGCCCGTCGGGACCTCACCGACGTCCGCGACGTCGTGCGGGCCTACCGGACCCTCGCCCACGACGCCCCGGCGGGGCGGGCGTACAACATCTGTCGCGGTGAGGCCGTGGCCATGGCCGACATCCTGCACTGGCTCGTGGCCCATGCCGAGTCGGAGGTGACCGCCGAGGTCGACCCCGACCTGCTCCGCCCCGTGGAGATCCCCGTCGTCGTGGGCGACCACGCTCGCCTCCGTGACGCCACGGGCTGGCATCCGTCGATCGCGCTCGAGCGTTCCCTCGCCGACGTGCTCGCCGAGGCCCGCCTCCGCGGCGTCTGAGATCGCCCGACCACCGCTCGGCGAGACCGTGGCGGCGGCACCGTTCGAGCGCCGATTTCGGGCATGCTGGCAGGCGTCCACCGAGCGAACGGGAAGCACCCATGACCAAACGGGCACTCATCACCGGCCTCACCGGCCAGGACGGCTCCTATCTCGCCGAGCTGCTGCTCGAGAAGGGCTACCACGTCACCGGCATGGTCCGTCGTTCCTCGACGGTGAACTTCGAGCGGATCGCCCACATCCAGGACGACATCGAGATCGTCGCCGGCGACCTCCTCGACGAGATGTCGCTCATCGACATCATCGCCCGGTCCAAGCCCGACGAGGTCTACAACCTCGCCGCCCAGAGCTTCGTGCAGACCTCGTGGTCCCAGGCCGTGCTCACCGGCGAGACCACCGCCCTCGGCGTCACCCGGATCCTCAACGCCGTGCGCCGCACCGATCCCGACATCCGCTTCTACCAGGCGTCGTCGTCGGAGATGTTCGGCAAGGTCCAGCAGGTCCCCCAGACCGAGGCCACCCCGTTCTATCCCCGCTCCCCCTACGGCGTCGCCAAGGTCTACGGCCACTGGATCACCGTGAACTACCGGGAGTCGTACAACCTCCACGCCTCGTCCGGGATCCTGTTCAACCACGAGTCGCCCCGCCGTGGCCTCGAGTTCGTGACCCGCAAGATCACCAACACCGTGGCCCGGATCGAGCTCGGCCTCACGAACGAACTCCGCCTCGGCGACCTCCACCCCGAGCGGGACTGGGGCTACGCCGGCGACTACGTCGAGGCCATGTGGCTGATGATGCAGCAGGACCGCCCCGACGACTACGTCGTGTCGACCAACGAGACCCACTCGGTCCGGGAGTTCTGCGAGCTCGCCTTCGGCCACGTCGGCAAGAACTGGCAGGACTACGTCGTCCAGGACGAGCGCTTCATGCGCCCGGCCGAGGTCGACCTCCTCATCGGCGACTCCTCGAAGGCCCGCACCCAGCTCGGCTGGGAACCCAAGACCTCGTTCCCCGAGCTCGTCACCATGATGGTCGACGCCGACCTCGACCTCGTCGCCCGCCAACAACACGCCGCCTCGGCGTGACCCCACGGGTGTGACCACCGGCCCCTCCGTCGCCGTCATCTGCGGCGGTGTCGGCGCGGCCCGACTCCTGCGCGGGCTGCAGCGTCACGTCGATCCCGACCGTCTCACGGCGATCGCGAACGTCGCCGACGACATGGTGCTCCACGGCCTGCACATCTCACCCGACCTCGACACGATCGTCTACACGGTCGCCGACGCCGTCTCCACCGAACGGGGCTGGGGCCTCGAGGGCGAGACCTGGCAGGCGATGACGATGCTCGGCCGCTACGGCGGCGAGGACTGGTTCTCCCTCGGCGACCGCGACCTCGGCACCCATCTCCATCGCACCCAGCGCCGCGCCGAGGGAGCGACGCTGTCGGAGGTCACGGCCGAGATCGCCGCGGCGTGGGGCATCCCGTTCCGGCTCCTGCCGGTCTCCGACGATCCGATCCGGACGATGGTCGACACGGTCGACGGCGAGCGGTTGTCGTTCCAGACCTACTTCGTCGGCCGCCGCCACGACGTCGCCATCACCGGCGTCGAGTTCGTCGGGATCACCGACGCCGCACCCGCACCCGGGGTGCTGGAGGCCATCGCCTCCGCCGATCGCATCGTGGTCGCTCCGTCGAACCCGGTCGTGTCGATCGATCCGGTGCTCGACGTGCCGGGCGTCCGCGCCGCACTCGCCGCCCGGCGCGACGACGTCGTCGCCGTCTCGCCCATCGTCGGCGGCGCGGCCCTGAAGGGCCCGGCCGACCGCATGCTCACCGAGCTCGGTCGCTCGGCATCGGTCGCCGGTGTGGCGGCCTGGTACGCCGAGGTCGTCGGCACGCTCGTGGTCGACACCGTCGACGGCGACGCCGTCGATGAGGTCGAGGCACTCGGCATGGCGTGTGTCGCGGCGCCGACGATCATGTCGGAACCGGGCGTGCTCGACTCGCTGTCGACGCTGTTGCTCGATCCGCTGCTCCGCGGCTGACGACGAGGCACCGTTCGGGTGCCCGGCCGGCGCCGGACACCCGGGGGATCACTCGCCCTCGGCGTCGCCTTCGGTCGTGTCGGTCTCGGCGTCGGTCTCCTCCGTGCCGGTCACGGCATCGGGGTTGAGCTCGGGAGCGAACTCCGGACCGGCGGCCGACGGATCGACCGACTGGGCCTGGAGCGGACGCGGGATCTCCGAGTCGGGAGCGTCGACGGGCATGAGGGCCACCGTGAGTGCACCGAGATCGCCGGGGAACTTGAAGTCGGCGAGATCCTCGGTGAGCACGGTCGACGGCTCCTCGTCGAGGAAGCTGTCCCAGTAGGCGAGGCGCAGCTCGGCGGGCTCGCCGTTGCAGCCGTCGGCCTCGTTCAGCGGCACGGCGCCGAACTCGGACGGGCCGGGGGTGTAGCTCTCATCGGTCAGCACACCCTCGGTCGCCTCGAGGAAGGCCTCCATCGTGGCGTTGTTGCCGGCGACGCTCGTGTTGAACGGATGGATGTGGATGAGTCCGTCACCGTGGGTGTGGATGCCCTTCGGGTCACGATCGTCGGTGGCGAACGGCATGAGCTCACCGCAGTTCGCGAAGCCGTAGGCGACGTGCCAGTGGTCGCCGCCACCACCCGCGATCGACTGCGCCTCGGGCGCCACGCCGATGTTCGAGTCACGATTCACGGCGAGCACACCGACGGCCACACAGCCGACGACGATGATGGCGATGATCGCCGGCCAGAACCAGCGGTCGCCGCCCGAGCGCATGTCGGGAGCACCGGAGGAGGAGCGACGGAGATTCGGTTGATCAGCCACGGCGGGAGATGCTATTGCCGAACCCCACGGGATCGGTGGCACCCCGTCGCCGAAGGGGTCAGAGGTCACGGGATCGTCGCATGGCATGACGGCGGACCTCCGGGCGTGGTCTGATGCCGGGGTGACCCTCTCCATCCATCCCGTTCCCGGTGTCCCCGAGATCCGACCCGGCGACGACCTCGCCGGCATGATCATCGACGCGGCCCGCGCCTCCACCGGGATCGAGCACCACGACATCTGGGTCGTCTCCCAGAAGGTCGTGTCGAAGGCGGAGGGTCGCCTGGTGACCGTCGACCCCGACGACCCGCTGTCCCACAAGCCACTCGTGCTCGCCGAAGCGAAGCGGGTGCTGCGTCGCCGGGGTGAGCTGATCATCACCGAGACCCACCACGGCTACGTGTGCGCCAACTCCGGTATCGACCGCTCCAACGTGGCACCGGACATCGCCGCGCTGCTCCCGGAGGACTCGGATCGTTCCGCCCGCCGCCTGCGTGACGCCGTGCGCGGCCGGGAGGGTGTGGAGATCGCCGTCATCGTCGCCGACACCTTCGGTCGCCCGTGGCGTCGGGGCATCACCGACATCGCCCTCGGGTGTGCCGGCATCATCCCGGTGTCGGACCTGCGGGGCACCGAAGACGCCACCGGGCGGGAACTCCAGGTGACCGAGGTGTGCGTCGCCGACGAGTTGTGCGGAGCGGCCGAACTCGTCCGGGGCAAGGCCGACGGCATCGCCGTCGCCGTCATCCGGGGCGGCAACGAAGCGTGGTTCGGCGAAGGGTCCATCGTCGGCGACGTGGTCCGCCCCCACACCGACGATCTGTTCCGATGAGCGACGAGCTCCCACCACTCCTGCGTCACCTCCCGCCCGCGCCCGATCCCGACGCCGTGCTCGACGGCTTCCTGACCTGGGCCGCCGACACCGGCATCGAGCTCTACGAGCACCAGGAGGAAGCGGCACTCGAGATCGTGGCCGGCAACCACGTGATCGTGAACACCCCCACCGGGTCGGGCAAGTCGCTCATCGGGACCGCCGCCCACTTCGCCGCCCTCGCCGACGACCGTCGCAGTTACTACACCGCCCCGATCAAGGCGCTCGTGTCGGAGAAGTTCTTCGCCCTCTCCGCCGAGTTCGGTGCCGACCGGGTCGGCATGATCACGGGCGACGCGAAAGTCAATCCCGACGCCCCGATCATCTGCTGCACCGCCGAGATCCTCGCCAACCAGGCCCTCCGCGACGGTGACGCCACCGACGTCGACCTCGTGGTGGTCGACGAGTTCCACTACTACGCCGACCCCCAACGGGGCTGGGCCTGGCAGGTGCCGCTGCTCACCCTCCCCCACGTCCAGTTCGTGCTGCTCTCGGCGACCCTCGGTCCGACCGACTTCTTCGAGACCGACCTCGAGGCCCGGACGGGTCGGGCGGTGTCGGTCGTGCGATCGGCCACGCGCCCCGTTCCGCTCGACTTCGAGTACCGCCACACCACACTGCACGCCTCGATCGAGGAGCTGCTCGACTCCGGGCGAGCGCCGATCTATCTCGTGCACTTCACCCAGCGCGACGCCACCGAGGCGGCCCAGGGCTACCTCTCCCTCGATCCGCTGACCAAGGACGAGAAGGAGCGCATGAAGGAGGCCCTCGGCGGGTTCCGGTTCGACTCCCCCGTCGGCAACGACCTGCGCCGCTACCTGCTCGGCGGGGTCGGCGTCCACCACGCCGGGCTCCTCCCGAAGTACCGGCTGCTCGTCGAGAAGCTCGCCCAGCAGGGCCTGCTGAAGATCATCTGCGGCACCGACACGCTCGGCGTCGGGGTGAACGTGCCGATCCGGTCGGTCGTGTTCACCCAGCTCTGCAAGTACGACGGCCACGAGGTCCGCCTGCTGCGCAACCGCGAGTTCGCCCAGATCGCGGGACGAGCGGGGCGTCGTGGCTTCGACGACGCCGGCACCGTGTTCGTCCAGGCCCCCGTGCACGTCGTCGAGAACCTCCGGGCCGAGCAGAAGGCCGCGGCGAAGGCCGGCGGCAAGAAGAAGGTCGTGAAGAAGAAGCCACCCGAGCGGGGCTACTCGCACTGGACCGAGGACACCTTCACCCGGATGGTGAACGGCGAGCCCGAACCCCTCACCTCGAGTTTCCGGGTGAACCATCAGCTCGTGTTGTCGATGCTCGACCGGCCGGGCGACGGCTGCCTCCAGCTCCGGACGTTGATGACCGACAACCACGAACCGCGTCGGCGCCAGCGCGACCACATCCGACGGACGGTCGCCATCTACCGCTCGCTGGTGGACGCCGACCTCCTCGAGTTCCTGCCGGTGCGCGACGAGGACGGCCGTTTCGTCCGGGTCGACCTCGACCTGAACGACGAGTTCGCCCTCCACCAGCCGCTGTCGTTGTGGGCGGTCGACGCACTCAACGGGCTCGACGTGGACGACCCCGAGCACCCGCTCCGGGTGCTGTCGGTCGTGGAATCGGTGCTCGAGTCACCGGGGGTGGTGGTGGCCGCCCAGGTCGATCGCCGCAAGCGGGAGTTGCTCGCCGAGCTGAAGGCCGCGGGCGTCGAATACGAGGAGCGGATGGAGCGCCTCGCCGAGGTCCGTCCGCCCCGACCCGACGCGGACGAGCTCTACGAGACCTTCAACGAGTTCCGGAGCCGTCATCCGTGGGTGGGCGGCGACACGATCAGACCGAAGTCGATCGTGCGGGAGATGGCCGAGATGGCCGTCACCTTCCGGGAGTACATCCAGCACTACGGCCTCAAGCGGTCCGAGGGTGTGCTGCTCCGCTACCTGTCCGACGTCTACAAGGGGTTGCTCCAGATGACCCCGATCGAGGTCCGCACCGACGAGGTGCTCGATCTCGTCGAGTGGCTCGGTGCGCTCGTGCGTCAGGTCGACTCGTCGCTGATCGACGAGTGGGAGAAGCTGCTCGCCGGCGACACCGACGACGACGGTGAGGTCGTGCCCCCGACCATCGACGACATCACCACCAACGAGCGGGCCTTCCGGGTCATGGTCCGCAACGAGATCTTCCGTTGGGTCCAGCTGTTCGCCCGTCGTGACTGGTCGGGTCTGGCGACGGTGCCCGACGCGCCGCCCCGGGACGAGATCGTGGCGTCCGGCGAACGGTTCTTCACCGAGTTCGACGAGGTCCGTCTCGACGGCGATGCCCGCTCGACCGCGGCGTTCGTCCTCGACCTCGCCCAGGATCGGGTCACCCAGATCATCGTCGACGGCGACGACGTCCGGTCGTGGCGGTTCGAGGCCACGATCGACCGGGCGGCCTCGATCGACGAGGGGCGAGCGGTGCTCCGCTGGCGATCACTCGTCGACCTGGAACGGGCGTGAGCCGACCGGCCACGGCCGAGGTCGTGGTGGTCGGGGCCGGGTTCGCCGGCCTCGGTGCCGCCCGCACGCTCGCCGATGCCGGTGTGGAGACCGTGGTCGTCGATGCCCGGGATCGCCTCGGCGGTCGAGCACACACCGGTCACGTCGCCGGCCGGGCGATCGACCTCGGAGCGGCCTGGATCCACGGCCTCGACGGCAATCCGATGACGGCACTGGCCTCGGCGTCGGGGGCCCGGCTGCACCGCACGCACTGGCACCGACCGGGCGATCCGGCGACGGTCGTCGATCCGGCGGGCCGGCGCCTCGACGCAGCCGCCTTCGCCGACGGCTTCGGCCGGTTCTGGACACGGCTCGACGAGGTCTACGCGACCGGCATCGAGCCGGACGTCTCCGTGACCGACGCCCTGGGCCCGGGCCGCCCGCTCGACCCCGGCAGCCCCGGCGATGCCGCCGACGGCTTCCGCTACGCCGCCCTGGTCGGCCTGGCCGAGGTGGAGGCGGCCGACGCCGAGGTGCTCGCCCTCGGCGAACGGGTCCCCGACGATCGCCCCGGCGGCGACCATCTGCTGCTCGACGGCTACTCGGCGGTCGTCGCCCATCTGGCGGACGGGCTCGACGTCCGTCTCGAGCACCCGGTCGAGGCGATCCGTCCGGTGTCGGGTGGCCTCGAGGTGCTCGGTGGCTTCGGCGCGATCCGAGCCTCACGGGTCGTGCTCACCGCACCCGTCGGCGTCCTTCGATCCGGGGCGATCGACCTCGGCGGTCTGCTGCCCGATGGGATCCGGCACCGTCTCGACCGGATCGGCATGGGCGCGGCCGAGAAGCTCGTGCTCGCCTTCGACGACCCCGCATGGCCGCTCGGCACCACGAACATCGCGGTCGTCGACACCGAACCCGACGATCCGTTCCCCGCCTGGATCGCGCATCCGAACGGACCGACACTGGTGTCGTACGCCGCCGGCCGACGCGCCCGATCGATGGCGGGCCGGGCGACCGACGACCTCAGGTCGGCGGCGATGGCCACGCTGCGCCGGGCCCTCGGCGACCTCGACGACCCCGTCGACGTGGTCCGCACGAACTGGACGACCGACCCGTGGAGCCTCGGGTCGTACTCCTATGACGGAGGCCCCGGCGCCCACCGGGCTCGCCGCGAGATCGCCGACTGGCGGGGGGATCGGCTCCACCTCGCCGGCGAGGCCTGGTGGCCGGAGCATCACGCCACCACCGATGGCGCGTTGTCATCCGGGCGCGCCGTGGCCAACCACATCCTCGCCTGAGTCCCCGGCCGGCCCCGGAGGCCGGGCGGGCGAACTACTTGATGTGCTTGGGGACCTCGGGGAAGTTCACGCCGGCGGCGGTGCCGCCGGGGGTGATCCACTGGTCCTCGCCGATCACGACGTCGGTGAGCGTGCAGCCCGGACCGACGGTGGAGCGTGCTCCCACGATGGTGTCGGTGAGTCTCGCCCCGGCCTCGACGGTGGCCCCGGCGGTGATCATCGACCGCACGAGGGTGACGCCGGCGCCGATGGTGGCACCCGCTTCGACGATCGAGTCCGTGACGGACGCATCGTCGGCGACGGTCGCATCGGATGCGACCGCGGCCTCCGTGCCCCGCACGCCGTTCGTGTAGTCGAGTGCCACCCGGAAGTAGGCGTCGGGCTTGCCGGCATCGACCCAGTACCCGTCCAGCTGCTTCGCGTAGAGCACCCCCTCGGCCACCATGTCCGGGAAGGTCTCACGTTCGATCGAGACCTTGCGCCCGGGTTCGACGCGGGCGAGGGCCGAGGGCTCGAGCACGTAGGTGCCGGCGTTGATCCAGTTGGTCGGCGCCTCGTCGGCCGGCGGCTTCTCGATGAAGGCCTCGACCCGGCCGTCGTCGTCGATCGGTACGACGCCGAACCGGGACGGGTCGTCCACCGGTGAGAGGGCGATGGTGCCCTCCGCACCCGTGGCCCGGTGCAGTTCGAGCAGTGCGGTGACGTCCTGATCGGTGAGGATGTCGCCGTTGACGGCGATCACGGTCTCGTTCTCGAAGCCCGCTTCGCGGGCGGCGAAGGCGATGGCGCCCGCTGTGTCGAGCGGCTCGGATTCGATCGCGTAGTGCATCCGAACGCCGGCGATGGTGCCGTCGGGGTAGGCATCGGAGAACTGATCGGGCCGATAGCCGAGCGCGAGCACCGCGTCGGTCACACCGTGGCGGGCGAGGCCGGCCACCACCCGTTCGATCATCGGCTGGCCGACGACGGGCAGCATCTGCTTCGGCGTGGTGAGAGTGAGGGGGCGAAGACGGGTTCCGAACCCGCCGACGAGGATCACGGCCTTCATGGAGGTCTCCGATCGTGCACGGTCGTCACTCCATCGGCCGTGGGAACCGGGCCGATGAGTGGTTGGCGGGTGAAGTGACCGGCCGTCAACCTCGATGGCGGGACCGCTCGACGAGCCCTGACAGTAGTTCGTCATAGGCCCGGGCCTGTGCCTCGGGCGTCAGCAGTGTCTCGACATGGCGACGTCCGGCCGCACCCGCACCCGCCCGGAGCGCGGCGTCGTCCAGGATCCGCTCCAGCGCCGCGATGAACGGAGCCGGTTCGTCCGGCGGAACCACCAGCCCGGCACCCGCCTCCTCGACGGTCACCGCGACCTCCGAACCCGGATCGATGGCCGCCACGAGGGGCCGACCGGCGGCGAGGATCCCGTAGAGCTTCGACGGTGTCGACGACTTCGCGAGACCCTGCTTCAGCAGGATCAGGTGGACGTCCGCGGCGCCGAGTGTCTCCGACACCGCGTCACGCGGTTGGAAGTCGGCGACCACGACGTTGGCCCGCTCGACGGCCCATGCATCCACGTCGGGGCGGGCGGCACCCTCGCCGTTGATGACGAACACGACATCGTCCCGATGGGCGAAGTGATCGGCGGCGGCCCGCACCAGGTGGAACGACTGCGACAGACCGACGTTGCCGGAGTACATCACGACGAGCCGGTCGCCGAGCCCGTAGCGCTCGCGATACGGCGTCATCCGGTCGACCGGACGGACCCGGTCGGTGTCGACGAAGTTGTGGATCTCGACGACCTTGTCGGCCTCGGCGCCGGGCAGTTTCCCCCGGACGTTGGCCGCCTGATCGCGACTCAGCACCGTGACGGCATCGGCCCGGCGATACAGCGATCGTTCGTAGCGGGACGCCGCGGCGACGACGCGCGGGTTGGTCAGGGCTCCCAACTCGACGGCGACGTCGGGGAAGATGTCCTGCACGTTGAACACCCACGGGACACCGAAGCGGCGGGCCGCGACGGCGGCCGCCTCCCCGAGGAAGATCGGCGGAGACATCCCGATCACGGCATCGGGTCGCCCACCGGTCAGCGCCGCGGCCGTGACGAGTCCGGTGAAACCGACGAACCCGGCCGCCCGCGACGGGATGGACGTCTTGTCCGTCGGGAACGGCCACACCCGGACGATCCGGCCGTGGTCGGTCCGCTCGACACGCCAGGGTCGACCCCGCCAGGCCGGGTCGACGTCGTGGCCGTGGTACCAGGGCAGGCTCGTGACCACGTCGACCTCGTGACCACGGGCCGCGAAGGCGTGGGTCAGCCGGGTCATCACCTCACCGGTGGCGGCATGCAGATCGGGCTCGAAGTGGGGGCAGAGCAACAGCAGCTTCATGCGACGGACCGGAGAGCGGGCGAGAGCGTCAGGCCGACGGTGCGTCGGAGGCGACGGGAACGAGGGCGTCACGATATGCCGCCACCTGTGCCGCCGCGGCGGCGGGGGGCTCGAAGTCACGTGCCCGGTCGCGCCCTCTGGCCGCCCACGTGCCCCGGTCGGTGAGCAATCGCCCGACCGCCTCCGCGAGTGCGTCCGGCCGGTCGGCGGGCACGATGATGCCGGCGTCGGCGACGACCTCGGCCGACGACCCGCCGGCGCACACGACCACGGGCACACCACGACGCATCGCCTCCACCGCGGGGAGGCCGAAGCCCTCGTAGTCCGACGGCACGGCCACCGCCGCCGCTCGGTCGTAGAGCACTTCGAGCACGTCGTCGGGCACCCGACCCGGGCGGTGGATCCGTCGGGCTGCGGGCGAGGTGGCGATGCGGCGTCGGACGTCCTCCTCGGACGCGCCGGTTCCACCCGGCAGGACGAGATGCAGATCGTCCGGCCAGTGGGCCGCGGCGTCGATCAGCACGCCGTGCCCCTTGTGTGGGTGGGTGATCGCCGGATACAGGACGAATCGGGCCGATCCGAGGCCGGGGTGGATCGCATCGAGTCCCCGGTCACCCGACGCGACGTCACCATCCGCGCCGCCGAAGCGCGACGGGATGGCGTGCGGCACGACCCGGATCCGTTGACGTTCGACCCCGAGCCGGACCCGCAGCCGGTCGGCGGTGAACGCACTCGGCACACAGATCACTCGGGCGGCGTCGACCGACCGGGGGATCATCGTGGCGAGCCATGTCCGCTTGGCCGGCGAGAACCGGTCGGGATGGTCCAGCGGCTGGATGTCGTGGACCGTCAACACCGACGGGGTCGACCGCACCGGCGGGACGGTGCCGCCGAGGTGATGGACGAGATCGTGATGACGCGTGGCCGAGGCGAGCCACGTCGCTTCGACCCCCACCCGCAGCGGCCGCGCCGACAACGACGCCGGAACAACCGTCGTCGGGAACGCCGATGCGAGGTCGGGATGAGCGGCGAGCAGTTCGGCCGAGCCGTAGAGACGCAGATCAGGAGGATCGTCGAGATCGGCCATCGCCCGGAGCAGTTCGACCGTGGAACGCTCGCTCCCACCGACCACGCCGGGAACGAGCCAGCAGAGGTTGACGCCGATCGACGGCCGGGTGGTCACGCCGCGGCGTCGGCGAACACGTCGCGGTAACTGCGGGCCGTGTCGGCCCAGGTGAAGTTCGCGGCCCGCTCCATGCCGATCCGCTCGGCGAGCCGCCGACCGTCGTCGTCGGCCAGCACCTCGTTCAGGATCTCGCTCCAGGCCGCCGGATCACCGGCGGGTGCCGCCCAACCGACCCCGGACGCGAGCTCGGCCGGGGCGGTGCCCCGCGAGGTCACGACCGCGGTGCCGAGCGCCATCGCCTCCAGCACCGGCAGCCCGAATCCCTCCACCCAGGAGGGCATCGCCAGGATGTCGGCCGCCGCGATCACGGCGTTGCGCGTCCCGTCGTCGACGCGACCCAACTGATGGACCCGCCGACCGAGGGGCGAGAAGACGTCGCGTTCGGTGACCCAACCCTCGGGGCCCACGACGACGAGATCGGCATCGACGTCGGCCATCGCCCGCACCAACGTCTCGAGGTTCTTGCGGGGTTCGACGGTGCCGACCCACACGACGAACCGGTCGGGCAGATCGAGCCGGGAGCGGACCTCGGCGATCTCGGCTTCGGTCGGATGGACCACCTCGACACCCCAGGGGATCACCCGGACGATGTCGGGGTCGATGCCGTGGCGGACACAGTCGTCCGCGGCCTGGTGCGACGGACAGACCACCCGATCGGCCCGCTCGGCGACGATCTCGAACGCCCGGGGGAAGAACGACTGGCCCCGTTTCGACGACCATTCCGGATGATCGAGGAACGCGACGTCGTGCACCGTGGCGACCATCGGCGACCGCCGGGGTGGGGCCACCATCGCCGAGGCCCACACCACGTCGACCTCACCCACGGCCGGTTCCACGGCGGGCCAGCCGATCCGGTGCCACGCCTCGTAGAGGAGGGGGCGGGGCAGGTGGAGCTGGCGCACGTCGATCCGGGGCGAGACCAACGGTTGCTGGCCACGTCGGTGACGACCGGCGACGCCGATCACGTCGACGCCGGCCAGCTGTGAGAGCGCGCGAGCGGTCTCGACCGTGGCAACGGCGGTCCCTCCGGGGACCGTGTGCCAACACTGCTCGACGATCGCGGCGACGCGCACCCCGCGATTCTCGCAGCGATCGGGCGAACCTCCACGCGTCGCTTCCGCTGTTCAGCGAACCGTCAGCTGAGACGTGGGGCCCGCCGTGTCGGCCCCGGTGGGATCAGACGCCGAGTTCGGAGGCGAAGTGCTCGACGGTCGCTTCGAGACCCCGCCGGAGCTCGACCGTGGGTGCCCATCCGAGCCGGGTGCGAGCCAGCGTCAGATCGGGACGTCGCCGGGTCGGGTCGTCCTTCGGCAGCGGGAGGAAGTCGATCTCCACATCGGAGTTCGTGAGTTCGATCACCTGCTCGGCGAGTTCGAGCATCGTGAACTCACCGTCGTTGCCGATGTTGCACGGCG
>JAHDBV010000041.1 GCA_020630195.1 Acidimicrobiales bacterium
CCTCCCACTCCGGTGAGCCCCACAGGTGGGGCTGCTTGAGCTTGCCGTAGTCGCGGGCACGGATGGTCACCGACGTCTGTGAGCACACCTTCGGCGGGTGTTCGTAGTGGCCGGGCTCGGGGACGACGATCGGGTCACCCGACATCTGCGCGACCTGCACCGACAAGCCTTCTTCCTCCGTCGCGAGGTAGTCGTGGAGCGGACAACCAACGTTGAGCTTCTTGGCCGGGCAGATGCTTCGGCCTGAGCCGTCATCGTTGGATTCGTGCTCGACGAGCGCGAACGCTGAGCGCAGCCCGATGAGGCGGCGGAACTCGATCTTCTCCTCGATCGGCGCGTTGGCTGCCGGGCGCGGGATGTCCCACAGGTGGTCGGGCACGCCCGGGCAGAACGGGGCACCGCCGATCATGACCGCACCGGACTCGGCGCGGAACGGGCGCTGGTCGTCGGAGCGGAGATCGAGATGCTGACGGATCCCACGCTCGTTCAACTCGTCGACCCAACGGTCCACGGTCTTGTACGAGTAGTGCCGGTCGACCAAGAGGTCCCGGACGTCGTGACCGGCGGCCCGGATCGTGTCGATGAGATGCAGCGACGGTTCGACGACGTCGGTGGTCGCCGGGGTGATGTCGAGCGCGACCGCGATCGGCGGCGTCGTCCCATCTGCAGGGTCGGCGACCATGGCGTGAGCCTCGAACCCGAAGTACGGCTGCTTACCGCCGGCCTTCGCCGTCCTCATCCCCCAGGTCGCGTCCGGGTCCTTGATCTTCGCTTCCACCGGCACCTGCCGGTCTGACTCGACCTCGTCGAGCTCGAACAAGCGGGCAACCTCCGGGTCGGGGTCGTAGAACGAGCGGATGCTGTCGCGGCGCCAGTCAGGCGTTGACGATGCCCGCGTCCAGGACCACATCGCCGATGAGTCCAGCGACCAGACGCCGTTGAACGACACCGGTTCCGCTGTGACCGACAGGACACGTGCGGGAATCTCGCGGATCGCTGCGTGGCGGTCGCGGTTCGGTGCGCTGTCGAGCCACGACCCGAGATCGTCGAGATCGAGGTCCATCATCGCCGAGATCCGGCCCGACAGGTTGTAGAGGGACTTCAACGGCAGGGTCTTGATGACCGTGGTGCCGTCCGTCCCGTTCATCGGGACCTTGACACCGAGTTCGAGCTGCTGTGCGAGATCGAGCTCTTCCGTCAGGGTCTGGTGGATCGACCGCACCGTCACTGCGGCGTTGCCGGCGATGGAGAGGTAGGCGCCGAGGAGGAAGAGCCGGACGGTGTCGTGCTCTCCGTTCCGGCCGCGGTTGGAGTATCCGAGGCGGTCTCGGACGAAGTCGTCCAGGCGTGCCTGGTCGATGATGTGGATGGCGGCATCAATGTCGTGACGCTTCGTTGGCATGTCATTGCACCTTTCGTAGGGAACTCGGGCTGACCGACGAGATGTCGATCAGGTCGATCAGGTCGAACAGCGCCCCGCCGGAGCGGACACCTGCTGCGGCGGCGAGGTCGACGAACGGGATCGGTCGGATGACCTGCATCGCGAGCCATGTGGCTCGCAGCCGGCCCATGTCGGGCGGATCGGCGTCGCGGAAGTTGGCGTTGTCGATCAGGCGGCCGGACGCGTTCTGCGAGTCACCGGGCGACTGGACGAGCAGGTCACTGTTCGGCGTGTATCGGTCGAGCTCGGCGCGGAAGGCGGCTTCGAACCGTTCGAGCATCGGCACGACCCGCTCGGTCGAACCGTCGGAGAGCCGGATCCAGACCCCTGCGTCTCCCCGATCGTCGATGTCGTCAACACGAAGGCGGCGCAGATCCGACGCCCTTGCCCCGACCCCGACAGCGAGCAGCACGACCAGGCGGAGCCGGACCGACGAGGGCCCGACTTTCTGGAACCGGAGGTTGTCGAACAGGACCTGGAGTTCGGCGTCGCTGTACGGGACCGTGATCTTGGAGTCGCGGCGGGACCCCAACGGCTGACGCAGACCGGAGCCCTCGAAATTGCGGGCCAGACCCCGCAACCGCGAGGCGTAGTCGGCTCGGGTCTTGTCCGACACCGGCCGCTCCCCCGGCGCGCCCATCGGACGCATCCCGGTCTTCTGGAAATCGTCGATGACCGACGCCCGCATAAGCCGCTCGGCGTCGAGCGGATGGCCAGCCTCGTTCGCCCAGGCGAGGAACTTCGACAACGCCGTCAGCAGCTTCCGGGTTGCGTCGACACCGGTGTTGTCCGAGCGTTCCGCCATCTCGACGAACAGCGACTGGATGTCATCCCAGCACGCAGCAGCCAACGGATCCGTCGGGGAGAAGTTCGTGATCAGTGCTGCGACCTCAGCCGTTGGCGACCGCGCAGCCCGCCCGTTCTTCTCGGCGATCAACCTCGTCCTCAGCCGCTCCTTCTCAGCGCGGGTCATCGTCTTCGTCACGTCGGAGTCCTCTCGGGTCTCGAGAGACGCCGACGACCTGCCGGCGCCCGACGCAACCTTCCGGTCAACCAGTGACAGTGGCGGCACGGCCGTCGACGCCGAGCCGCGCAGCACCGACGAGATCGACACCGGCGCCGGAAGCGCACCCAGCAGACGGTTGATCGTCGCAAGGGCTGCGGCACCCTCCGCGACCGCGACTGGGACGGACTGCGGGCGGCGCATCAGATCGAGATGGGCCAGCTCACGCAGCTCCCGTGCCGACACCGACCAGCCGAGATCGCGCCGGGCGGCGGACTGCAACGCCGCGAACGCGGATGCTGGGCGCTTGCCCGACGTCCCTGCGACCACCGACTGCTCCTCGAGATCCGCCCGAACCCGGTCAGCGAGAGAAGCAGTCCCAAGGGACTCCAGCTCACGCTTCGGCGGCCACGTCTCCGACGTCGAGCTGCACCCGTCGAGCACATCCACCAGCGCCCGCTGCTGGCGACCCGTCCGATCCCCCGCCGCGACCGAGGCGAGCGCGAACACATCGTCGACCGAACGCACCGGCTTCGGTGCCGCCACCGCACTGAACCGCTTCGGCTGCACCCCCTCGGCGTGATCGAGCAGCGCCCGCCACTTGGCCCGGTGGTTCTTCGCATTCGCCGGCTCCTTCCGCAGCCGCCCATCGACCACGTCGAACAGATCCCGGCGGAACACATCCGCGAGCCGGGCGATCGAATGATCCGACGACAACAGCTCCAGCCACCGCACCAGCGCCATCGCCGCCAGCCGTGCATCCCGGCTCTCCGCGGGCCACACCTCGACCGCCCGGGCGACGACCTCGTCAGCCAGTGCCCCGAGCGGGTCCGGGCCTTCGGCGACGAACCCCAACAGCGACGCCTCAGCGAGCCGAGTCAACGTGTGGGTGCGCAACGCCTCGAGCGGCGCGGTCGCCGCCTGCTCGGACGGCTCCGGATCCAGCAAGAACAGTCGTGGGTGTTCCATGCCCCGTATCAGCCGGACCGGACGCTGCCCACCGACCGGCCACACCCCGTGACGTGGGCTGACGCTCTCGTCAGGAGGGCTCGTTTTGGTTGGGGCACAGGAGTTGGGATTCACACCTGCGCCCAGACGGACTCGGCCGTGACCACCAACCGGCCGGCCGAGCGTTTCCCCTGCTAGTCGCCGTAATCGGCGACCCCAGTCGCTGCCGATGCGACTCGATGGTGGCGGCTTGGTGCCGACCCCCGGTGCCGGATACGAGCGATCGAGCATCCGCCGAAGTGAGGGGGCGCCGGGCTTCGTCCGCCCGTCGAGCGACCAGCCACAACTACGTTTCGGGCACCACGAGAACAGGTCCGGGGAGATGTGACGTGGGATTCACCGCATGGAACGGCGAGATGTTCGAAGGCGAACCGCCGGACGATTGGACGGCCGACGCCTCGACCGGCCGGTACTGGCCGCCCGACTGGAGCAGCCGTCGCTACATCCGTGAAGAAGCGCTCGGCTCCGAACCCAACCCACCCCTACCGAACCGCGTCTCGGTCGGATTCGAAGACGCCACCGCACCCGACGCGCCGAGGCTTCGGCAAGCACCGATCGACCGGGCCGAAGCCATCATCACGACCACCGGCGAGCGCATCGAGGGCCGCACCATCAGCCGGCACCGAGGCGTCATCGGTGGCGACGCAACAGTGTCGCTGTCCCGTGGCAAAGACGGCGTCTTCACCGGACCGGACGACGTCAGCGCGGCTCTACGTCGGACGCTGCCCCAGCTCCGTCGCACAGCGCTCGCCAACCTTCGAAACGAGGCTGTCGAGCTCGGATGCCACGCCGTCATCGGGGTCGACGTCGAAACAACCACGCTCGACCCGCAAACCGCCAACTCCCTCGGCGGCACCACCTACCTGCCGTACGTCATCTGCGTGACGGCCACCGGAACCAGTGTCACTCTCAAACCCGCTGGAGAGCCGAAGCCGATCGACTGATCCGTTGCGGCGATTGAAGGGCCTTCAAGCGTGATGCCGGTTGCCGGGCAGCTCCGACTGGTCCTGCTGGCATGTGCGTACGCAACGCAAGAAGCCGCGCCTCGATCGACTGCCCTGCGGCCGGTCGTCATGGTCTCGCCGCTGGAGCCGCTTGAACGTGAGCATTTTGTCGAGGGCGACCCTGCCGAGCTAACCGATCTGGTTGTAGATGCCGTTGAGCTGGCCGACGGTGATGCCTATCTCGTCCGCAACTTCTTCATCGGTCGGTGCACCCTGGATCGTCAACTCGAGGTTGGGCATCACATGATTGACCGACTTGGCATTGGCCCGCACCGAGTCCGGCGCCCGGTCGATCGAGCGCAGCTCGTCGAGCATTGCTCCCTTTACCCGGGAGATCGCATACGTCTCGAACTTGAATCCGCGCTTCGGATCGAACTTCGTGATCGCATCGATAAGCCCGAAGATCCCGACGCTGAGGAGGTCGGCTCGATCGAAGCTCTTGGGAAGCCCTGCTGCGACCCGATCGGCGACAAACCTAACAAGGGGCGCGTAGTAGACGATCAGCTGATCACGGTCCGCCTGCGTCGCCACTTCTCTGTACCGAGCCCAGATCTCGTCGAGCTCGGAAACAAGGGGCTGTGAACCCCGATGATCTGCCTCTTTGGAGGAAGTCGACATCGGCTGCTGCGGCCCCGACTTCGGAGGCTTCGGACCAGCGTCCACCAGAGAACTGAAGCGATCGAGCTCTTCCTCGACACCGCCTGGGTCAACGACTGCCCAGATTTTCCGAGGCCGCCCTTTGGTCGGCTCCGCATCATCCGTCGGACGCACACGCGACAGCTCACCCTTAGCCAACTCTCGGTGCAGCGTTGTCCTCGTTGTCGCAAGGCTGACGCCCGAGTACATCGCAAGCTCAGCGAGCGTGAACTCGCCGAGCGTAAGTGCTGTCCGTAGGACTGTCAGGCGCTGGGCAGACAACCGCGAGCCCCTTTCATCTCACCTGAAGCTTAAGCCACAACTGGACCATCGGCAAAAGCCTTCAGCCGCTTAAGTGGGCGAACAAATCACCGACCGCTTCTCCCACCGAACGACGCGGGCTCACCGCAGCCACCCGGAGTCGTTCAGCCGTCTCGCCGGCGATCCCCCCCGCCGCGAGCTGACGCACAAGCTGGTCTTTGAGCTCGATTTCTGCTGCGCTGGCGTTTAGAGCAAGAGCGAGTCGGATCGCAAGGACCGCCGGGTCAGTGGCCTGCCCCGCATCTCGCCGAATCAAGGCAGCCAGATTGTACAGAGCGAGCTGACCGCTCTCGTGAAACGGCTGCCGAGTGGCGCGACGAAGGGCATAACCGGACTCGTGGAGAAAGCCAGCTGGAATACCGATATCCCACGCAGCCGCCAACCGCTCGAGAACCCAGAACGCGATCGCGTCCATGAACCCCTCCGAGAAGACCTGCGACCCTGGCGCAGCGTGGCCAGCGCCGAGATGCGCAACCGCCTCGTGGACGGACACGTAGGGAATAGCGAGGAACGCCAGCCAATCGAATCGCTCAGGGTCGACCCTGATGCTGAGACGATCCTTCCGATAGGACACACTGCCCCCGACCGCAACGCCCTCATCGAATCGGCCACGCTCAATCTCGAACGAGATCGATGAAGGGTCCGGAAACGAGTCGAACGGTGAGTACATCTCCGATACGAGGTCGATGACAGTCGCCGCAATGGACAAGACCCTTGGCTGCTCCGGCTCGACTGCTGCAGCGCGGATACAGCGCGCTCCGACTGGGTCGCCGGCCTGAGCCAATCGCTCAGCCAGCGCAGCCAGCTGGCTGACAAGATCGTCCGTTGTCACGTCCTCGCCGCCGAGATGCCGAAGGGCTAAGGGCGTGCCAAGTGTCTCGATCTGGTCGAGACGGGACTTCTCGATGCCCCGATCCGATCGAAACGTGAGGGTCTTGCGGAGCGCGAAGTAAGCCTCGCTCCTGAAGTCAATCGATGCTCGCCACGGCGGATGGACGGAACCCAAGGTCTAGCGATCGTCCTCGGCTGCTCTGCCAAGGTCGCGACCCTCGAAACGCTCACGCAGACGGGGCCTCAAATACTCATCGACAAAGATGTCAAACACCTTGTCTGCGATCTGATGCGCAGCCCAGACCAAGACGATCGCGACAACCGCCCCAGCGTCGCGATTCTCAGCAGGGTGCGCCAAGGCTGACTCGAGACGTCGGAGGCCCTCGCCCTCCAGTCGGTCGGCGTCCGTAGGTCCCGTCGTGAACTCTTCGCGCAACTCAGCCAGGACTGTCGCCACTTCGGCGACTGACACTTGACCGAGCAGGTATTCCCGCTCGACCGCTATTGAACCAGACACTTCCTCAGCCTCCCACCGGTAGCTCAAGGTCACCGTACAACACCTCAGACGGTCCACCGAGCTGCCACCGGCACGAGACATCAGGCGCATGCATCGCCCGCGCTCCGCCATCCTCCGCTACGTCAATCCCCTCCGAGAGTGTCACGACCCTTGCGTACCGTCTCGCGGATGGACAAGCCAGCAGCGCCCCCTGGCGGGGCAACAATCAGTGACCCTGCGGTGGGGCGGGTGTTGGTGGCGGGTGATGTGCATGGGAACCAGCGGTGGTTCCGGTCGTTGTGTCGGGTCGCAGTTCGGAATGAGTGCGACACGATTCTGCAGGTCGGTGATTTTGGGCTGTGGCCGACGGATCTGGAGCGGTGGCTCGATGTGGTGGCGTGGTGTTGTGAGCACCACGGGGTGCGGTGCCGATTCATCGACGGAAACCATGACTGGCCCGCCGCCGCCAACACCTATCCGGCAGTTGCGGACGGGATCGCTCCGCTGCGGGACGGGGTACTGGATTGGGCAACCAGAGGTGCCCGTTGGGCGTGGTCGGGGCAACGTTTCGGCGCCCTCGGCGGGGCGGTCTCGACCGATCGAGATCTGAGGACGAAACCAGGCCCTGGGGTGCCGGTGCAGGCCGAGGAGTGGTGGCCCGAAGAAGCCGCCACCCAGGCCGACGCGGATCGGCTGGTTGAGGGTGGCGAGTTGGATGTGTTGGTCACCCATGACGGACCTGCCGGCACCGACCTCCACGGCCCCCTCTCCGACACCAACCAGTCCGACGAGCTCCTCGCTCATCGTCATCTGATCACCGAGGCAGCGGTTGGCACTCGTTCGCAGTTGTTGCTGCATGGCCACTATCACCATCGGTACTCGAGCGAGATCGTGCTGCCGGACGCTGCGGTGTGTCGGGTGGAGGGTGTGGCGTCGGATGTCGAGCACGACACCAGGTCGTGGCTGATCCTCGACCTCCAGAGTCTCGGGGTGGTGTCGTGAGGCCGGAGTCCGAGAACTGGCCTCGCCATCAGCTCTACGACAAGCCGTTCGTCCCGTTTGAGATCTGATCAACCTCCGGAATCTCAGGCGCGTGCCTCAGGGCCGGCCACCGGGACGCTGTCGACCACGTCCACCAACTCGTCGACACCGACATCCGCCCGACCATCACCCTCGGAGTCATCCCCGACACCGACTGGCCATCCCGAGCAGATCAGCGGCACACCGACCTCACCACCGCCTGACTCGACCTGGAAGACCGCCGAGACCGGGCCGCTCCCCCGACACTCCGGTGCCTGCCGTCGAGCTCTCAGCCGCTAGCCGGCAGGCCCCACCGCAAGCTCAACGGCGGTCCCATTCGCCGTGACGCCGAAGACATACGGAAAGTAGGTCGTTCCGCCACTCGAGTTAGCCGTTTGCGGGTCCAGATGGAGGTAATCGAAATCGATACCAATCACAGCGTTACACCCGACGGCGTAGGCGGCGTGGAGCAGGTCCTGCATGGCCTGCTCCCGGATCTCCTTCAGCGACGACATCATGGCCGCGCCCACATTCGTTGGGTTGCCAAGGAAGCTGTCCTTGCCACGATCGATCTGGACGGCGCAATCGCCCGAGATATAGCCGCCGTAGCGAACGATCGTTCGGCCCTGGAACTCGAACCCAGTCGTCACAAGCATCTGAGCGATAGCGGCGTCCCGCGTCACCTCGGCTTCTTCTCGTGCAGCGCGCTCAGCGACCTCGGCGGCCTCTGCCTCGGCCTGTCGCGCCTTGCGCCTCTCGAGGAGAGTTGCCGCTTCTCTTCTGAACTCCTCGACGGCTGATCTCGCGTCAACAGGCACGTCGAAGGTCCAACCGCGCAGGCCGGGCGAGATGTTGTAGCGGGAGCGCTTGAGCCATGTGACGAAATCGTCCTCGTCGACACCTTCCGCCTTCGCAACATCCTTCACCTTCATCCGGGCCTCCTCTATGGCTTGGGCTCGTCCGAGCGCATCTCCGATTCGAGCTCGACGCGCAGTCAAGCGCCACCAATGAACCGAGTTCTCTCCAGTTTTGGGGATGCCAACGCCCTAGCAGCCGGCCAGTGGACGGCGCTCTCGGCCTTCGGGGAGGGCAACGAGGAGCGGTCAGGACCCTCCACCAAACCCAGGCCAGTTCACCCCGACGGTATTGCGACCGATCTGCGGACTACCTCACCTTGGGGATCGCGAAGGCGTTGACTTGTGCTGCCCAAATACTGTCGCTGGCCGAACCTGTGCACGGTTCACGAACCGCCGGAGATCTGATGGAGTCCTCGCCGATCCGCGCCATGCCAGCGCAGCGCCTTCGTCACCTCGTAGCTGGGATTGCCGCCATCGCCGGACTCAGCCTGGTTCTGACCCTTCCCTGGTCTGCTCGCTTCGACCTAGCTGCCTTCGAGTCGCCCATGGGGGAGTTCTTCATCGCATCCGCCCTTCTGGTCCTCGCTGCGGCCGTTGCCGGACACAACAGAGTTGGGCTTACTGCCGCCCTGTTGGCCCTTGCAGCAAGCACATCGCACCTGCTGGGCGACGCCGGAGGCGAGTTGCGTGGCTCGGGTGCGGGAGCCACTTCTGCGCTGGTGGCGATCGCTGCGTTCGCCTGGCGAGGTGATGGACCGCGCCCGAAGTGGCCACAGGACTCTTGGGCAAACGCGCCAAGGCTTGTTGCGCTGATGGCAGCACTCGTAGGTGCAACATCGACCGTCGCTGGCTGGACCCGCTGGAGCGACTTCGGCGATGGACGGGCCACAGAAACCCGGACCTCATATGCGTACATCGTCGCCATGAGCGTGGCTCTGGTCGGCTCTGTGCTGAGCAACCGGAAAGTCTCAGTCGCAGGCGGTTCAGCGGCGGCACTTTCCTGCCTTGCGTGGATTGTCGGCGTGACCTTGATCGACCCTTGGCGCGACTTCAACGACATCTGGCTCTGGCTCGACCGTCCCTACGCACTTGCACTCACAGCCGCAGGCGTCGTTGTGGCCGCGGGGCTCTGGCAACCACGAGGACCGAGCACCCCCGCCACTCCGACCGCTGACGAGGCCAGGATCGACAGCACCAACCCAGAGCCAGGCTGGTACTACACCAGCGAGCACAGCCCGACCGAGGACTACTGGGACGGCAACGAGTGGGCGAACACCCCGCGGCCCCGCCCGCCCGACGAGCTCCCACCGAGACCCCGCGACGGCCGACAGACCCAGACGCTTCACTCCGTTGGGCAGCGAAACCGGACGCCGCTGTACGCAGCGGTCGCGGTGATCGTTCTCGCCGTCGGCGCCTGGTTCGTCTTCCGCCCCACCGAAACCCCAGCGATCATCGACCCGATCGTCCCCGACTCCGAAGCAGAAGTACTCGCCGACCAGTTCTGCGCTCTAGGCCAGGGCGAAGGCTCCAACCTCATCGAGATCGGCTCGTGGCTAAGGGCCGCCCAACGCACCACTGACGACTGGGACGCCGTTGTTCGCCAGATCAGCCGACAATGCCCCGGCTGGCAGCAGATCGTGGTCGACAAAGCAGGCGAACTTGGCAACTGAACCCGGGCGCCCCGCCACGATCGACCGAACCTCGTCCGGAACCGGCAACAAGCTCGACGCCGTGTTGAACCGGCAGGCGAGCACCTGCGTCGACCCGCAACACCTCGCTGGCGTCCGCCTCTACCCCTAGCGGCTCGCTGCGGCGGTCGTCGTGGCTGGAGCTGCGGGGTTGTCGTCGCGGTCCGGCGAGGCCGAGAAGCTCCCCCCTTGCCGGGCGCTCGAGCGTTCCCCGCGGCCCCTAGGTCGTTGCCCGTATTCCCGGACGGCAACAGGTGCGCTGCACCTGGGACTCGGCTCCACTGCGGCCTGAAGATCGACACGACGACACCGACCGCTTGCGCCCCTGACCTGCGATGACGCGCAGATGGGCAACCCCCCACGAACGAAGAACGAAACGGCGACGGGATCGGTCCCGCCGCGCCGTCAAACGGCCCGGATCTGGTAGCCCACGCCCCGGACGTTGCGGATCTCGATCGTCGCACGCAACGGCGGACCGAGCTGCTGCCTCGCCGCGCCACACTCGGGTCGTGACCGGCACACCCCCCGTGATCGACCCGACACGGCTCCGGATCTTCCTGTCGTCGGGTTTCGTCTGGCAGCTCTGCTGGTCGAGCTACTGGACGCTGTTCTTCCTCCGGGTCGTCGTCGATGTCGGCCTCGACCCGCTCCAGCTGCTGCTGCTCGGCACGACCAAGGAGATCACGATCCTGCTCGTCGAGATCCCGACGGGCATGGTCGCCGACCTCCGGAGTCGACGTCTCTCGGTCATCGCCAGCTTCGTGATCTGCGGGCTCGCGATCGCCGGGGCCGGCCTCGCCGACACCTTCGCCCTGCTCGTGATCACCCAAGCCGTCTGGGCGTTCGGCTCGACGTTCCGGAGCGGCGCCGAGACGGCGTGGTTCACCGACGAGGTGGGCTCGGTCGACGCCGTCGACGCCGTGCTGCCGAGGCGCGGCCGCTACGAGGCGGGCGGCTCGATCGTCGGCGTCGCCGCCACCGCCGTGCTCGCCGCCCTCGCCGGACTGACCACGGCCCTCGTCGTGATCGGGTGCGCGCTGTTGGCGTGGGGTGTGGTCCTGTGGTTCTCCATGCCCGAGACGGGCTTCGTCCGTCACGACGTCTCGCCGGGTACCCGCTTCCGCCAACTCCTCGGCGAGGGCCTGACCGCCTCGAAGCGGCCCGGGCTGCGGGTGCTGCTCGTTGCGACGATCGCCACCGGCTTCGCGAGCGAGGCGGTCGATCGGCTCTCGGTCGCCCGTCTCGATCAGGTCGGCCTGCAGGACACGATCGACCCGGCCCTCGTCGTCGGCGGGGCGACCGTGGCGCAGTCGTTGATCGTGATGGGCGTGTTGGCCACGGCAGGCTCGGCGATGGCCGGCGTCCGGCTCGTGGGGGTGATGACGGTCGTGCACGCCATCACGGCCATCGGCGTGATCGTGCTCGCCCGCGGCGATGGGCTCTGGCTCGCGATGGCCGGTGTGGTCGGCGCCGGCACGGCCCGCAGCGTCGCCACCACGGCGACCATCGGCTGGACCAACCACTTCACCGACCGGGCCAATCGGGCGACGGTGCACTCCTTCGTCGGGCAGTCGAAGTCGCTCGGTGAGATCAGCGGTGGGATCGTGCTCGGCCTGCTCGCCCGCGACGTCGGCATCACGGCGGCGTTGACCGCCTCGGCCGCCGTGTACCTCGCCGCCTCGGCATGGTCGGTCCGGGGTCGGACGTCGTGGGCACGCGTCTGATCGCTCCGCGAATTCCCCGGCGCCTGCGATGTTCGGCTCCTACCGTCGTGCCGTGGCCGCGACGAGTGACGTGACGATTCGACGTGTTCGGGCCGACGAGGGGTTGCGCCTCAAGCAGCTGCGCCTCTCGGCCCTGCTCGACACACCCTCGGCGTTCGGCCGGACCCATGCCGAGGAGTCGGCGTATCCCGACGAGCTCTGGCACGACCGGGCCACACGGGCGGCCGAGGGCGGGGCCGGCAGCATCACACTCGTCGCCGAGACCGCCGCGGGCGACTGGGTCGGCCTGGTGGGCGGCTACCGGCCCGACGGCGACGATGGCGCTCCCGAGCTCGTCTCGATGTGGGTCGCGCCCGACGCTCGGGGAACCGGGGTCGCCTCGGATCTGGTGGAGACCGTCGCCGACTGGGCCCGAGCCACCGGCGCCCATGAGCTGCATCTCTGGGTCACGATCGGCAACGACCGGGCTGCCGCCCTCTACCGCCGCTGCGGCTTCGTCGAGCTCGACGACTTCCAACCGTTGCCATCCGATCCGTGCAAGAACGAGCAGCGCATGCGGCTCGACCTCTCCGCCGGCTGAACATCCAGGGATCACCGGGCACACTTCCGAGCGATGGCGACGACTCGGGAATCCATCGACGACGCCCTGCAGTGGCTCGGACGGCTCGGCATGGTCTGGCTCCGGCGCGGCACCGTCATCGGCGTCTGCATCGCCCTGTTCGCACTCGCCGTCTGGTTCACGGGCCGGGAGACCTTCGGCGACTGCTCCGAGTTCACCGACCTCGACCGGGCGCCACTGAACGACCCGTCCGGCCTCGGCCTCCCGGACGGGCTCAGCGTCGCCGACGCCGGGTGTGTCCGTGGCGTCTACGCCGCTGCGCTCGGAGGACTCAGCACCGACCTCGCCCTCGAGACCGCTCGACTCGAGGCCGCCGGATGGGTGGACTCGGGCACCCTGCTCCCCCTCCGTGACGACCTGCGGGTCGAGTGTCTCCGCAGTGATGCGGCCGGCTTGGGACAGACCGAACTGTTCCTCTTCGCGAGCCGGGCCGGCGAGCTCGTGCGCGCCGAGGTGCGCGTCACCGACGAACCGCGGGCCTGCGAGGAGATCTCGTGTGCGTCGATCTCGACGGGGTGCGACCGCTGGGACCGACTCGAGGGCACCTGACCGGCGGCCGCCGCGCCCACGCGGACCGTCGGGTGGCGCTCAGGTCAGCAGCGTCCGTTCGATCCGTCGGGCCGCCACGCTCACACCCACCACGGCGATCGCCAGCAGCACGGCGACGTGGCCGAGCAGACCCCACGAGAGCTGCCCGAGGTTCAACGCCCGTAGCAACGCCACCCCGTGGTAGAGCGGGCTCAGGTTCACGATCCACCCGAGGTCGCCATAGGCCGAGACCGGGAAGAACGTGGCCGAGAACAGGAACAGCGGCAACGACGCGGTGGGCACGTATTCGAAGTCCTCGATCGAGCGCAGCATCGTCGCGGCCGTCAAGCCCACCCCACCGAACGCCAGGGCGATCACGATCGATCCGGGCAGCATCAGCACGCCCCACCACGACGATGTCATGCCCATCGCCACCATCACGGCCATGAAGGCGACCGAGTAGATGGCGCCCCGCAGCGTCGCCCACAACACGTCGCCGATCACCACGTCGCCGACGGTCACGGGCGTCGCGAGCATCGACTCGTAGGTCTTGTCGAAGTTGATGCGGAAGAAGACGTTCATCGTCTCGTACATCGCCCCGTTCATCGCCGAGGCGGCGAGCAACGCCGGCGCCACGAACTCGACGTAGGGCACCAACGTGCCACCCACCTCGATGTCGTCGATCAAACCGCCGAAGCCCAGATCGGTCGAGATCAGGAAGAAGAAGGGCTCGAAGAAGCCACCGAGGATGATCCAGATGAACGAGGTCTTCCCCACGAACCAGTGACGCTCGAGGATCCGGAACGGACGATGTGCCTGACGCAAGGCAGGCGGCAGCAGCATCGCCGTCAACGGGAAGGCCCGCTGGGCGTTGGTCGCACGAGGGCGAGTCGACGCGGTCGTCATCTCACACCCCCAACTTCGCGGTGAAGACCCGGCGGCTCAGCACGTAGCCGACCACGAGCCAGACCAGCAGATACGCGAGGTGCCCGGCACCGTTCACGAACTCGAGCGAGCCGTGCACCACACCCCGACACAACTCGACTCCGTGCCAGATCGGCGTGAGCCGGGTGACTGTCTGCATCCAGCCCGGCAGCTGATCGATCGGATAGAACGCGCCGCTGAACAGGAACATCGGGACGATGACGAACCGTTGGATGTTCGGATACGCGAGGTCGGTCTCCCGGGAGGCGGAGAAGGCGATGAGCGGCGCGGAGTAGGCGATGCCGGCGAAGGCCGCGAACACGACCGCCGGCAGAAGCGCCGCCGTCCGGGTCCCGTCGAACAGCAGCAAGACGACCGCCACACCACCGGCCGACAGCACGCCCTTGGCGAGATGCCAGAGGAGCACACCGGTCACGACGTCACCGGCGTCGATCGGCGTCGCCCGCTGGTTGTGATACGTGCCGAACCAGACGAAGCCGCCACGGATCGGCCAGAGGGCGTCGTTCGTCAGGATCTGCATCGCGGTCGTCGCCATGATCGCCGGGGCGAAGAACTCGAAGTAGGTGAGCCCTTCGAGCGCGGTGTCGGCACGCGGCCCGTCGTCGACGAGCGACCCGACCCCGAGCCCCATGCCGAGCACGTAGAGCAGCGGTCGGATGACCGAGCCGAGCACGTTCGACTTCCAGACCCGTCGGTAGACGAGCAGGTGGTGCTCGAAGACCCGGACGGCGGGACCGAGCAGGGAGCGGCGCTCCGGGAGTGTCGCCGTCATTCGACCAGTGTCCGGCCGGTCAGGCGGAGGAAGACGTCCTCCAACGAGCTGCGTCGGACGAGCGCCGACTCGGGCGACGCCCCACGCCGATGCACCTCCGACAGCGCCGCCTCACCGTCGTCGGCGTAGACCAGCACCCGGTCCGGCAGGACCTCCTGGCGGGCTCCGATGCCCTCGAGTGCCGGTCCCTGCTCGGCGTTGGCGCCCGCCGGGTACCGCAGCTCCAACACCTCACGGGGTGAGTGGACACGGATCAGCTCGGCCGGTGGACCCTCGGCCACGATCCGGCCCTCGTCCATGATCACGAGCCGGTCGCACAGCTGCTCGGCCTCGTCCATGTAGTGCGTGGTCAGCACGAGCGTCACGCCCTGCTGCTTCAGCCGATAGAGCCGGTCCCACAGAACGTGCCGGGCCTGCGGGTCGAGACCCGTCGTCGGCTCGTCGAGCAGGAGGATCTCGGGGTCGTTCATCAACGACCGGGCGATCGTCACCCGACGCTTCATGCCGCCGGACAGCGGCATGATCTTGCTCGTCGCCCGGTCCTCCAGCTGCACGAACTCGAGCAGCTTGCGGGCCTGTGCGCGGGACTCGGCGTAGGAGATGTCGAAGTAGCGCCCGTAGATGACGAGGTTGTCCTCGACGTTCAACATCTCGTCGAGCTGGTCCTGCTGGGGCACGACCCCGAGCCGGGCCCGGATGGCCTTGCCGTCGGTGGCGGGATCGAGCCCGAACAAGCGGAGCTCGCCACCGGTCACGGGTGACACCGCGCCGACCATGCGCATCGTCGACGACTTGCCCGCACCGTTCGGACCGAGGAACCCGAACGACTCGCCCCGGTGCACGTCGAAGTCGATGCCCTTCACGGCCTCGAAATCACCGAACCGCTTCTCGAGCCCCCGGGCGCGGATCAACGGCTCGTCGGTGTCCATGGGCCCGACCGTAGTGGTCCCCGGGAACGACCCCGGTCGGGTTTCGGGGTTGGTCGGCTCAGCCGTCGAGGAACGGCCAGCCGTTGCCCGTGCAGCCCGCCAGGCCCTTCGTCTGCTGCTGCATCACGGGGGCGGGCTCACCCTCGGCGGCACACCAGACGTGGCCGTGGCCGAGCAGATGGCCCATCTCGTGGTTGACGACATACGCCCGGTACTCCGCGATGTCGCGGTCCCAGAAACTGGTGGCCCCGAGCCACCGGTCGGCGTTGATGTTGAGCCCCGACCCGTTGCGACACGACAGGCGACCCACGGTCTGGAGCGGGGCACAGCGACGATCGACGGTGGCGGGTGAGGCGATCAGCAGGCGGGCATCCGCAACGGCCGTCTCATCGACGAGTTCGAATCGCACGGCGCCCGACGCCGTCCAGCCCCGGTCGTCACCGAGGATGCGAGCCACCTCACGACGGGCCTCGGTCTCGTCGATCCCGAGCCCGTCCTCCACGGCGACGTGCACCCGGATCACGCGGCCGTCCTCCCCCATCACGCCGACGTTGGCGACCGGGCCTTCGGGGGCGGCCTCCACGATGCCGAGGTCGGGAGCGGTCACCCGGGACACGGCCATGGCGAGCAGCGTCTCGGGTTCGGTCGATGACGCCATCGCCACCGACGACGGTGACGACAACACGGCCGCCGCCACCGACACCACGTCGATCTCGGCCTCCGTGGTCGGCGTCGTGATCGCGGGCGGGCGGGCATCCGCGACGGTCGTGGACGGCGCCACCGCCTCCGACGACGTCGAGGGCGGGATCGACTCGGCGAGCTCCAGCTCCGACACGCCACCGAGCACGACCGACACCATCACGAGGACGGTGGCCGTCATCCCGCGCACGAGGCGCCAGCCACGCTTCGGCGAGCGGGGACGGCGGGGCGGGCGGGAGCGGTCCGGCGTGCGGGTCGTCGAACGCATCGGCGGCCAGTCAATCGCGGGGACGGCGTCCGGGCAACGGGCGACCCGAGGCCGCGGTGGCGGCAGACTCTCCCCATGGCCCGGTATCCCGTGGTGTTGTTCGACCTCGACCACACCCTGCTCGACTCCGACGAATCGGAACGCCTGGCCTATCGCCACACGTGTGAGCGATCCGGTCTCGCCGACCCCGACCCACACTTCGCCACCTATCGCCGGATCAACGGCGAACTCTGGCGAGCCGTGGAGCGGGGCGAGCTCTCACCCAACGAGGTGAAGGTCCGACGCTTCGCCGAGTTCACCGACGCCGTCGGACTCGACGCCGACCCGGCCGCGATGGCCGAACGCTTCGTCGACGGACTCGCCTCGTTCGGGGAGCTCTACCCCGGCGCCCGCACCATGCTCGACGCACTCCTCCCCCACGTCACCCTCGGGCTGGTGACGAACGGGATCGGGATCGTGCAGCGTCGACGACTCGTGCGACTCGACCTCGATCCCGACTTCGCCGCCGTCGCGATCTCGGGCGAACTCGGCCTCTCGAAGCCGGCACCGGCGATCTTCGACCACATCACCGCCGAGCTCGAGCTCGGCGCCGACCGTGACGGCCTCGTGATGATCGGCGACAGCCTGACGAGCGACATCGCCGGTGCCGCCAACGCCGGGATCGACTCGATCTGGTTCAACCGACACGGCGCCGAACGCCCGGCCGATGCGCCCCCGGTCACCCACGAGATCACCGACCTCGCCGAGATCCCCGGGATCGTCTTCGGCAGCTGAGGCCGACCTCAGCGGAGGCGGGGTCGGCCCACACCGGTCAGGCGCAGCACACCCTCGACGAACACCACGGCACCGTCGACCACGGCGGTCGTCTCGTCCCACACCTCGGTCGTCTCGAATCCGTCGGCACCGGCCGCGGTCATGTCGGCCTCGAGCCGCTCGGCCGCGGCCGCACGGGCCGCCTCGCGGGCCGCATCGACGTCGCCGACCCGCACACCGTCGCCGGTGTGGACCACGAACTGGTTGCGCTCGGGCGAGGAGACCGTGACCTCCGAGACCACCCGGATCCGACCGACCACCGCACCGACGGCGTTGGCGACCTCGGCATGGGTCGGCACCACGACGGCGGCATCGAGCGTCTCGCCCACCGCGTCGTAGTAGGTGGCGGCCGGGGCGCCGAGCCCCACCACCGAGGTGGCGAGGGACAGGCGTGGGATCGCCCCGCCGGTGCGGCGGTCGAGCGCCGCCTGGACCACCGGGCCGTCGACCTCGGTGGGTGGCAGCCCGTCGTGGGCGAACACCGCCCCGAGGACGAGCTCGGCCGAGCGCCGCACCGTCCGGTCGACGACGACACGTGAGATCGCCTCGGGGCCGTCGCTGATCTGTTCACCCTTGGCGTCGTAACGACGGCCGAACAGCGCGGCCGCCTTGCGGGCGGCATCACCGTCGTGGGTGGCCTGGAGGCCGAGGGTGTGGGCGGCGTCGGTGGGGGTGAACGCGGCGAGGCGCACGAGGCCCTGGCCGATCATCCGCTGCAGCACCCGGGCCCGGATGGCGGAGCCGGCCACCTCGGTGAGGGTCTCGATGCCGTCGCCGAGTCGACCGAGGATCTCCGCCTCGTTCCGATCCGGTTCGAACCCGTCGGGCAGGCGGGCGGCGACCACGAACTGGCCGTCGGTCTCACGCGACAGTTCGTCGGCCAGTTGCGCGTCGAGGGCGGCGTGCACGACATCCGGCTCCCGGATGGCGAGGTGGGCGATCGGGATCACCCGGCGAGGCCCGAGCGTGATCGCGGGGCCGACCGCCTCGATCGGCAGGGCCACCTGACTGTCACCGCCGAGCCCGTGGGTCCGCATGTCGACGGCCGTCACCATCGTGCGGTGCCCGCCCACCGTGGCACCGTCGGGCGAGATGAGGGGCATCCCGTCGCGGATCACCGCGATGTCGGTGGTCGTGCCGCCCATGTCGGAGATCACGGCATCACGCAGACCGGCCAGGTGGTTCGCGCCCACCACGGAGGCGGCCGGTCCCGAGAGGATCGTCTCGACCGGTCGTTCCCGGACGAAGTCGGCCGCGACGAGTGAGCCGTCGCCCCGCACGACGGTCACGGGTGCGGTCACCCCCCGCTCGGCGAGCAGTCGTTCGGTCGTGTCGACCAGCTCCGCGGTCACCGCGATCAGGCGGGCGTTGAGGAGTGCGGTGAGAGCACGCTTCGGGCCGTTGAGTCGACTCGACAGTCGGTGCGACACCGTGACCGGGGCGCCCGTGACCTCGGTGATCACCGCTCGGGCGAGGTCCTCGTGTGCGGGGTTCCGGACCGAGAACTGCGCCGTCACGGCCCAGGCGTCGATCGAGTCGGGGGCGGCGGCCACGGCGGCGCGGAGGGCGTCGACGTCGAGCGGGGTGCGTTCGGTCCCCATCGAGGTGTGTCCGCCGTCGAGCACGATCGCCTCGTCACCCGGCCCGAGCGCGGCCCGGAGCCCGGCTTTGTCGAGCGCCCGGTCGTCAAAGCCGATCAGCACGATCCCGGCCGACCGGCCCTTGTCCTCGACGAGTGCGTTGGTGGCGAGGGTGGTCGACAACGACACGAGCGAGAGTTCGGCGGGGTCGATGCCCGCGGCGTCGGTGGCGGCGTCGATCGCGCCGGCGATGCCGATGGCGAGGTCGTCGTGCGTGGTGGGCGACTTGGCCGTGGCCACGATCGTGTCGGCCAGCTCGTCGTAGACGACGGCGTCGGTGTAGGTCCCGCCGGTGTCGACGCCGAGCATCAGGCGCCGTCCCGGGGCGCTGGTCGACGCCGTCCCGCTCATGGGCGCCGAGGCTAGGTGGCGCCGCCGTGGTGTGGGAGTCCACTTCCATCGACACGGACCATCGTGTTCCCACACCACGGGAACGGTTGACGAGGGCCCCGACCGGTGGGAATCTGCGGCCGTGTCGGAGATCCGGAGTGTGAGTCGAGCCCTCGCCGTGCTGCGAGCCGTCGCAGCCCGCCCGGCGACGATGGTCGAGGTCGCGAACACCACGGGGCTTGCCACCTCCACCGCCGCCCGGTTGCTCGCCACCCTCGACGCGGAGGGCGCCGTGCGCCGCGCCGACGACGGCACCTACACCGTCGGTCCCGCCATCCGGGCGCTCGTCGAGGGCGCCTCGGCACCGTCCGCACCGGTCGCCGCCCGCCCCCACCTCGAACGCCTCGCCGCCGAACTCGGCGAAGCCGTCGCCCTCACCGTCGTCGACGGCTGGACCACCACCACCATCGACCAGATCGACACGACGAAACCGATCCGGGCCGAGGACTGGACCGGCACCGTCGTGCCACTGCACGCCGGCTCGGTCGGACTCGTCACCCTCGCCTTCTCCACCGATGCCGAGATCGACGGCTATCTCGATCGGGAACTCGAACGGTGCAGCGAACACACCGTCACCCAGCCCGCCGAGATCCGCTCCCGCATCCGTCGGCTGCGGGACGGCGAGGCCCTGTGGACCCACGGCGAGTACGTCGACGGGCTCTCGTCGGTCGCCGCCCCCGTGCTCGACACCGACGGCCGGGCCATCGCCGCGATCTACACCTACGGCCCCACCTACCGCTTCCCCGGCGCCGCGGATGTCGGCCCCGGATCGCCCCGCTGGGTCGCCGACCGGGTCCGGGCCGCCGCCCGAGCCACCTCGGTCGACCTCGGCCACACCCCCACCGGCGAACCGTTCTGGTCCGCCGCCTGACCATCCCACCCACGAGCTCTCGCCCGAGTACCGCCATGACGAACACGACACCCGACTGGACCGACCCCGACACCTGGGCCGGCACGCGCGCCCCGCTCACCTCGAGCACGGGCCTCCACCCCGGCGCCTACACGAGCGAGTCGATGTTCGAGGCCGAACAGGCCCGGGTGTTCGAACGCGCCTGGGTGTGTGTCGGCATCGCCGACGAGGCCACCACCGGACGCCTCCTCGTCCGTGATCTCGGGTCGCGGTCGATCGTCATCACCCGGGACACCGACGGCGTGGTGCGGGGCTTCCTGAACTCGTGCCGGCACCGCGGCACCGAACTCGCCGAAACCGACTGCGACATCGCCGGCACCATCCGCTGCCCCTATCACCGCTGGGGGTACCGGCTCGACGGGTCGCTCA
Source organism: Acidimicrobiales bacterium (assembly GCA_020630195.1). GTDB lineage: Bacteria > Actinomycetota > Acidimicrobiia > Acidimicrobiales > SZUA-35 > JAHDBV01. The sequence goes on from JAHDBV010000041.1 coordinate 20,912, forward strand.
TGTCGCACCCGTTCTTCGACGAGGTGCCCCGGGACGACTTCGACGCCGACCGTCTCGGCCTCGTGCCGGTGCGGGTGGAGACATGGGGTGTGCTGCTGTTCGCCTGCGCCGACGACGACACCCCACCACTGCTCGAGTGGCTCGGCGATCTCGACGAGCGCATGGCCGGCTACCGACTCGACGAGTGGACGAGCCACACCTCGACCGAGCTCGAGATCGACGCCAACTGGAAGCTGATCAGCGAGAACTTCCAGGAGTACTACCACCTCACCTGGGTCCACCCGGAGCTCGCCAAGGTCAGCCGCGTGGCCGATCACTACCGCTACCAGGGCGACGGGGCCTACTGCGGCCAGACCACGACACCGGTCTCGGGCGACGAGCGCGACGACTGGCTGGCCATGCCACCGGCCGGCTGGCTCGACGAGTCGGACGCCGTGTCGGGCCGCTTCGTGGCGATCTTCCCGAACGTGTTGTTGTCGGTGCTGCCGAACCACGTGTGGGTCATGCGCCTCGACCCATTGGCCCCGGGCCGCACCAAGGAGACCTGCACGCTCCTCGTGCCGCCGGACAACCCCGACGCCACCGCCGAGGCGGTCGCCCCGACGCTCGACTTCTGGATCGACGTCAACAACGAGGACATCGACATCGTCCAGCGCTCCCAGCGGGGACTCACCCGTGGCGCCGTGCCCGCCGGCCCGCTCGCTCCCCGCTTCGAGGAACCACTGCACCGGTTCCAGAACCTGCTCGCCGACTGCCTCACGCTCGACTCGCTCGCCGGGATCGAGCTGCCCGGCGGCGACGACCCCACCGCACCGGCCGACCGTCTCGGCACCGGCCCCAATCCGACCCCGCCCACCATCGACCTCACCTCCCAGGACGCCATCGCATGAGCACGCTTCCCGCCAGCGCCGACACCGTCATCATCGGCGCCGGCATCCACGGCCTCTCCACCGCCTTCCACCTCGCCGAGCGCCGCGGCTCGGGCGAGGGCATCGTCGTCGTCGACAAGACCGACTCCGCCGCCGGGGCGTCGGGCATCGCATGCGGTGTGGTCCGCAACAACTACTTCCAGCCCGCGATGCGTGAGCTGATGGCCCACTCGGTCGGGGTGTGGGAGACCGACCCGGAGGCCTTCCACTACCACCCGGTCGGCTACATGCAGATCAGCCACGAAGGCATGCGGGCCGACGTCGGCTCGATCTACGAGCAGCAGCAGGCGATCGGCTACGAGTCCGTCTTCATCGAGGGCGCAGCCGAGTCGGACGCCTACATGAAAGCGATCTTCTCCGACTGGCAGGCGAAGGGCATCACCTCGGTGCTGCACGAGAAGCGCGGCGGCTACTGCCACAACAAGGCCGGACTGGCCGGGCTGCGGGCCAAGGCCGAAGCCCTCGGTGTGGCGATCCACGCCGGGGTCGAGGTGCAGGAGCTGCGTCGCCCGGGCAACGCCGTCGACGCCGTCGTCACCGATCGGGGCACGATCGAGTGCGACCACGTCGTGGTCGGGGTCGGGCCGTGGGTGGCGAAGTTCTGGGACATGCTCGACCTGCCCACCACGACCAAGATCCTCGGCGCCGACGGCCTCGTGCACGAGCGGCCCACCTGGATCTACTGGGCCCTCCAGGAAGGCACCCTCGGGGTCGACCCCGACACGCTCCTCACCGACGCCGGCGAGCGGCCGCCGGTGATCCACGTCGACACCGACGCTCCACTGTTCGACGACGCCGGCGAGCTCGTCACCGAGGGCCCGTGGGGCATCTACTACAAGCCCGACGATCACTTCGGCGGCATCCAGGGCGGCTACGTGCCCTACATCGTCGACAAGCCGGCCGCCGAGGTCGCGGTCGATCCGTACGGCCCCGACTCACCCGACTTCGTCGTCGGCGACGACTTCTACCGGACCTGGACCGCGGCGCTCGCCCACTGCCACAAGCGCTTCGAGGGCACCTCCCACCTGATCAAGCGGGAGAAGACCGGCGGCCTCGGCTGCTTCTCGCCCGACAGCTTCCCGATCTTCGACACGTTCGCCGAGAACTGCCACGTCATCGCCGACTCGAACCACGGCTGGAAGATGATCGGCGTCGGCAAGCTCGTCGCCGCCGAGGTCGACGGGGAACCGCAGTCGCTCCTGCATCCGTTCCGCTACGGCCGCTACGCCGAGGGCGAACTGCACCCGGTCTCGAACTCGCCCTATCCCTGGAGCTGAGCCCGCACGCCCGGGCCGGGCGGAGTCAGCCGCCGAACTTCTTCACGAGACGCTGCAGGGTCCCCTGGGTCCGCATCGTCCACACCTCGACGAGGGTCGCCGCCTTCTGCGGATCGAAGGTCGAATCGAGCACGCCGGCGGCCGGTTGCCAGAACACGTCGGCACCGTCGACGGCGAGGCGTTCGCCGGGCGGCAGCATCGCCCGGAGCCGGGCCTCGACCTCCGCGGCGACGGCGGGGCGACAGACCGCCACCTGCAGCTTGCCGGTGCCGTCGCCGACCCATCCGTCGAACGGGTCGGCGGTGGCGAGGGTGGCCACCCGGTCGAGCGAGCGGACCACGGTCGGCACCTCGTAGCCGAGGGCGGCGGCGAGACCGTCCTCCAGGCGGGCTTCGACCTCCGACGGAGCGGACGTCCCCGCGTCGAACACGACGTTGCCGGACGCCTGGAACGTGGCGACGTCGCCGAACCCCAGCGCCGCCACGTGGTCGGTGAGTTCGGGGTTCGTGATGCGGTGCCCGCCGACGTTCATGCCCCGCAGGAACGCGACGTGGGTGGCAGCCATCTCAGCCGTCGGTCTGGACGAACTCGACCCAGTTGCCGTCGGGATCCGCGCACATCGTGATGCTCACACCCGGCCGCACCTCGGCGCGATCGATGTGGATCGTGTGGCCGGCGACGGCCACGGCCGTCGTGATCTCGTCGAGGTTGTCGACGATCATGGTGAAGTAGCGCAGGCCCGTCGCACCGACGATGCCACCGGGCGGCCCCGGCTCGGGCACCGTGTCGAGCTTCACCAACTTGATGAGTGAGGTGCCACACATCAGCCGATGCATCGTGCCGCCGCCACCGATGGGCATCGGCGTGTCGGCGACGTGTTCGAACCCCAGCAGGCCGACGTAGAAGGCGAGTGACGCCTCCGAGTCGGTGATCACGATCCCGAGATCGATCGAGTCCTTGGCCAGTGAAACACCCATGTCGAGCTCCGTTCGTGCGTCGGGCCCGCATCCTGACACGGGCTCAGGCGAGGTTCGAACGCATCCAGTCGGCCACCCGATCGACGGCCGGATCGACGAAGGTCGGGTTGTCGTAGAGCTCGATGTGGTTGGTCGTGTCGAGCCACAGGAACTCCTTCGGCCCGGTCACCCGATCGAAGGTGTCGCTCGCCGCCTCGGGCGAGCAGAACCCATCGGTCCGGCCGTGCACGAACAGCGCCGGCGTCGGCGCCAGGAAGTCGGCGCCGATGGCGGCGTCGAACGTGAGCAGCTCACGGACCGACAGTCGGGTCATGTCGTTGCGCCAGACCGCGGAGGCGGAGCGTTCCGTCCCGTAGTACTCGAAGGGTTCGGCGCCCGGCATCGCCGCATCCTCGCCCTCGACGTCGGAGACGGCCCGGATCATGTCGACGTCGCCGGTCGCCTGCTCACCGGCGGCCACCAGGGCGAACTCGTGCATCATCGATCGATACCCCTCGGCGCCGATGCCGGATCGCATCGCCTTCGGGTCGTTGAACGCGGCGGCCACGACGGCCAGGGCGCGGATGCGTGGGTCGAAGGCGGCGTGCTTCAGCGCGTAGCCGCCACCCATGCAGATGCCGACGCACCCGACCCGCCCGCCGTCGACGGCATCGTGGGCGGAGAGGAAGCTGGTGGCCGCCCGCAGGTCCTCGAGCTTTCCACCCGGGTCCTCGTGCTGGCGGCGGTCGCCGCCGGACTCACCGAAGTTCCGATGATCGAACGCCAGGGTGACGAACCCCGCGGTGGCCAGCCGGTCGGCGTAGTCGCCGGCCACCTGGTCCTTCACCCCGGTGAACGGACCCGTGAGCACGATCCCGGCCGCGGCGGCCCCGGCACCGTCGGGGATCCGGAGATGCCCGACGAGCTCGACCCCACTCGCGTCGAAACGCACCGTCGTCGGCTCGACGCTCCACACGTTGTGACCCATGGGTCACAGTCTCCGCCGACCAGCCGGCGGAGACAAGAGGTCAGAAGACGCCGAACGAGTCGAGTCGCTCCATCTGGGCGGCGTGGCGTTCGGCCATGACGCAGAACATCTCGTCACCCCGCTCCTCCTGACGCACGATCTGGCTGGCGATGACGGCCATGGCGAGGCCGCTACATGCACCCCGCCGCACCTCGTCGCGGCACTCGTCGAGACCGAAGCCGGTGACCCCGTGCTCGAGCAGGGCGGCGTGGTAGTGCTCCACGAGACCGTCTTCGAGTCCAGCGGCGAGGTCGGGCTGGAGCCCGGCACCCAGGAAGTACCCGACGTCGCCACCCGGACGCCCGTGGCCGATACCGCCCCAGTCGACGACCGAGATCGGGCGCCCGGCGCCGTCGCGCCGGAACAGGCAGTTGTCGAGGCGGAAGTCGCCGTGCGTCAGCGTGAGCGGTGCATCACCGTCGGCGTAGTACCGGTCGAGGTGGCCGCCGAACGTCTCGGCGGTGGCCAACACCGAGTCATCGAGACGATCCGCGTAACGATCGACGAAACCCGCCAGACACCCCTGGTAGAGGCCGACCCGGAGCTCGATCGCATCGGCGTCGTTGCGTCCGAGCCAATCGAGGTCGGCGAGGGTCGGATCGTTCCAGCGGGGACCGTGGAGCCCCGCGATCGCCTCCATCGCGAGGCGAGCGTCGGCCTCGCCACACCCGAGCAGCTGGTCACCCTGCTCCCCCGGCGCGAGATCCTCCATCAGCAGGACCATCTCGGCCGTGCCGGCGATCACCTCGGCGTGGTGCACGACCGGCACGGGCGCGGCGATCGTGCCCGCCACCTGCTGGTAGAACCACACCTCCCGCTCGTAGGAGCGGGTGGCGATCCCCGTGTTGCGACTCATCTCGTCGAGCGCGGCGAACTTGATGACGACCGTGTCCGGCCCGTCGTGGCCGTCCCAGTCGAGGACGTAGCGCATGTTCTCGCCGACCTGACCGGTGCCGATCGGTGCGGCATCGAAGCCCCGGAGTGAGCCGGCGGGCGCACCCAGCCGTTCGGCCAACCAGACGGATGTCACGTGGTCCGGATGGGACACGGGAATCGAGCTCGACGCCATGATGGGCACCGTAGCCCGCACCTCCGCGACGGTTCCCGGCGGTGGCGGGGTGGGCCGGGTGAGGAGGGGCGACGCTCCCCACCCGAACCCGGTTCGAACGTAGCAACTCCAGCCGGTCGAGGTCAGGCCGCATCCCCCCTTCGAGGACCCTTCGTGAACATCCGCTCAACCGCCGATGGTCTGCTCGACCGACTCATCGTCCCCAGTTTCACCCGGATCGGCCCCACGATCCGTCGGCGCGTCTTCGACTGGGAGCCCATCGAGCTCTCGGGCCGTCGCATCGCGATCACCGGACCGACGAGTGGGCTCGGCCGCGCCGCGGCCATCGAGATGGCGACGAAGGGTGCCGATCTCACACTGATCGCCCGCAACCCGGCCAAGCTCGAGGCGCTCGTCGACGAACTGCCCGGCGACCATCGCACCGTCGTCGCCGATCTCGAGGACCTCGCCTCGGTCCGCACGGCGGGTGCCGAGCTCGCCGACGGCGAGCCGCTCGACGCCCTCGTCCACAACGCCGGTGCCCTCCACAACGACCGCGCCGAGGTCGATGGCATCGAGCGCACCCTGCTCGGCCACGTCGTCGCACCGTTCCTCATGACGGCCCTCGCCCTGCCGGCCCTCCGGGCCGGTGACGATGCCCGCATCGTCACCGTGTCGTCGGGCGGGATGTACAGCCAGGGAGTGTCCTTGTCCGACCTGAACAACGAGCGGGAGTACAAGGGCACGATCGCGTACGCCCGGGCGAAGCGGATGCAGATCGCCCTCGGTGTCGAGTGGTCGCGTCGCCTCGCCCCCGACATCGCCGTGCACGCGATGCATCCGGGCTGGGCGGCGACACCGGGCGTGTCCGACGCGCTGCCCGGGTTCGACAAGATCATGCAGCCGCTGCTCCGCACCCCCGACGAGGGCGCCGACACGATCCTGTGGTTGTGTGCCCAGCCGACCTCGACGATCGGGGCCAACGACTTCTGGCTCGATCGGCGACCGCGACCGACCGCCTACCTGCCGAACACCGAGGTGTCCGAGGAGAAGGCGGCGGTGTTGTGGGAGCGCATCACCGAGCTGGCCGGGCTCACCCCGGACGAGCTGCCGCCGCCCGTCGGCTGAGCGGGCGTCGCCTCAGGAGAACTCGGGGTCGGTCCAGTCGGGGAAGAGTTCCGGCAGATCGGTCGACGGGCGCATGGTGAACTCGGGGTCTCGCTTCTCGAGGAAGCTCGTGACGCCCTCCCGCGCATCGGCCATCCGACCGAGCTCCTGGATGGCCCGGGAGTCGGCCTGGTGCGACTGCATCGGATGGTCGAAGGTGAGACCTCGCCAGAGGAGACGCCGGGTGGCCACCACCGACACCGGCGCCGCGTGGGTGGCGATCTCGGCGGCGAGCGCTTGTGCCCGGGGCAACACCTCGTCGGCCGGAGCGAGCTCGGCCAGGCCCGCGGCGGCGACCTCCGTGGAGGGCATGACCCGACCCGTGTAGCACCAACGGGCGGCGGTCGAGATGCCGACGAGCCGCGGCAGGAACCACGACGAGGCGGCCTCCGGCACGATGCCACGGCGGGCGAAGACGAACCCGATCTTCGCCTGGTCCGACACGATCCGGATGTCCATCGGCAGGGTCATCGTGATGCCCACCCCCACGGCATGACCGTTGATGGCGGCGATCACCGGCTTCGTGCAGTCGAAGATGCGCAGCGACACCCGACCACCACCGTCACGGCGGACCGCGTCTGGATCAGACGGGGCCCGGCCGCGGGCCTCGTTGTCGAAGGTGTCGCCACCGGAGGAGAGGTCGGCCCCGGCGCAGAACGCCCGCCCGGCACCCGTCACGATGACGGCCCGGACGTCGTCGTCGGCGTCGACCTCGTCGAACGCCGAGATCAACTCGGTCATCATCGTCGCCGTGAAGGCGTTCATCTGATCGGGGCGGTCGAGGGTGATGGTGGCGACCCCACCGTCGACGTCGTAGGAGATCTCGGAGTACTCGGCCATGTCCGCATCCTCGGCCGCGCCGCGGGCGAATGCGAATCGACGCCTCACCCGGCCGTGAGACCGGCGAACCCGACGCCGTCGCCGCTCCGTAGGGTGCCCGGGTGCCGGATCCGATCGAACTCAGCGTCACCGCCTGGGTGGTGGTGTCGATCGCGATGTTCCTCGGCGCCATCGTGCAGTCGACCATCGGCTTCGGCATGGTCGTCCTGGCGCTACCGGCGGTGCTGATCGCCGCCCCCGACCTCGTGCCGGGGCCGTTGTCGGTGGCGACGATGCTGCTGGTGATCCCCGTCGCGCTGGCCGAACGCCACGCCGCCCGACGCGACGACCTCTGGCGGCTCATCCCCGGTCGGTTCCTCGGCGCGTTGGTCGGCCTCGGGCTCCTGGCCGTCGCCCGTGGCGACACCCTCGTCGTGGTCGCCGCATTGATCGTGCTGATCGCCGTCGCCGCCACGGTCTGGGCCCCACCCGTGCCCCGCAACGACGGGACCCTGGCCGGCGCGGCGGTGGTGTCGGGCACCTTCGCCATGGCGGTCTCCATCGGGGGTCCGCCGCTCGCCCTGCTCTACCAGCACGCGAAGGGCCCGGAGATCCGGGCCACGGTGTCGTTCGTGTTCGCCGCCGGCATCCCGATCACACTCATCGGGCTGATCCTCGGCGGCCATCTCGATCGGGCCGGCTTCGCCACCGGGGCGTCGATCTGGCCCGCGGTGTTCGCCGGCTACGGCGTGGCCTCACGCATCCGCCATCGGGTCGACGATCGGATCCGGCCGTTGGTCCTGACGGTCTCGGCCGGTGGCGCGCTGGTGGCGCTCGGCCGGGTGGCCTTCGGTTGACGACGCCGGGCCGGCCGCCGGGGCGACCGGCCCGGGTCGGTCAGAAGACGATGGGGAGCTTGCGTGGCCCGCGGACCTGACCCCCGGCCCAGGTGACGTTCGCACCCTCGGCGAGGTGGAACTCCGGGATGGCCTTCAGGAACTCACCGATGGCGACCTGCATCTCGAGCCGGGCCAGGTTCGAGCCGGCACAGCGGTGGATGCCCACGCCGAACGCGACGTGACGGTTGCGCTGCCGCTCGAGGTCGACCACGTCGGCGTTCTCGAACGCCTCCGGATCACGGTTGGCGCCGGGGAAGTTCATGAGGATCTTGTCGCCGGGCTCGAACGTGACGCCCTGGAACTCGGTCTGTTCCTGGACCACACGGGCCATCGTCACCGGGGCGTAGGCCCGCAGCAGTTCCTCGATGGCGTTGTCGAGCTTCGACGGATCGTCGACCAGCAGCTGCCGATCGTCGGAATGGGTGGCGAGATGCCACAACGCCGCACCGATCGACGACCAGGTGGTGTCGATCCCGGCGACCAGCAGCAGGTTGCAGGTGCCGGCCACGTGGAGGTCGGGCACCGGCTCACCGTCGATCTCGGCCGCGAGGAGCTCACTGATCAGATCGTCCTTCGGATTGGCCTTGCGATCGGCGATCTCGGCCATGAAGAACTCGCGGATCTTGCCGCGGTAGTGGGTCCGGACCTCGGGACGGGAGAGCCCGGCACCGAGCACCCCGTTCACCCACTCGACGAAATCGTCGGCACGTTCGGGGTCGACCCCGAGCAGGTGGGCGATGACCCGGGGCGGGATCTGCTGGGCGTACTCGCCCGCGGCATCGACCTCACCACGATCGATGAACTGCGCGATCAGATCCTGGCAGAGCTGGCGGGTGAACGGCTCGTGGGCCTCGGTCGCCTTCGGCGAGAACGCCGGGAGGATCAGCCGACGCGACCAGGTGTGGACCGGCGGGTCGGACGAGATCGGCGGGGCGTTCACCGTCGAGTAGGCGTTGGCATCCGCGGTGTCGTCGCTCGGCGGCTTCACCACGATCGGGTCGGTCGAGGAGAGCTCGGGCACCATGCGGGCGAGCGCCACCACGTCGTCGTACTTCGTCGGCAGCCACGACCCCTGCCAACGGTCGGTGTGGGCGACCGGGCAACCACCGCGGAGGTCGTCCCAGATCGGGAACGGGTCGGCGATGTAGTCGGGATCGAAGATGTCGTAGTCGGTGGCCCAGTCCTCCACCGGTTCGGTGGTGGCGGCGGCGAAATCGAGGCCGTCGGAGGTGTCGGTCATCGGGCTACTCCTCGATCGAGATGGCGTACTCGGGGCAGTTGTCCACCGCGAGGCGGGCCGCATCGGCCAGCTCCGGCGGCACGTTGCCGTCACCGATGGCCGACGCATAGCCGTAGTCGTCGACGTCGATCAGGTCGGGGGCGAGTGAGTAACAGCGGTTGTGTCCCTCACACTTGTCGGTGTCGACGATGATGCGCACAGGTGGCTCCTTACGGCGTATGGCTGGTCCCGATCGACCAACGTAGCCGCTGCCGGTCGAGCGTCACAGATCCCCGACACCCCGCCACGTTCGGCCCCGGGCGCGCCACGGCCCCCGGCACCGAGGTGACGGGGGCCGTGAGCTGCGGTCGGGTCAGGGTTGGGTGACGGCCCGGAGGTTCGACCGCCAGGACGTGTTGCCGGCGGCGTCGTAGGCCTTCACGTAGAACGTCGAGGTCGAGCCCGGCGTGAGGCCGGTGAGGGTGGCCGAGGTCCCGGCGACGTCGAGGATCTCGGTGTCGGTGGCGGCGTCGAAGACGCGGTACCCGACCACGCCGACGTCGTCGGTCGATGCCGTCCAGCTCAGCTCGGCCGTGGTGGCGCCGGTGGCCGCACCCTGGAGGCCCTTCGGCGGCGTCGGGCGCTCCACGTCGACGGCGTTGCCGCTCGGCGTCGCCGACACGGTGTTCGTCCGCCACGACGTGTTGCCGGCGGCGTCGAACGCCTTGACGTAGAACGAGTAGTTCTGGCCGTTGGTGAGGCCCGTGACCGTGGCCGACGGGGTCGGACCGGTCTCGAGGATCTCGGTGTTCGTCGCGGCGTCGAAGATCTTGTAGCCGGCCACGCCGACGTTGTCGTTCGAGGGGTTCCAGGCGAGTGAGACCGAACCGGAACCGATGCCGTCGATGCCGAGACCCGTCGGGGTGGACGGCCGCTCGAGATCCTGAGCACCCGCGGTGACGGTCACCGAGGCGAGGTTGGTCCGCCAGGACGAGTTCTGGGCGGCGTCGAACGCCTTGACGTAGAAGGTGTAGGTCTCGCCGATCGTGAGCCCGGAGAGGGTGAAGCTCGTCGCCACACCGTTCGACGTCGCCACGAGATCGTTGGCCGAGTCGAAGATGCGATAGCCGGCCACGCCGATGTTGTCGGTGGACGGGTTCCACTCGAGTTCGACGTCGCCCCCGCCGGCCGAGGCGGCGGTGAGCCCGCTCGGCGTCGTCGGGCGTTCGTCGTCGACGAGGTCCGGATCACACACCCGGGTCATCGAGTGCTGCGGGAGACCGCCCGTACCGGTGAGATCGCCACCGATCCAGACACACCCGTCGGGCGCACCGTGGATGGCCCACACACCGGCGCTCGAGGCCGTGATGTCGAAGTCGAAGCCGTCGATGGCGAGCCCCGTGTTGGCGTCGAAGGCCGAGATCCAGCTGTTGGGCTGTGAGTCGAAGAAGCCCTGGCCGTTGAAGGGGAAGAACATCGGCGCCGTGCCGGTGTAGAGCGTCGAGTCCTGACGGCAGTGACAGCCGGCGTAGACCCGGTCACCCACGATCTCGAGATCCTGGTAGTCACCCTTCGGATCGGACAGGTGGAAGTAGCGCAGCGACAGATCGGCCTCGTTGAGCGCCTGCACGAAGTGCTCGGAGCCGACGGCCCACACGATCCCGTTGGCGACCTCGACGTCGTAGAGATACTGGCGCGACACGTTGAGCGTGTTCACCTGGAACGGCTGGACACCGGTGACCGTGGCGCCGGTCGACGAGGTCAGCGGGTGGAACCCACCGATCGAGACGTCGCCGTTGACGGTGGTGAAGTACCCGGCGAGATAGACACGGTCGGCGTCGGGGCTGGCGGCGATGCCCCAGACCGAGCCGCCCTGGACGACGGGACGCCAGTTCGGATCGTGGTCGCCGGTCTGCCAGTCGATGCGGGCGGCACGCCAGACGCTGTCGGTGCCGACGTCGGAGACGATCGTGTTGAACGAGCCACCGATGTAGAGGTCGTCGCCCTGGAGGTCGAGCGCACGCACGTTGGCCGGGTTGCCGCCCTGGAGGCGGGTGGTCCAACCGTTCGAGATCGCACCCGTCTGGGGGTCGAGCGAGACGAGCGCCGGCACGTTGTTCCCGAACACCTGGGTGAACTCGCCGCCGACGAACAGGGCCGAACCGTCGGGTGCGGCTTCGAGGGCGTAGACCGCCCCGTTCAGATCCGGGGTGAAGGTGTCGTCCCAGATGCCGGTCGTGGCGTCGAACGCGGCCAGGAACGGACGGGAGAACCGGTTGTTCTCGTGGGCGATGTCGAGGAAGCGGCCACCGACGAAGACCCGGTCGCCGACCTGTTCGATCGCGAAGATCTCGGACCGGATGGAGTCGGTCTGGGTGCCCGTGGCGAGCCCGTCGACACCCCACCAGGTGGTCGGCTGATCGACGAGTTCGGCCGAGGCGGGCGGGGCCGCGACGAGAGTGAACAACGTGGCGAACGCGGCCGCGACCGGTGCGAACCGGCGGAAGAACCTGCTGGTGATGGTGCGGGGCATGAGTGACCTCGAGACGACTCGACAACGCCGACTCCCACCAGAAACGGTAGTTCCGGAGCCCGCCTTGAGTCCTGAGCGGTCGTCCCCGCGGCCCACGGGGCCGGACGGATCAGGCGTCGAGGTAACGGGTCACGGCGAAACCGGACCCGATCGCACCGATGGCGGCACCGGCCAACAGCAGCCACAACGAGATCGGGCCGAGATCGGCCGGTTGCAGCACGAAGCTGTTCACGAAGTCGAGTTCGGCCGCGGCGCGGCTGTCCCGGATCATCCGGTTCACACCGAACATGGCGAGCACGGCCACCCCGGCGCCGATGAGCCCCTGGACGAGACCCTCGAGCATGAACGGGATACGCACGAACCAGTTCGTCGCGCCCACGAGTTTCATCACCTCGACTTCTCGACGTCTCGCGAACACCGCGGTGCGGATCGTGTTGTACATCAGCAACAGCGCGGCCACGGCCGCGACGGCGGCCACGATCGTCACGCCGTTGATGGCGAGCCCGGTGATCGCGTTGAGCTGTTTGATGAAGTCGCCGGCGAAGACGACCTCACTCACCCCGGGTTGGCCTTCGTACTCCTGCCCGAGTGAGTCCACGAAGGACAGATCGGTCTGGGTCGGTACGACCCGATAACTCGTCGGCAGCTGTTCGGGTTCGACGGTCTGGACGACCTCGGGCACCTCTTCGAAGTACTCCACGAACTCGGCGAAGGTCGCCGCACGGTTCACGTAGGAGTGGTCGGCAACGAGGGGTGAGGCCGCGAGCTTCTGGTCGACGGCGGAGATCTGCTCGTCGCTGGCGTCCGGCCGCATCCAGACGATGAACTCGACGTCGTCGCTCCACCGGTCGGACACCCGGCCGACACCTTCCCGGAAGATCAACGAGAACCCGAGCAACGCCAACGACACCGCCACGGTCAGCACCGCGGCGAGGGTCAACGAGGGGTTCCGGACCAGGTTGGTGCCGGTCTCTTTGGCGAGATAGTCGAATCGGATGGCCATGGCGGGAAGGAGGCTCCGGGGTGCGGGGTGGGCTCGTGCGGGGTGGACTCAGCCGTAGGTGGCTTCGCGCTCGTCACGCACGATGTTGCCGGTGTCGAGCTGGATGACCCGACGCTGCATGGTGTCCACGATCTTGGCGTCGTGGGTGGCCATCACCACCGTCGTACCGGTCTTGTTGATCCGGTCGAGCAGGCGCATGATGCCGATGGCGGTCTGGGGGTCGAGGTTGCCGGTGGGCTCGTCCGCGAGGAGGATCAGCGGCCGGTTCACGAACGCCCGGGCGATCGAGACACGCTGCTGCTCACCACCGGACAGCTGATGGGGGTACTTCTCGGCCTTGTCGCCGAGGCCGACCAGCTCGCAGATCTGGGGGACCTGGGTCTTGATGACCGAGCGGGGCCGGCCGATCACCTCGAGGGCGAACGACACGTTCTCGGCCACGGTCTTGTTCGGGAGCAGCTTGTAGTCCTGGAAGATCGAGCCGATGTTGCGTCGCAGCATCGGCACCTTCCAGCTCGACAGCTTCCCGATGTCCTTGCCGGCGACGAAGATGCGGCCGGAATCGGGCTCCTCCGACTTGTTCATGAGTCGGAGCATGGTCGACTTGCCCGACCCGGACGGGCCGACCAGGAACACGAATTCACCCTTCGTGATGTCGGCGTTGGCGCTGCGGAGGGCAACGTTCTCGCCGCTGTAGGTCTTGGTGACATCGTCGAGTTTGATCATGACAACCTCGTGCCACCGCCCGGCCCCGAAAGAGTAGCGGGGACGGTGGTGGCCAGCGTGTCACCATCGGCCGTTCGGCCCATGGTGTGAGTGGACGGGTGGGTCGGACGACCCGCATCGGGGACGCCGGGACGACCGGACCGTGGGCGATGCGGGCCGGTGGGTGCGATCAGGCGGGCGACCCGGCACGTTGCCAACGCAGCCAGGCCTCCATGAACGGGGACACGTCGCCGTCGAGCACACCCTCGGGATTGCCGGAGGTGTGCCCGGAGCGCTCGTCCTTCACCTGCTGATAGGGCTGCAACACATAGGAACGGATCTGGGATCCGAAGTCGACCTTCTTGGAGTCGCCCGCCTCGGCGGCCAGCTGGTCTTCACGATCGCGACGCTGCTTCTCCACCAACTGGATGGCGAGCATCTGCATCGCCCGGTCCTTGTTCTGGTGCTGGGATCGTTCGTTCTGGCACGACACGACGATCCCGGTGGGCAGATGGGTGATGCGCACGGCCGAATCGGTCGTGTTCACGTGCTGACCACCCGCGCCGGACGAACGGAACGTGTCGATCCGGAGGTCCTTCTCGTCGATGTCGACCTGATCGGTGGCGTCCTCGATCCACGGGACCACACCGAACGACGCGAACGCCGTGTGGCGGCGGGCCTGGGCGTCGAACGGGGAGATCCGCACGAGGCGGTGCACGCCTCGCTCGGCGCGGAGCCAGCCGTAGGCGTATCGGCCACGGATGATGAAGGCCACGGTGGTGAGCCCGGCCTCGGCACCTTCCTGGGCCTCCAACACCTCGATCGAGAAGCCGCGGCCCTGGGCCCACTTCCGATACATGTTGTAGAGCATCTCGGCCCAGTCCTGGGAGTCGGTGCCGCCCGCCCCGGAGTGGACCTCGCACACGGCGTCGCCCTCGTCGTACTCGCCGGTGAACAGCGCCCGGAGCTCGAGCTCGGAGAACTCACGGGTCAGTTTCGAGATCAGCTCGCCGGCCTCGGCCTCGAGCGATGCGTCGTCCTCCTCCGCACCGAGTTCGAGGAGTGTCTCGACGTCGTCGATCTCGGACGACAACCGGTCGTAGGTGTCGAGGTCGTCCCGGACACCGGAGAACTCGGTCTGGACCTCGCGGGCCCGCTCGGCATCGTCCCAGAGGTCGGGGCGGCCCATCTCGGCTTCGAGTTGGGGCAGACGGGCGCGTTGCTCGTCCACCCGGAGATAGACCGCGGCCTCGGCCAGCTCGCCGCGCAGGCGCGCGACATCGTCGGATCGATCAGCCATCGTCTCGGTCCCTCACTTGCCGTGGCACTGCTTGAACTTGCGACCGCTCCCACACGGGCACGGCTGGTTCCGTCCCGTGTTGGCCCACTCGTCGTTCACGACCGTCTCCGGCCGACCGGTCTCGGTCGGCTCGACGACCTCGTCGGACGTCGTGGTCGACTCGACCACGGGGGCGGCCAGTCCGGCCGCCGCCGTGGCATCCGCCGCCCGGGCCGCGGGTGCGGTTGCGGGCTGGGCGCTCGGCGCCGGCTGGGCGCTCGGGCTCGGGGCCGCCGGGGCCTTCGTCGCGTCCGCCTCGACCACGTCGGGGGCCGGCGCAGCAGCGGCGGTCGCGTCGGGGGCCGGTGCGGCCGGCTGTTCCACCGTCACCTGCGCGTGCATCACGTACTTGACGTAGTCGGCGTCGAGCGCCGCCATCATCCCGCCGAAGAGCTCGAAGCCCTCGCGCTGCCACTCGACGAGTGGGTCGCGGTTGGCGACCGAACGCAGGCTGATGCCGTCGCGCAGGCCGTCCATCTCGGTGAGGTGTTCCCGCCAGCGCTGATCGATCAGTTCGAGCAGGATCTGTCGCTCGACCTGGCGGAGGATGTCGGCGCCGATGTCGGCCTCACGCTCGGCGTAGCGGGCGTGGCCATCCGTGGTGATCGCCTCGGCGAGTGCCGCACGGTCACGGATGGCGTCGAGATCGTCCCGCTCGAGGCCGGTCTTCCAGTGCTGGGTCAGCTCGCTGTACAGGGCGTCGAGGTCCCAGGTGTCGTCGAGCTTCTCGACACAGTGGACATCGACGAGGAGCTGGGCGACGGTCTCGATGGCGTCGAGGCTGCTCTCGCGCATGTCGCCGTCGTTCATGATCTGCTGGCGACGGGCGTAGATCACCTTGCGCTGCTCGTTGAGCACCTCGTCGTACTTCAGCACGTTCTTCCGCGTCTCGGCGTTGCGCTGCTCGACGGTGGTCTGGGCCCGCTCGACCGACTTGGTGACCGCCTTCGACTCGATCGGGACGTCGTCGGGCATCGCCCGATCCATGACCCAGCTCATCGCCCCGGTGGCGAAGATGCGCATGAGATCGTCCTCGAGGGACAGGAAGAAGCGGGACTCACCCGGGTCGCCCTGGCGGCCGGCACGGCCACGGAGCTGATCGTCGATGCGGCGCGACTCGTGACGCTCGGTGGCGAGCACGTAGAGGCCGCCGCTCTCACGGACCCGGTCGCCCTCGTCGGCACAGATCGGCGACCAGTGGGCGAGACGGGCCTGGAAGTAGGCGGTGCCCTCCTCGCCGTCCTCGGGATCGAGCCCTTCGGCACGGGTGTCACGGTCGGCGAGCTTCTCGGGATTGCCACCGAGCAGGATGTCGACGCCTCGACCGGCCATGTTGGTGGCCACGGTGACCATGCCGGGGCGACCGGCCTGGGCCACGACGTCGGCCTCGGACGCGTGCTGCTTCGCGTTCAGGACCTTGTGGGGGATGTGCGCGGCATCGAGCGCCTTCGCGAGCGTCTCGGATTTCTCGACCGAGGCGGTACCGACGAGCACGGGCTGACCACGTTCGCGGCGTTCGAGGATGTCGTCGACGACGGCGCCGAACTTGCCCGACTCGGTCTTGTAGACGAGGTCGGGCTGGTCGATGCGCTGGATCGGACGGTTGGTCGGCACCTGCACCACGGCCAGGCCGTAGGTGTTCTCGAGTTCGACCGCGTCCGACTGGGCCGTACCGGTCATGCCGGCGAGCTTGTCGTACATGCGGAAGTAGTTCTGCAGCGTGACCGTGGCGAGCGTCTGCTGCTCGTCCTTGATCTTCACGCCCTCCTTGGCCT
>JAHDBV010000042.1 GCA_020630195.1 Acidimicrobiales bacterium
TCGCCCCGGGTGAGAAGGACTGGGACTTCAACATCCAGCAGTACTCGATCACCGAGGAGCGCGACGAGGTCGTCGACTTCTCCGACGGCTACTACCAGGTCGAGCAGGCCATCATCGGTGCGGCCGACAGCCCCGCCGCCGGTGCCTCGTCGATCGCCGATCTCGCCGATGTCCGCATCGGCGCCGCGCTCGGCACGACCAGCCTCGACTACGCCGAGTCGGTCATCTCGCCGAACAGCGACGTGCAGGTCTACGACGACAACGCCGCGGCCAAGGCGGCGTTCGACGCCGGCCAGGTCGATGCGATCGTGTTCGACGTGCCCACCGCCTACTTCATCACCGCCGTGGAGATCACCGATGCCTCGATCATCGGTGTCCTGCCCCGGACCGACGGTGCTCCCGAGGAGCTCGGCATGTTGTTCGAAGAGGGCAACCCGCTCGTGTCGTGTGTGAACGCGGCGCTCGCGACCCTGCGTGACAACGGCTCGATCGAGTCCTTCGAGGACGCCTGGCTCAACCAGGGCGGCAACGTCCCGAGCCTCAGCAACTGAGCGAATCACCGACCACGGTGGACGACGAGCGCACGATCGCGCCGGCTCGCGAGTCGGCACTGTCCGGCTTCTTCCGACAGGAGGGAGCGCGGGCCGGCGTGATCGCCGTCGTCTCCACCGTGGTCTTCTTCGGCGGGGCGATCCTCGCCGTCGTCAATTCCCCGAACTGGCCCAGGGTCCGGAGCCAGTTCTTCAACGGCGAGGACTTCGTCGAGGCCTGGCCCGACGTCCTCGGCGGGTTCTGGCTCAACGTGCAGCTGTTCTTCTGGTCGATGCTGCTCATCCCCGTCGTCGCCATGGTCGTGGCGGTGATGCGGAGCCTGCGGGGCCCGGCCTTCGCGCCGATCCGGCTGCTGTCGGTCGTCTACACCGACGTGTTCCGCGGTGTGCCGCTGATCCTGTTGATCCTGCTGCTCGGCTTCGGGGTGCCCGCGCTGCAGATCTCCGGGCTGCCGACCAGCGCCACGTTCTGGGGCCTCGCCGCACTGACGCTGTCGTACTCGGCCTACACCGCCGAGATCTACCGCTCCGGCATCGACGCCGTGCCCGAGAGCCAACGTTCGTCGGCCCGGTCGCTCGGGCTCACCCAGATGCAGGCATTGCGGTTCGCGATCCTGCCCCAGGCCGTCCGCAACGTCGTGCCGGCGCTCATGAACACCGTCGTGAGCCTGCAGAAGGACGTCGCCCTGATCTCCGTGCTCGGTGTGCGTGACGCCACCCGGGAGGCGCAGATCATCACGAGTCGGACGTTCAACTACACGCCGTTCCTCGTGGCGACCGTGCTGTTCCTCGCGGTCAGCATCCCGCTCACCCGCTACGTCGACTGGTTCACCGCCCGCGACCGTCGACTCCGATCCCAGGCCCAGGTGTGATGAGCGACGCCCCGACACCCAAGCTCGAGCTGCTCGACGTGCACAAGCGGTACGGCGAGCGGACGGTGCTCGACGGGATGAGCCTGTCGATCGACGACCACGAGGTCGTGTGCCTGATCGGGCCGAGCGGTTGTGGCAAGTCGACGCTGTTGCGTTGTGTCGATCTGCTCGACCCCATCGACGCCGGCGCGATCCACCTCGACGGCGAGGCGATCACCTCGCCGGGCATCGACGCCAACGCCGTGCGCCGCCGGATCGGCATCGTGTTCCAGAGCTTCAACCTCTTCCCCCACATGACCGTGCTCGACAACGTGACCCTCGGGGCGCGGCGAGCCCAACGGCGGGACCGGGCCGACGCCGAAGCCCAGGCCCGGGAGCTGCTCGACCGGTTCGGGCTCGGCGACAAGGTCGACGAGTACCCCAACCGGATCTCCGGTGGTCAGAACCAGCGGGCCGCGATCGTGCGGGCGCTCATGACCGACCCCGAGATCCTCCTGCTCGACGAGGTGACCTCCGCGCTCGACCCCGAACTCGTCGGTGAGGTGCTCGGTGTCATCCGGGAGCTCGCCGACCGCGGGCTCACCATGGTGCTGGCCACCCACGAGATGGGCTTCGCCCGCGACGTGGCGCATCGGGTCTGTTTCCTCCACGAGGGGCGCGTCCTCGAAGCGGCTCCGCCCGACCGGTTGTTCGGCGATCCGCAGCACGAACGCACCCGGCAGTTCCTCCAGCGGGTGACCGAGGCCGGACGCCTGTGACCCATCCGGGCGATGCGTGGGCGCCGCCGGTGCCCGCCGGCGCCCGGATCGTCGCCGCCCCCGAGGAGTTGGCGGAGTTCTTCGCCGATGCGCCGGCCGCCCATCTCTACGCGCTGGTCGACCTCGAGCCGCCGTGGTGGCCGCTCAGCCGGTGGTATCGGCGCGGCGACGCCGTCGTGGGGCTCGTCGCCGACACACCGGGTGTGTTGCTCACGGCGTATGCCGTGTCGACCCGAGACCCGGACGGTTCGACCCGCCTGCTGGCCGACTTCGTGCCGACGCTGCCCGGCGGGCTCCTGATCACCGGGCCGACCGGACTGGCCGCGGCGGTCTCGGCCGTCCGCCCCGTGGCCTGGAGCGGCCCCCACCATCGCTACCGACTCGACGGCCCGATCGAGGCGATCGGCGCCGGCGGGATCGCATCCATCGAGCCGTTGTCGACGGCGGATCTCCCGGAGGTCGCCGGGCTCTACGACACCGACCCCGGCGCCGCGTTCTTCGTCCCGTCGATGCTCGACGACGACACCTTCGTGGGCGTGCGAGGCCCCGATGGTGGGCTCGTCGCGGTGGCCGGCACGCATGTCGTGTCCGAGGCGAAGCGGCTGGCCGCCATCGGCTCGGTCTACGTCCGCCCCGATGCACGCGGGCGGGGTCTCGGGCGAGCCGTCACCCGGGGGGTGATCGGTCGGCTCGCCGGTCGGGTCGACACGATCGGACTCAACGTCGCCGCCGACAACGTGGCGGCGATCACGGTCTACGAGGCCCTCGGGTTCCGTCGGATCCTCGACTACGACGAGGCCGAGATCGTCTGAGTCCCGGTGCGGCTCAGGGGTTGAGGAACCGGCGGAGGCCGGCGGCCGGCACGGCGACGATCGACGCGAACAGCTTGTCGAGCTGGGCCTCGGTGAGCGGTGGCGCCTCGCCGGTGAGGACGAGCCCCGCGTCGTAGGTGACCCGGCAGCCGCCGTCCGCCGCCTCGATCGTCACGGTGTCGTCGGCCCGGAACTCGGGATTCGTGCCCACCATCGTGAACCCCCGATCCGGTGTGACCGCGGTGAGTTCGTAGAAGGCCGTGGTCGGCTCGCCGTCGAACCCGGTGACCGACAGCTCATAGCGGGCGCCCACCGTGCCGGGGGTCCCGTCGGCCAAGGCGCACTCGAGGATCCCGTGGTCCCATTCGGTCACGCGGGACAGGTCGACGAGCCGCTCGTAGGCCGCGTCGGGGGAGAGGGTCGACTCGATGACGAAGGTCTCGTTGGCCATGGCCCCGAGTGTTCCAGACGGGTCGCCGTCGCGTCCCGTCGGGGAAATCGGGTTGCCCGAACGCAATAGATGACTAAGTTGATCGGAAATATCCAGTATCGAGATCAGGAGCACCGTCATGACCACCGCCCCCGCCCCCACGTCCGCCGTGAACGACGTCGACATCGACGCCGTGGTCGGGCTCGCCGGCAAGATCCAGTCGGAGCCCGACGTCGCCGCCACCACCTGGCAGGCCCGCGTCACCTGGCACCAGGGCTTCCGGTCCACGGCCAGCATCCGGGACTTCGAGCCCATCGCCTCCGACGAGCCCGCCGGCCTCGGCGGCACCGACACCGGCCCGAATCCCGTCGAACAACTCCTCGGCGCCCTCGGCAACTGTCTCGCCGTCGGCTACGCCGCGAACGCGACCGCCGCCGGGATCACCATCGACGATCTGTCGATCGACCTCGAAGGCGATCTCGACCTGCACACCTTCCTCGGTCTCGACCCGTCGGGCAACGCCGGCTACTCCGGGATCCGGGTGGCCGTGCACCTCGACGCCGACGCCACGGAGGCCCAGATCGCCGAACTCCACGAGCAGGTCGTCGGCACCTCACCCGTCGGTCATACGCTGCAGCGCCCCGTGCCGGTGTCGATCGAACTCGCCTGAGGTCGCGCCGCGGTGCCCGTCGGTTCGGAAGCCGACGGGCACCGGGTCGGCTCCATCCGTCATCATGGGCGCATGGCTCGACGGATCGATCTGAACGCCGACCTCGGTGAAGGTCTCGGTCCGTGGACCATGGGCGACGACGAGGCCATGCTCGGGATCGTCACGTCGGCCAATGTCGCCTGTGGCGGCCACGCCGGCGACCCGGAGACGATGTTCCGCACCGCCGAGCTCGCCGCCGCCAACGACGTGACCATGGGTGCCCACCCCGGCTACGTCGACCCGGCCGGCTTCGGTCGACGGATCATCCCGATGTCGGCCGCGGAGATCACCCGGATGGTCGCCGCCCAGATCGGTGGGTTCGTCGCCGTCGCGGCCGTGGCCGGCGCCACGGTCCGCTACGTCAAGGCCCATGGCGCACTCGCGAACCTGGCCGCCCGCGATGCCGACGTGGCCCGGGCCGTCGCTCGCGCCGTCCGGGCCGTCGACGCCGACCTCGCACTGCTCGCGATCTCCGGCACCGAGCTGGAGCGGGTCGGCCGAGCCGAGGGGCTCGACACCTACGCCGAGATCTTCGCCGACCGTGGCTACCTGCCCGACGGCCAACTCGTGCCCCGTGGTGAGCCGGGCGCCATGATCCACGACGCGACGGCCGCGGCGGAGCGGCTGTTCGACTTCCTCGACACCGGCCGTATGCCGGTGGTCGACGGCGGCACCGTCGCGCTCGACGCCCACTCGGTGTGCGTGCACGGCGACAGCCCGGGTGCGGTCGAGATGGCCCGTTCGTTGCGGGCCCGATTCGAGGCCGACGGGGTGACCCTGGCCTCCTTCCTCGACCACTCATGACCGTCGGACGGGTCCGTCCCGTCGGTGACGCCGCCGTCCTCGTCGAGGTCGAGGGCGTCGACCCCGACGACGTCTGGCGGCGGGTTCGTGCCCTCGACCGGGCGTTCGTCGACGCCGAGGGTGTGGTCGAGGTCTGTCCGGGGCTCGTGAACCTGCTCGTCCACTTCGATCCACTCGTCACCGATCACGCCGAGATCGCCGAGACGCTGCGGTCGGTCGACCTCTCACGCGCGCCGTCGGTGACACCTCGGGATCACGTCGTCGACGTGACCTACGGCGGATCGGCCGGTCCCGATCTCGGGGCGGTCGCCCGGGCGGCCGGCCTCGACGTCGACGACGTCGTGCGGCGCCATGTCGCCGCCAGCTACCGGGTGATGATGTACGGCTTCGCTCCGGGCTACGCCTACCTGGGCGGGGTGCCCACCGAACTGCAGCTGCCCCGCAAGGAGACGGCCGTGCGCGACGTGCCGGCGGGCAGTGTCATCATCGCCAACGACCAGTGTCTCGTCACCACCCTCACGATGCCCACCGGCTGGTGGGTGATCGGTCGGTCGTCCACGCCGATCCTGACGCCGCACGACAACCGTCCGGCCCGGTTCGATGTCGGTGATCGGGTCCGGTTCCGGGCGGTGATGCCGTGACGGCCACGCTGGAGGTGGTCCGGTGTGGCCCGATGGTGAGCGTCCAGGACGGCGGACGGCCGGGATGGTCGCGCTATGGCATCCCGGCGTCGGGCCCGGTCGATCGCCTCGCCCACGCCGTGGCCAACACCCTGGTCGATCGCCCGGCCGACGCGGCCGCGCTGGAGGTGTCCGACGGTGGGCTGGTGGTGGTCGCCGATCGGGCGGTGACGCTCGCCGGTGCGTCGGTGGCGATCGAAATCGACGGTGTCGAACTCGGGTGGTCGGTCGGGGTCGTGACCGTCGCCGCCGGGGCACGCGTCTCGGTCCGTCCCGACTCGGGTGCCCGGTGGGGCTACCTCGCCGCCGCCGGCGGGATCGCCGCTCCCTCCTGGCTCGGCTCCGCCGCCACCCATCTCGTGTCGGGGCTGGGTGGTGGTGTGCTCGGTGCGGGCGACGTGCTCCCGGTCGACGGGGCGGTGTTGCGCTCCGAGCTCGACGGCGGGGTCGCCGAGGTCGAGTTGTCGGTGGGCGGGCCGGTCCGCGTGGTGCTCGGACCGCAGGATCGACACTTCGGCGACGAGGTCGTGGCGAGGTTGCGCTCCTCGCCGTTCGAGGTGACCGCGCAGGCCGATCGGATGGGCATGCGCCTCGACGGTCCGTCGTTGGCGCCCGCCGATGCACTCGCCATTCCGTCGGAGCCGGTCGTCCGGGGTTCGATCCAGGTCGCCGGTGACGGCGTGCCCACGGTGTTGCTCGCCGACCATCAGCCCACGGGTGGGTATCCCAAGATCGCGACGGTGATCTCGTGCGACCTCGACGGACTCGCCCGTCGTCGTCCCGGCGCCGCGCTCCGGTTCGACGCCGTCGGCCCCGATGAGGCCGTGACCGCGGCCCGGGCCGAGGCGGCGAGGCGGCGCCGTCTGCTGCGTGCGCTCGCCTCGCCGGATCGGACGATCGGACAGCGCCTGTTCCGTCGGAACCTGATCGGTGGCGCCGACCCCGAGGTCTGACCGGCCTACACCGGGCCGATCGAGTGGTCGGAGTTGACGAACAGCACGTTGTCCTCCGGGTCCCGGGCCGTGAACCGGTCATGGGGGAAGCCGCGGGTGATGCGGCCCGGTCGACCGCCGGCCTCGTCGAGCACCCGATGGGTGTCGTCGATGTCGCCGACGATCAGATCGAGCGTGCCCTGCCCGGCGGGACCGGGCTGGAGGATGAGGTGGGTGCCGCCACGGAGCTCGAGGATGGCGAAGCCGTCGGTGTCGACGACGACCCGCATCCCGATCCGTCCGTAGAAGGCGGTCAGCGCCGAGACGTCGGTCGCGGTCATCGAGAGATGGCCGATGCCGAAGCGGGGGCGGGCGTCGGTCCGGTCGGTGTCGGTGGTGGGGGAGGTGAGTGAGGTGGGCATGGGGTCTCCTGGGGTGGGGTCAGATGTCGTGTCGTTGGTCGGCGAGCCACTGGCGCTTCGCGCGGCGCCAGTCCTCGTCGTCGAAGTTCCGTCGCCAGTACGGCGAGATGGAGGCGGTGTCGAGGTCGACGCCGCGTTCGGCGGCGAGGTGGCGGCGCACCGCACGGGTCTCACCCGCCTCGCCGTGGACGAAGACGTCGAACGTGCCGGGAGGGAACGTCGCCGCGGCGACGGCGTCGGGGAGCAGTGCCTCGGGGTCGTCCGCGGTCCGGCGATGGAGCCAGACCACGTCGACGTCGGCGACGCTCGGGAGATCGACCTCGTGGTCGGCTCCGTCGACGACGACGAAGACGAGGGCCCGAGCGGTCGCGGGCAGTGCCTCGAGGCTGGCGCCGATCGCGCCCAGGGCGCTCTCGTCGCCGACGAGCAGATGCCAGTCGACGTCGGGACTCGGGCGGTAGGAGCCACCAGGCCCCTTGAACTGGAGCCGGTCGCCCGGCTCGGCTCGAAGTGCCCACGCGCCGGCGTAGCCGACGTCGCCGTGGGCGACGAAGTCGATCGACAGCGTCCGGGTCTCGGCGTCCCAACGGCGAACCGTGAAGCGTCGGGGTCGTGGCCGCTGCTCGGGTGTGAGTGGTTCGAGGTCGTCGGCCTCGAACGGCACCGTCACCGGCGAACCGGCCGGGACGAACTGGGCGTTGATGTAGGCGTCGGTGGCGGGTGAGGCTTCGAACGAGTCGAGCGTGCCGCCACCGAGATGGACCCGGAGCAGGCTCGGGGTCAGGCGGTCGATGGATCGGACTTCGGCGTACATGTGCACTCCTCTCGCTGAAGTCAAGGAACCCTAACAACGAACGTCAGGTCACCGTTATTCCCGCGATGTGTGACGGAATCCGGAGCGCCGCCGCGGCGTTTCCCTTCTCGTGAAGCTCGTGCTCCTGCATGGCCGGGCGCAGGAGGACAAAGACCCTCACGAACTGCGCGACCGGTGGGTGTCGGCGCTGCGGCGCGGCATCGAGGGGATCGGGCACACCCTGCCGATCGACGAGCGCGACATCGTGTTCCCCTACTACGGCGACGCACTTCGAGATGCGACGAGCGACGACCCGGACACCCTCGCGATGGTCCGGTATCCCCTCCGGGAGCACGTCGAGGACGACCTCGGATGTGCCGTGCTGCACGAGTGCCTGCACGGTGCCGGTCTCACCGAGGCGATCGTCGACGAGTTGGCGCCGCGAGATCCATCGCTCGACCCGCGGCTCGTCGCGTCACTCTCGAACGAGTGGGTGCAACGCGGCCTGAGCCTGCTCGATCGACACGTGCCCGGCATGAGTGCGCGGAGCCTCGCGATGACGGCCAACGACGTCGCGGTGTATCTCGAGAACCCCGCGGTTCGTGACCACATCGAGGCGGGTGTCGCCCACGCCTTCGACTCGTGCGGGACCGAACCGACCGTCGTGGTCGGCCACTCCTTCGGTTCGATCCTGGCCTATCGGATGCTGCGGGCCGGCGGCCGGATCACCTGCCCGGTCCGGGCGCTGATCACCCTCGGATCACCGCTCGGCATCGGCGCGGTCCGCCGTGCCCTCGATCCGATCGGGCACCCGCCCCTCGTGGCGCGATGGAGCAACGCCTATGACGATCGCGACGTCGTCGCACTGCACCCGCTCGACCACGAGTACTTCGCCGTCAGTCCGCGGATCCGGAACCACGGCGGCGTACGCAACCCGTCGGACAACCACCATCGGATCGACGGGTACCTGCACGACCCGATCGTCGCCGGCTGGATCGTGGCGGCGCTCGAGTCGGACTGATCCCGGTCAGCCCACGCTGACGGTGTTGCGGCCCGCGCCCTTGGCGTCGTAGAGCAGCCGGTCGACGTCGCGGAGGAGCTCCTCGACCGTCTCGTCGTCGCCGGCGCGCCGATGGGTCGCCCCGACACTCGCGGTCACCGACCACGTGCCGTCGACGAGGTCGACCGGATCGCCGGCGATCGCCGCACGGATCCGCTCGGCCACCCGTTCGGTGCCGGCCCGGTCGTGTTCGGGCAGCATCACCACGAACTCCTCCCCGCCGATGCGGGCGACGAGATCGGTGGTGCGCACCTCGCGCCGGACCCGGTCGATCACCTCGGTGAGCACGTGATCGCCGGCTTCGTGGCCGACGGTGTCGTTCACGTCCTTGAAGTGGTCGAGGTCGAAGCTGATGATGCCGAGGTCGCCGTCGGACTCGAGCAGTTCGGACATCGTCCGGAACAGCGCCCGTCGGTTCAGGCAGCCCGTGAGCGGATCGGTCGAGGCCAAGCGCTGGAGCTCGACGGCCTGGGCCTCGAGCAGCGTGCCCACCCGTGTGAGCTCCCGGTTCTGCTCCACCATGTCGGTGACGTCGTGCATCACGCCGATGAGGAAGCGGACGCCGTCGAGTTCGATCCGGGACTTGCGGGTGATCGTCTCGCGCTCGCCCATCTCGGGGTCGACCACGGTCTCGGTCGCCTCGTCGACCTCTCCGGTCTCCAGCACGCGGAGGTCGCCGCCGTTGCACTGGGCGGCCTGACGGTCCTGGAACACCTCGACGTCGAGGCGCCCCTCGAGATCCTCCCGCCGCACGTGGAAGAGTCGCTCGAACGCCTGGTTGACCCACACGTAGCGGGTCTCGGCGTCCTTCACGAGGACGGGGTTGGGCAGGGCGTCGAGCACGGCGACGGGGAGGCCGGGCAGTGATCGGATGGGCATGGGGAAGGGCTCCTGGGCGCGAACGTCTCCTCTCCCGTCGACCACCCGGCCGGTCGAACTGAAGGCACTGGGTGATCCTCCCCGGATCCCGGGGGGCGTCGGACCCTCAGCCGTAGGACACGCCGAGCCCGGCCCTCGCGTCGCTCTGGATGCCATACGGGGGAATCGGGTAGCGCAGGCCGTTGCGGCTGAGGGCTTCCATGCCGTCGATGGCCTGCACGAGGTGGCCGGGGCGGAGTGCCATGAGCAGTTCGTCGTCGGGCACGCCGCCATACCGACGCTCGGCGTAGCACGGGATCGAGAGGCTCGGCTCGCCGGTGGCGAGCGCCCGGCCCCACGAGTCGGCACAGGCCGACTCGCCGACACAGCCCCAGTCGAGCTTGGCGTACCCCGACCACTGGAGCCCGTTGATCAACAGGATCATCTGGCCGGGGGTGGCGTAGACCAGGCAGATGTCGGGTGGGTCGAGCCGGCCGGTCGACAGCGGCGACACCGCCATGGCCTGGTAGGTCCCGACGGGCACGACGTCCATGGCGGCCTGGTGGATCGCCGCGTCCTCCTCGGTCTCGAACCAGACCCCGGCCATGTGGCGGCCGGAGTACCAGGCCTCGTCCTGGGCGCCGAGGCCGAGCACGGCCTGGCACTGCGCGCCGACCAGGTCGTCGCCGGTGATGCCCACCGTCCAGTTGAGGCGCGACGCCATCGACACGATCTGATCGGCCGTGTGCACGTCCTTCGGCCGCCGGATCCGCGGCACCGCCTCCATCTCCTCGGCCGTCTCGAACATCTTCATGCCGATCGGGGTCGTGCGGATCCGGAGCAGCTTGTCGAGCCGAGCGAGGGTGGTGGGCCAGTCGACGGCGCCGTCGCCCGGTCGGATGGAGACGTTCTGTTCGCTCATGGTGACCTCCGGCCGACCCGTGGCGTCGGCACGCTCGTGGTACCGGCCATCTTGGTGGCGGTCTCAGCCCGAGGCCAGTGCGTCGGCGATGCGGTCGACGATGAGGTCGAGGATCGTGGTGCTCGTCGCCACGTTGAGTCGGGCGAACGAGGCGGCGGTCGGGCAGAACTGCGCGCCGTCGGAGAGCACGACGCCCATGCGTTCGTGCAGGGTCGCGGCTGGGCTCGCAGCGAGTGGCCCCGTCGAGAAGTCGAGCCAGGTGAGATAGGTGGCCTCGGGCCGCTGCATCGTCACGCCGTCGAGCTCGTCGATGCGGGCCACGAGGTGGTCGAGGTTGTGCTCGATGAGTGCGTGGACCTCGGTGAGCCAGCCGCCGGCGTGCTCCCAGGCCGCCGCGGCGGCCGCCGCGCTCAGCGTGCTCGGACGGCCATAGGTGTGGTTCGGCAGACCGTCGATCGTGGTCCGCAGCGACTCGACGTCGACGTGGGCCACGGCGCTGCGCAGGCCGGCGAGGCTGAACGTCTTGCTCGCCGAACCGAGCGTGACGGTGCGCCCGGCGAAGCGTTCGTCCGCGAGCTGGAGGGGGAGATGGGCGGCGCCCCCGTGCACGAGGTCGCCCCAGATCTCATCGCTGATCACCACCAGATCCAGCCGCTCGGCCACCTCCGCCACCGCGGCGAGCTCCTCGCGGTCGAACACCCGACCGAGCGGGTTGTGCGGCTGGCAGAACAGGATGAGGCGGGTCCCGTCGTCGATCGTCTCGGCGAGCAGCTCGGGAGTGATACGCCAGTCGGGCCCGGTGAGTGGCACGTCGACGAGGCGCCGGCCCGAGGTCTCGATGCTGGTGCGGAAGGGGTAGTAGATCGGGGTGAACACCGCCACGCCGTCGCCCGGTTCGGTGTGGAGGAGCAGCATCGAGTCGAGTGCGTGCAACGTGCCGGTGAACAGCCGCCCGAGGGCCGGATCCGGAGCCCAGCCGTGGCGCTGCTCCTGGCGGGTGCACCACAGGCCGACGAGTCGGTCGATGTCGGAGAAGTCGTAGCCGAACTCGCTGCGTTCGACCCGGTCGATGATCGCCCGTCGGATCTCGGGGGCGATCTCGACGTCCATGTCGGCCACCCAGGCGTTGAGGGTGTCGGGGCCGTGCTTCGCCCACTTCGATCCGGTGAGCGAACGGAGTCGCCCGAGGTCGGCGCCGAACATGCGGCGACCCTAGATCGTGATCGCCGCCCGCACCGGGGGAGTGGGCTCAGGCGAGGTGTTCGCGGCCCGGCACCCAGTCGGTGCCGGCGAGCGGGACCTTGGCCATGGCGGCCGCCGGCACGGTGAGCGCAGCGAGATCCTCGGGTTCGAGGTTGTGCAGGTGCGACTTGCCGCACGCCCGGGCGATCGTCTGGGCCTCCAGGGTGAGCACCTGGAGATAGTTGGCGAGGCGTCGTCCGGCGATCTCCGGGTCGAGGCGAGAGGCCAGCTCCGGGCGTTGCGTGGTGATGCCGGCCGGGTCGTTGCCGGCCTGGAAGTCGTCCCACGCACCGGCGGCCGAGCCGAGCGCCCGGTACTCCTCGTCGTGGCGCGGATCGTTGTCGCCGATGGCGATCAGGGCGGCGGTGCCGATCGAGACGGCGTCGGCCCCGAGCGCCATGGCCTTGGCCACATCGGCGCCGGAGCGCATCCCGCCGGCGGCGATGAGCTTCACCTCACCCCGATGCACCCCGAGCTCACGCAGGGCCCGGGTCGCTTCGGGGATCGCGGCGATCGTGGGGATGCCGACGTGTTCGATGAACACGTCCTGCGTGGCGGCCGTGCCGCCCTGCATGCCGTCGACCACGACGGCATCGGCGCCGGCCTTCACCGAGAGGGCCGTGTCGTAGTACGGCCGTGCGGCGCCGACCTTCACGTAGATCGGCACCTGCCAGTCGGTGATCTCACGCAGCTCGGTGATCTTGATCTCGAGGTCGTCCGGGCCGGTCCAGTCGGGGTGGCGGCAGGCCGAGCGCTGATCGATGCCTTCGGGCAGCGTGCGCATCTGCGCCACCCGTTCGTTGATCTTCTGGCCGAGCAACATGCCGCCGCCGCCGGGTTTGGCGCCCTGGCCGACGACGACCTCGATCGCGTCGGCCTTGCGGAGATCGTCGGGGTTCATGCCATAACGCGACGGCAGGTACTGGTAGACGAGCGTCTTGGAGTGACCGCGTTCTTCGGGGGTCATGCCGCCGTCGCCGGTCGTCGTCGAGGTGCCCATGGCATTGGCGCCCCGGCCGAGGGCCTCCTTGGCCTGGGCCGAGAGTGACCCGAAGCTCATGCCGGCGATCGTCACGGGGATGTCGAGCCGGACGGGCTTGGCGGCCCGACCCTCGCCGATGACCACGTCGGTGCCGCAGGCCTCGCGGTAGCCCTCGAGGGGGTAGCGCGACATCGACGCACCGAGCACGACGAGATCGTCGAGGGTCGGCAGCTCGCGCTTCGCGCCCCAGCCCCGGATCCGGTAGATGCCGGTGTTGGCGGCCCGCTGGATCTCGGCGATGACGTTGCGGTCGTAGGTGTACGACTCCCGCAGGTGCCACTGGTCGCTCATCACGCTGCTCCGTTCTCGTCGGGTCCGCCGTCGGCGAGCTCGGCGTCGACCTCGTCGGGTCCGCCGTCGGCGAGCTCGGCGTCGATGTCGTCGACGTGGAAGTTGTAGAGCTCGCGGGCCGAGCCGTAGCGACGGAAGTCGGCCGGGTCGGCGTCGAGACCCGACCGTTCGAGCAGGTCGGTGAGCACGGCCAGGTGCTCGGCCTCGACGGGCTTCTCCACGCAGTCGGTCCCGAGCGAGGCGACCGAGCCCCGTACGTAGATCTCGGCTTCGTAGATGCTGTCGCCGAGATCGTCCGCGGCGTCGCCGAGCACCACGAGGGTGCCGGCCTGGGCCATGAAGGCACTCATGTGGCCGACGTCGCCGCCCACCACGATGTCGATGCCCTTCATCGAGATGCCGCAGCGTGCACCGGCGTTGCCCTCGACCACGAGCAGGCCGCCGTGGCCGGTGGCACCCGCCGACATCGTCGCCGAGCCGGTGATGCGCACCGTGCCCGACATCATGTTCTCGGCGAGCCCGGTGCTCGCGTTGCCGTCGATGCGGACCGTGCCCCGCTGGTGCATGCCGGCGCAGTAGTAGCCGACCGAGCCGTCGATCTCGACGGCGACGTCGGCGTCGATCCCGGCGGCCACGGCGTGTGCGCCCCGGGGGTTGGTGACCCGGAACGAGCCACCCTCGACGTCGTGCAGGTGCTGGTTGAGTTCGCGCACCGACTGCTCGGCGAGGTCGAAGGTCGTCACGTCGCTCATGCGCTCAGGCTCCAGGTGTAGATCTGGGCGGGTTTCGGTTCCCAGACCTCGGCGTCGTCGACGCCGGGCAGCTGGGCGATGGCCCGGAACTCCGAGGACATGGCGACCCAGTCGTCGGTCTCTGCCACCACGGCCGGTTTGCAGGCGATCGGATCACGCAGGATCGCGAAGCCGTCCTCGATGCCGATGGCGAAGGTGTAGAAGCCGTCGAGATCGACCAGCGCCCGTTGGAGGGCTTCGTCGATCGTGTCGCCCTCAGCCAGGCGCCAGGCGACGTAGCCGGCGGCGACCTCGGAGTCGTTCTCGGTCTGGAACGACTCCCCGGCTCGCTCGAGCTGGCGGCGGAGTCGGTTGTGGTTCGACAGCGAGCCGTTGTGCACGAGACAGGTGTTGGCGCCGGTCACGAACGGGTGGGAGCCGTTGGTGGTGATCGCCGATTCGGTGGCCATCCGGGTGTGGGCGATGGCGTGGGTGCCGCTGCGGCCGGCGAGGTCGTACCGCTCGGCGACGAGGTCGGGGTCGCCGACCGACTTGTAGAGCTCGATCTGGCTTCCGTGGGACAACACCGCGAGGTCGTCGACGTTGTCGATCATCCACTGCCGGGCGAGGGCGCCGTCGCCGCTCGTGGAGAACACGGCGTGGTCGTGCACGGGGGTGACGGTCACCTCTGCGCCGAGCACGGGCTCGAGGTCGGCCCGGATGGCGCCCCAGTCGGGCCGCGTGCCCTCGGCGAGCACCGTGATCCTCGTGGCGTCGCCCTCGGGTCGGTCGTAGACGGCGAAGCCGGCCGAGTCCGGGCCACGCTCGCGCATCTCATGGAGCATCATGGCCGTGAGGCGGCCGAGCTCCTGGCGATGTCGTTCGGTCTTCAGGAACAACCCGACGATTCCACACATCTGGCGTTTCGCTCCCCGTTCGTCCGCTTCGCACCAGCCTAGCCACGGTTCTTCAACATCGGGAAAACCATTTCACCTACAGTGGAACCGGAGCACACACCGAGGGAGCAGCACGATGGGTACCTACGAGGACATCAAGGCGAAGGTCGACGCCGATGGCGTGGAGTTCATCTACGCGATGTTCGTGGAGATGCAGGGCAAACCCTGCGCCAAGCTCGTGCCCGTCAACGCACTCGAAGCGACCCTCGAAGACGGGGCGGGGTTCGCCGGCTTCGCCTCCGGACCCATGGGGCAGGACGCCGCGAGCCCCGACATGCTCGCCATCCCCGATCCGTCGACCTACACGCAGCTCCCGTGGCAGCCGAACGTCGCGGTGATGCAGTGCGACCCGACCGTCGAGGGTGAGCTCTGGCCCTATGCCCCGCGTGTGATCCTGCGGCGAGCGCTCGACCGGTTGGCCGAACGGAACCTCGTCATGAAGACCGGGGTCGAGGCGGAGTACTCGCTCGTGGTCCGCAACGAGGACGGCTCGATCGCGGTGGCCGACACCCGCGACACCGAACCGATGCCGTGTTACGACGCCCGCAGCCTCACCCGGATGCTCCCGCACCTCACCGAGGTCTCGAAGAACCTCAACGCGATGGGGTGGGGCAACTACGCCAACGACCACGAGGACGCCAACGGCCAGTACGAGCAGAACTGGCAGTACGCCGACGCGATGACCACCGCCGATCGGCTCATCCTGTTCCGCCTGATGATCCACACGATGGCCCAGCGCGACGGGCGCTACGCCACGTTCATGCCGAAGCCGTTCGCCGACAAGACCGGCAACGGGTTGCACGCGCACATCAGCCTCTGGTCGGCCGACACCGACCAGCCGTTGTTCTCCGGTGATGGTCCGGGCACGTTCGGGCTCGGCCTGAGCGACATGGCGCTCCAGTTCGGTGCCGGCCTGCTCGACCACGCCGAGGGTCTCGCCGCGGTGGCGTGCCCCACGGTGAATTCCTACAAGCGCATCGGGGTCGGGGCGCCCCGCTCGGGCGCCACCTGGGCGCCCGCGTACGTGGCCTTCGGCGGCAACAACCGCTCGCAGATGATCCGCGTGCCCGAGCCCGACCGCCTCGAGGTCCGCCTCGGCGACGGCGCCGCCAATCCGTATCTCATGTTCGCCGCCATGCTCGCCGCCGGTCTCGACGGGATCGACAACGGCTCGATGCCCGACTCGATCAACACCGACAACCTCTTCACCATGCCGCTCGACGAGGTCCGGGCCCGCGGCATCCGGAGCCTCCCGCCGACGCTGTATCACGCCGCCGACGCCCTCGAGGCGGACGACGTGCTCCGGGTCGGACTCGGTGACACGCCGACCGGGCCCTACAGCGAGTACATGGCCGAGGTGAAGCGGGCCGAGTTCCTGAGCCATCACGAGCAGGTCACACCGGCCGAGATCGACCGCTACCTCTCGTTGATCTAGACATCCGTGGTGCAGCACGATCCGGCCCGAGCGTCGGCGACCGAGCCCGTGAGCGGCGCCGAGGTGACCGCCTTCGTCGGTGAACGGGTCCGTGAGCTGCGGCGTGATCTCGACCTGACCCTCGAACGGTTCGCCGAGCGCGCCGGCATCTCGATCGGCATGTTGTCGAAGATCGAGAACGGACAGACCTCACCGAGTCTCGCCACCCTCGCCGGGCTGGCCGGGGCGGCGGGGGTGCCGCTCACTTCGTTGTTCCGGGGCCTCGACGAGGAGCGCGACGCGTTGCTCGTGCGGGCCGGCCAGGGCATCCCCATCGACCACGAAGGGGCCAACGAGGGCCGGATCTACGAGGACCTCGGCGCCCTGCGTGGCCCCCGGCGCGAGATCGAGCCGGTGCTCGTCACCATCCTCGACGACAGCGAGGTGTTCCCGCTCTTCCAGCACCCCGGGGTGGAGCTGTTGTACGTGCTCGAGGGGCGATTCGAGTACGGCTACGGGTCGAAGCGGTACGAGCTGGCCGTGGGCGACACGTTGCAGTTCCAGGGCGAGGTGCCCCACGGACCGACCCGGCTGATCGAGGTGCCCGTGCGGTTCCTGACGATGAAGGTCCAGACGCCCGGCTGAGCCGGCCTCAGTGGATCTGGCCGACCGCCCGCTCCGGTCGGAGGCGCAGCAGCAGGCGTCCTTCGTCGACCATGGCGGCCCGGTACTCGGCCCAGTCGTCGTGCTCACCGGCGACGGCGCGGTAGTAGTCGACGAGATCGTCGGCCGCGGCGTCGTCGGGGCTCGTGGCCGTCGGCCCGATCTCGACGCTGCCGGAGAAGGCGAGGTACGACCAACTGCCGGGATCGGTCACGTGGAGGATGATCCGTGGGTCCCGGCGCATGTTGCGGGTCTTCGCACGGGAGTCGGTCACCGAGACGACCATCGCCCCGTCGGCGACGGTGTAGGTGACGTCGCTCGACTGCGGGCTGCCGTCGGCCTTCGTGGTGATGAGGACGGCGTGCCGGCGGGCCGATGCCCAGTCGAGTGCGGTCGTGGGGTCGAGAGCCATGGAGCAGAGCGTGACGCCTCGTCGGTCCCGTCGTGATCCGGCCTGTTCGGGTCGCGACGACGTCCGCCTGGTGGCGAGGGCCACGACACCAGGCGGACCCGAGGCGTAGCGTCGCCCCTGATGGCACTGGCGCTCGATGAACAGGAACAACGCTGGCTCGACGGCCACGACGGCGCCGCCATGCAGTTGGCGATGCGACTCGTCCTCGCTGCCGCCGAGGTGTCGGGGGCGACCTCGTTCGTGCCGATCGAGTCGGCCCACATCAACTCGTGCCACTACTCGGGTTCGTTGTCGCTCGACTTCGCCGAGTTCCTGCTCGCCGAAGGGGCGGTGCTGTCGGTGCCGACCCACACCAACGCGAGCCTGATCTCGTGCGACCTGCCGACATTGCGTCCCGAGGCCGCCACCCCGACCGAGGTCGCCGGGGCCCGTCGCCTCATGGAGATCTACGAGGCGCTCGGCTGTTCCTCGATGTGGACGTGTGCGCCCTATCAGCAACCCGAGGGGCGGCCGCCGTTCGGGGCCCACGTCGTCGGCTCGGAGTCGAACGCCGTCGGGTTCACCAACTCCGTGCTCGGCGCCCGGACCAACAAGTACGGCGACCTGCTCGACATCTCCGCCGCCCTCGTCGGCCGGGTGCCATTCGTCGGCCTGCACACCGACGAGGGCCGCCGAGCCACGCATCGCTTCGATGTCTCCGGTCTGTCGGATGTGTGGTTCGACGACCCGAATCTCCCGCATCTGCTCGGGGTCGTGGTCGGCAAGGCGGTGGGCGCGGGGATCGGAGTGATCGACGGTTGGCCGTCGGCCGGCGAGGACGAACTCAAGGCGCTGGTCGCCGCGGGTGCCGCGGCCGGTGGGGTCGATCTCGTGCACGTGGTCGGCATCACGCCCGAGGCGCCCACGCTCGAGGCCGCCTCCGGTGGTGTCCCGGTGGCGCGCACCACCGTCGTCGGCCCCGAGGATCTGGCCGCGGCGGCCGCCGAGCTCACGACGGCCGCTGGTGACGAACCGCTGCGAGCCGTCTGCCTCGGCACGCCGCACTTCTCGATCGACGAGCTGGCCGAGCTCGTCGACCGTCTCGACGGGCGTCGCCTGGCCGAGGGGGTCACGATGCTCGTGACCACCAGCCGCGCCGTCGCCGCCGAGGCGGCCCTGCGGGGCCTCGACGACCGCCTCGCCGCCAGTGGCGGATCGCTCGTGCTCGACACCTGCACCTACTACCCGCCGCGGTCGACCGGGATCGACGGGTTCACCCTGACCAACTCCGCGAAGTGGGCCTACTACGGCCGGGGCATGCTCGACGTGCCGATCGCCTTCACGTCACTCGAACGGTGTGTCGAGTCCGCCGTCGCCGGGCGGTGGGTGTGATGCGGGAACTCGCGGGACGGTCGGGCCGGGCTGCGGACGGCGGGGCCGCATGATGGGCCCGTTGGTGCTCGAGGGCCGCTGGCTCGTCGAGGGTGAGCTCCGAGGTGCGGTGCTCCGACTCGACGAGCCGCTCAGTTTCTGGGGCGGCTTCGACCCTGTGACCGGACGCATCATCGACCGCTCCCATGCGCAACACGGTGTGTCGCTCGCCGGGCGCGTCGTGGCGATGCCGGGCTCTCGGGGTTCGTCGGGGACTCCCGGGGTACTCGGCGAGTCGATCCGACGGGGAACAGCGCCCGCAGCGATGCTCGTCACCAAGGCCGACATCAACCTCGTCGCCGGATCACTGACCGCGGCAGCGTTGTACGGCACGAGCTGCCCGATCCTGCTCGTCGCCTCGGAGGTCTTCGCCGGGCTCGTCGACGGTGCTCGGGTGGCCGGGCCGCCGACGTCGTCACTCTGAGCCCGGTCGGCCGTCATTCGAGGAGCCGCTGTTGGTGGCCCCGATCGGGGCTGTTCGGTCTGCGGTCGGCGGAACTCGTCCGACCTTCGGTGATCGGCCGCGCCGGACCGGTCGGCCGTTCCGGCAGCGGGTCGATCGCACTCGTGATCTCCGCGTCCACCTCGGCCGGTGGTGTTCGTCGTCGGCGGGCGTGCTTCTTGGTCAGCCCTGGCGGTAGCTGCGGTGGCTCCGGGAGTGCCGTGCTCGCGTGTTCGACGCCGTTGGGGTCGATGACGGCGAGGACTCGTCCGGGGAGGAGTTGGTAGGTCCAGCCGGTGTCGTGATCGAGGTGGTGATGCGGCCCACAGAGCGGCAGCAGGTTCTCGAGGATGGTGGGTCCGCCGTTGGCCCAGTGGTCGAGGTGGTGGATCTGGCAGCGGTCGAACGACACGTCGCAGCCGGGGTGGGCGCAGGTCGGGTACATCGCCCGCAGGGCCTTGCGTTGCTTGGCGGTTGCGGTCCGTTTCCCAGCCGAGAGCCGGTCGACGTGCCCGTCCGGACCGGTCAGCGCCAGGAACACATCGGCGTCACACAGGAACCGGTCCAACGCTGCGGGCGGGACCTCGACGCCGGATTCGGTTTCACAGACCGTGTCGAGGTGGTGGCCTCGTTCGACGGTTTCCGCATCGACGAGGACAGTGACTTGTGGTCGTGGCGCTCGTCCGGGCTGGTTCACCCCATCCGCCACCAGCTGCAGCATCGCCTGGGCGGCGGTCTGGTTCGACCGTGTCCGCCCCGGCTCGGCACACAGTCGTGCCAGGGCGGCCTGGACCTGGGTCTGCAACTCGGCATGGCGGATCGGATCCAACATCAGGTGGGTGTGGCCCATGCCGTCGTCGTCGGAGATCCACTGCCGCAACGACGTCCGTTCGATCTGCCGGGCGAGTTCGTCGTCGCCAGCATCGTCCTGCAACGCCGTCGTGAGAGCGCGGAGGTCGGTGGCGAACTGGTCGACGGTCCGGTCATCCATGCGGGCGGCCAACCACTCGTCATGGTCAGCGAGCAGCGGCGCCTGATCACCCAACCGGGCGACGGCACGGGCGACGGCATCGACCTTCTCCGGCGCGACCTCACCCGCCTCATGACGTTCACCGACGGCCGGTAGTACGTCCGCCACCGCAGACCGCTGATGAACCTTTCGTGCTTCTCGTCCGGAGATCTCGCCGGTCCGGAGAGCCAGGTCATCGCCAGAGGGCTTGCCTCCACTGGCCGCGCGCTCGAGACGGAGGACAGCAGAGCTGATCCCATCGATCTGCTGACGAGCCGCCCGCAACCGATCCATCACCCGACGACGACCAGCAGCATCCAACTCATCCAGGACGCATCCGTCGAGCACCTCGACCAGATCCCGGATCGCACCCACTGCCACCGCCATGGCCGAGAGCATAGCATGACGAGCGAACATATGTTCGACTGCGTTCGAGACGCAGCCCGAATCCCGTCGACCTGAACGATCGTCCAAACCGGGTCTAGAGTCGGCCGCTGTGAAGCCCGAACGCTGGTCGGACCCGACGAAGAAGTTGTTCCCCCATCAGGTCGGCTTCACCGGGCCGCCCATGGACTTCGACGCCGCCCCCACCGACTTCCTGCGGATCGCTCCGCCGTCGGTCGGGGCCCACGGGCGTCTTCTGCACGCCCCCGGCTACGCCCACGAGCTCTCCCAGCGGGTCGACAACTTCGGCCAGCTCGAGGAGGTCGTGCACTGCTTCTCCAACGCCGGTGCCGACGTCGTCGGCCAGGTCGGCACCAACTGGGTCCACGCGGGTGGTCGCGACGTGCACGACATCCGCACCTACGTCGCCGAGATGAC
Organism: Acidimicrobiales bacterium; assembly: GCA_020630195.1. Classification (GTDB taxonomy): domain Bacteria; phylum Actinomycetota; class Acidimicrobiia; order Acidimicrobiales; family SZUA-35; genus JAHDBV01. Next base: position 21,038 of record JAHDBV010000042.1, read on the forward strand.
CGAGCGCTACGAGACCCCGCTGCACATGGCGGGCCTCACCCTCGTCGAGGCCTGCGAGGCGATGGGGTACGAACGCATCGCCCTCAACTCGGTCTACTTCTGGCCCGACTGGCGCGACGGCGTCGTCCGCTTCCTCCGCTCTGCCGGGATCGACGTCGTCTGGTACGGCAACTTCGTCGACCAGGGGCTCTACGACGATCAGCAGGTCGTCAACGACCTCACCTGGATCTTCCCCGGCGGGCACGCGGCCGAGTCGGTGCGCCGGACCCTCGACGCCGCCGGGCCGGTCGACGCCGTGCTCGTGAACGGCATGTCGAACTACCGGGGCGACGACGGCCTGCCCCGCCGGTTCGTCAGCCTCGCCGCCGACATCGAGGCCGAGGTCGACACTCCGATCCTCGCCGCCGACATCACCCTCTACTGGCAGATCTTCCGGACCCTCGGCATCGCGCCCGAGGGTCGCCAGGGATCGCTGTTGTCCACCCTCCAGACCGGGAGTTGACACCATGTTGTTGACGTTGTGGGCCACGCCCCGCTCCACCTCCACCGCGTTCGAGTGGATGATGCGCCAACGCGGCGACTTCGAGTGCCACCACGAACCGTGGAACGAGCTCTACTACTACGGCGTCGACCGCGTGAGCGATCGCGACGCCCACGTCGAGGCGAAACCCGGGCACGACTACGCCTCGACCTGGGCCGACCTCGCCTCGGGCGGGCGGGACGTGTTCGTGAAGGACTTCGTCTACTCCGTCGAGCACACCCTCACCGAGGAGATGCTCGCCTCGATGACCCACACGTTCCTGATCCGCGATCCGAAGCGGGTCGTGCAGAGCCTGGCCAAGCACTGGCCCGACTGCACCTGGGACGAGGTCGGCTTCGAGTCGCTGCACCGGCTGTTCCACCGGATCGCCGATCGTGACGGCACCCCACCGCCGGTGATGCGCTCCGCCGACCTCCTCGACGACCCCGCCGGCACCGCCCGGGCCTACTGCGCCGCCGCCGGCATCCCGTTCATCGCCGAGGCCCTCGACTGGGAGGCCGGCGAACGACGCGAGGTCAGCTGGTACGACACCAACGGGAGCGGCTGGCACGACAACCTCCGCGGCAGCACCGGCATCCAGAAGCCGACGACGACCTACCCGCCGCTCGAGGACAACCCACGACTGTTCGAGCTCTACGAGCGGGCCGTCCCCCTCTACGAGGATCTCGCCGCCCACGCGTTCGCACCCCTGACCGACTGACCCCCCCCGACACGAAGGCACTCCACGATGCAGATCTCTCTCGAAGGCCGCCGGGCGTTCGTCACCGCCGGTGGCGACGGCATGGGCCGCACCACCGCCATCACGATGCACGAGCTCGGGGCGGAGGTGTTCACCTGCGACATCGAACCGTCCGGCCTCGAGACCCTGCCCGAGGGCATCACGACCTGGACCTGCGACGTCACCGACTCCGGCGCGCTCGACGCGATCTTCGACGAGATCCTGCCGGGTGGACTCGACATCCTCGTGAACAACGCCGGGGTCGGCGGGCCGACGAAGCTCGTCGAGGACATCACCGACGAGGAGTGGTCGCACACGATGGGCGTGTGCATCGACGCGCAGTTCTATTGCGCCCGTCGGGCCGTGCCGGTGTTCAAGGCCCAGCAGAGCGGAGTGATCATCAACATGGTGTCGGCCGCCGGGATCCTCGGCTTCCCCGGCCGTTCGCCCTACGTCGCGGCGAAGTGGGCGGTCTCGGGCTTCACCGAGACCCTCGCCATGGAGCTCGGCCCCGACAACATCCGCGTCAACGGGATCGTGCCCGGCAACGTCAACGGCGACCGGATGGAGCGGGTGATCGCGAATCACGCCGAGCTCGAGGGCCTGACCAACGACGAGGTGCGGCGGATGTACGCCATCGGCACGTCGATGCAGTGCTACGTCGACCCCCAGGAGATCAGCGACCTCATCATGTTCCTGGTGAGCGACTACGGCCGACACATCTCGGGTCAGATCATCGGTGTCGACGGCAACACCGAGACGCTCTACCCGCGCAGCTGAGCTCAGCCGACGACGTCCGGGTAGTGGCGGGCCGCCACATCGGGATGCGAACGCAGGCGCACCTTCAGGTTGTTCTCGCCGAACAGCGTGTGGATCGGCTCACCCTTCAGGTCGACGGTGTCGGGGCGGGTCCGCCCGGCGAGCTCCGCCGGTAGCTCGATCGGTTCGAACGTCGACTCGAACGCGGGGTTGAAGAACAGTGCGACGGACAGACGGTCGCGCTCACCGGTGGGGCTGACCACGCGGTGCGGCGTCGCCCGGAGGTAGCCACTCGTCGCCGTCTGCATCATGGCCCCGAGGTTCATCACGTAGGCGCCCGGCTGGGGCTCGACGAGCACCATCTCGTCGCCGAGCTGGACCTCCAGGCCCGCCACCTCGTGCTGCAGGATGAACGTGAGCACGCCCGAGTCGTGGTGGAGGCCCACACCCTGGTCGGAGTCGGGGTTGCCGGTGGGGTAGCGGATGATCTTGGCGTGGAGATCGTGGGTCGGGATGAAGGCGTGGTCGAAGGCGTCGGCGGTCTGGCCGAGGCCACGGGCCAGTGCACGCAGCACCTCCACACCGACGGTGTGCATCGCGTCGAGCCACGCCAGCGCCGTCGGGCCGAGTTCGGGGAGCGAGGCCGGCCACTGGTTCGGGCCACGCAACCGCAACCAGGCGGGACCGTCGTGGCCGGGTGGGGGAGCGGTCTGCTCGGGGCCGAAGTCGAGCTGGTCCCGCCAGTCGGCGGTGCCCTGGGTCCGTTCGTCGCCGAGGCGGGTGTAGCCCCGGAACGCGGCGCTGTTGGTGAGCGCGAGTGCCTCTCGTTCGGGCAGCGGAAGCGCGAGGAACGCCTCGGACTGTGCGATGAGTCGGGCCTCGAGTTCGGGTGGCACCCCGTGGCCGACGAGATGGGCGAAGCCGACGTCGTGGCAGGCGTCGCGGAGCTCGTCCACGAACCGTCCGGCCGCGGCCGAATCGGGGTCCTGGAGGAACGGGGCGATGTCGAGCATCGGGATCGCACGATCGGGCATGGTGGACACAGCTCCGTGAGGTCGGCCGTGGGGCGGGTCTACCGGCTCGGATCGGACGGCACCAACACGCCCGGCGTGCGGCGCTCTACGGTCGAGCCTCCGATGGCCGATCCGATCACCCCGTCGCCGGCGTCGTCCGTCCGTGAGGTCGCCTACCGAGCGGACGACGGTGTCCGGCCCCTCGACGTGTTCCGACTCTCGTCCCTGCGCGACCGGATGGCGTGGGACGGGCCGCCGTCCTACGAGCGGACCGACTTCGACCTGCTGATCCTGCCGATCGAGGGGGTCGGCACCCACGAGGTGGACTTCGAGACGGTGACGATCGACCCGATGCGCTGGCTCCACGTGCGTCCGGGGCAGGTGCATCGCTGGCACCCCGACGACTACGACGCCACGCTCGTGCTGTTGGCGCCCCGACCCGGTGCCGGCGGCGGGCCGCCCGGTCCGCATCTGCTCGATGTCGCCGATCTGTCGGGGGCCGAGCCGTTGCGTCGGCTCCTCGAGGACGACCGGCGGGCCGACCTCGACCGGACCGCCGCCCGGGCACTCGCGATGCTCGTCGTCGGTTGGCTCGATCTGGACCGCCTCGCCGAGCGCGATGTCGAGCCGCTCCACGCGGGGTTCCGGCGCCTGCTCGACGACGACGAGGTGCCGCATCCACGTCGGGTGGTCGATCTCGCCCGGCGTCTCCACTGCTCACCGCGCACGCTGGCCCGAGCCTGCGAACGAGCCGGTGCGCCGACACCGAAACGCATGATCGACGAACACACGGTGTTGGAGGCGCAACGCCGTCTCGCGCTGCCGGGGTCGACGGTGTCGGCCACGGCCGCCGCCCTCGGCTTCGACGAGCTCACGAACTTCACGAAGTTCTTCCGGCGCCTGACGGGCACGACGCCGACGGCATGGCAGGAGCGATCGCGGGACTGACGGATCCGATCGGGACCCATTCCCCGGCCCGCCGATCCTGCCGAAACCTTGCCGATTCGTTGGCCGGGGCTGAGCAGTCGGCGTCGACGGTGGAGGAAACCTCATCGAAAGGGTTCCTCCCATGTTCCACGACCACGACATCACTCCCGCCGATCTCCCCGCCGTTCCCGGCCTCGAGGTGCTCGACGTGGTCGCCCGCGGCGGCCACGGCACCGTGTACCGGGCCCGTCAGCTCGAACACGATCGGCTGGTGGCGCTGAAGGTGCTCGACGGCCGGTTCGTCGACGACGATCTGCGCCGCCGGTTCGACCGCGAGCGGCTGGCCCTCGGCCGCCTCTCCGACCATCCCGCCATCGTGGCGCTGCTCGACAGTGGCTTCACCGAGGCCGGTGCCCCGTACCTCCTGCTCGAGTACGCACCCGGCGGCACCTTGCGCACACATCTCGATCGCTTCGGTGCGATGTCGCTCGACGAGGCCACGGCACTCGCCGTCAGCCTCGCCGCCGCCACCGAGCGGACCCACAACGCCGGTGTGGTGCACCGGGACATCAAGCCGGGCAACATCCTGCGCTCCGCCTACGACGGTTGGATGCTGACCGACTTCGGCATCGCCTCACTGCTCGATCGCTCGGCCACCACCGTCGTGCAGGTCAGCTACGCACACACCGCGCCGGAGACCTTCGACGGCGGCCCGCCGAGTGCGACCGCGGACGTGTACGGGCTCGCCAGCGTGCTCGCCACCTGCCTGACCGCCGTCGAGCCGTTCGAGATGCTGCCCGACGAAGCGCCCGTGTCGGCGATGCGGCGGGTCATCACCGAGCCGTACCCCGACCTGCGCCGGGCCGGTGTCCCGGACGATCTGGCCGGTCTGCTCGAGATGGCGCTGAGCAAGGAACCGCTGCAGCGGCCGGTGTCGGCCCGCGCGTTCGCGGCGGCGCTCAACGACATCCGGGTCGCCCACGGCTTGATGCCGGTGGCTGTCCGCACCGGTGACGACGCCGCCGGGGGCGCGACCGTGGGGGTCGACCCCGCCGATCTGGCCGCGGTCCGGCCGAGCTGGTCCCATCCCGATGACGCGACGGCCGCCCCGACGACGGAGCGCCGCCGTGGCCCCCGGGCCCTCGTGGCCTTGGCGCTCCTCGTCCTCGCCGGCTTCGGCGTGGCCACGCTCGGTTCGGGCGTGCCCGACGGTGTGTCGGCCCCGCTCGAGCTCGCCGCCGCCGTGGTGCAGCAGGCGCCCGACGACGGCCCGGGCGGCCCGGGCGGGGGTGACGGCCCCGATGCCGAGCCGCCGACCGCGAACGCCACACCGGCCGCCGCCGGGCAGGCCGCCGCCGACGGCGATCCCGCGCCGCCCGCCGCCACCGTCAATGCCCAGGCCGCCAACGCCAACGCCAACGGCGACGGCAACGGCAACGGAAACGGGCCCGGAAACGGCCCCGCCGCCGACGGCGGCGGTGGAGGCAACGGTCCGGGCGACGGCGACGGCGACGGTGGTGGCAACGGTCCCGGCGGGAACGGACGTGGCGGCGCCAACGGTGGCGGTGGCAACGGTGGTGGTCGTGGGAACGGCGGAGGCAACTGATGCCCGCCGCCGACACGACGCCGCTCCCGGATCGGGTGCCGGCCGTCGATCCCCTCGAGCAGAAATCGTTGCTCGACGAGGTGACGGTCCGGCGATCCGGCCGGCGGATCCTGCGCCGCCGGTTCGTCACGATCGGTGCCGGCCTCGGGTCGCTCGCGATGGTGCACCTGTGGCGCCTCGCCGGCGTGGCCGACCGGGACCTCTGTGCGATCGGTCCGCTCGACGCTCCGTCCGACACCTACGAGTACCTCGCCACGAACTCCCAGATCCCACGACACGAGCGGCTGCGGTCCGACTCGGGATCGACGATCGACGCCATCTGGGGATGGCCGGGGTACGCCCTGCGGGAGTCGGTCGCCGAGGTCGACCCCCGCCAGGCCGCCCGGGTGCTGACCGAGCCCCTGATGGCCGAGTTCTTCACACCCACCGCCGGCCAGGTCTATCGATCGGTCGACCGGGAGACGGCACGACTCGGCTGGGACCGGGTCCATCTGTCGGGTTGGGTCCGGCGGATCCGTCGGGCCGACGCCGGTGGCTATTGGATCCTGGTCGACGGCACCGACGGTGAGTCGCTCGCGGTGGCCGCCGAGCACGTGCACGTCGCCATCGGGTATCCGGGCGTGGCGCTCCTGCCCGATCTGCAGGCGTTCCGGGCCCGCCACCCCGAAGCCGGCTTCCGGATCGCCAACGCCTACGAACCCCACGGCCACCTCTACGACGAGCTCCGCCGTCGCCGGGCCACCGTGCTCGTGCGCGGCAGTGGCATCGTCGCCAGCCGCGTCCTGCAGCGACTGCTCGACGACGTCGAACAGGTCGGGCTCGACGTCGAGGTGGTGCACCTGTTCCGCAACTACGTCGACGCGCCACAGGGCGCCAGCCGGCGCTTCCGCCGCCGGGGCGGCGGGGGCTTCGCCTACCAGGCCTTCAACTACCCGAAGGCCTGCTGGGGCGGTCAGCTCCGCGATCGGCTCGAGGCGACCGACGGCGCGGAGCGGGCCGACCTCATCGACCGGATGGGCGGCACGAACACCGCACCGCGGCGCAGTTGGCGCCGGCAGCTCCGCCGTCACGGCCGCACCGGTACCTACCGCCAGATGTGTGGCGTCGTCGCCTCGGTCGAGGCGGTCGACGACGGGATCCGGACCACCATCCGCCGGGCCGACGGCCGGCTCGAGTCGCTCGACACCGCCTATGTGCTCGATGCCACCGGGCTCCAGGCCGACCCGACCACCCACCCGCTCTACGCCGACCTGATCGCCCGGTGCGGTGCTCGGCGCAATCCGAAGGGTCGGCTCGCCGTCGAGCCCTCGTTCGAGGTCTGCGGCACCCGATCGGGGACGGGGCGCATGTACGCCTCGGGAGCGATGACCCTCGGTGGCGCCTACGCCGGGGTCGACAGCTTCCTCGGCCTCCAGTACGCCGCCCTGCGAGCGGCCGACGACATGGCCGAGGCCGGTGCGCTGCCCCGGATCGGCCCACTCCGGTCGGCACGCGGCTGGTGGGGCTGGGCCCGCAACCGGTCCTACGACAGCGACGGGAGCATGCGATGACCCCGACCCTGCTCGGCCGCCTCCAGACCCGCTGGGTCATGGTGTGGACGGTCGGCCTCGTCTGGCTCCTGCTGGTCGGTCCGTTCCTGCCGTTCGCCGGTCCCGTCGCCGGGGTGTACCGCACCGGGTTGGCGACCCTCGTCGTCGTCGCCGTGGTCGGCACCGCCTGGGAGTTCGTCTACCACGCACTCCAGCAGCTCCGTTGGGACAAGGACTGGCCGACGTTGCTCGGCCTGGTGCTGGGCGTGACCGAGGGCGTCGTCGCCCACCGGATCGTCAGCGCCGGCATCCCGTGGAGCACCCCGCCCGTCGACGCCGTTCCCTTCGCCTGGCAGTTCGGTTCCGTGTGGATCGCGATCTGGCTCGTCACGAACGGGCCCATCCGGATCCTCTTCCCCCGATGGCGGTTCGCCGGAGGGCGGTTCTGGTGACCGCGATGCTCCGCTCCGAGCCGTCGCCGCACGTGGCGCTGGCCGACCTCGCCCGTCGTCGCCGGGCGGAGCTCGCCCGCCTCGGCCGTCGTCGCCACGCCCTCCTCGTCGGCGCCGTGCTGCTCGCGTGGTCGCTCGTCGTCGCCGGCGACGGCCGACTCGACCGTGCGCTCGATCACCTGCCGGCCGCGGCCACGATGGTCCTCGGCAGCTTCGTCGCCGGCTCGACCCCGCAGGGCGGCGGCGCCGTGGCGTTCCCGGTGTTCACGAAACTCCTCGGGGTCGAGGCGGCCGACGCCCGCACCTTCAGCCTCGCCATCCAGGCCGTCGGCATGGGTTCGGCCTCGGCGGCGATCGCCCTGACCGGACGGGCCGTCGATCGGCGGACCCTCCGGCTCACGGTGCCGGCGGCGATCGTCGGCTTCGGCGTCGGCAGTGTGCTGTTCGCACTCGTCAGCCCGCCCGGTGCGTACACGAAGGTCGTGTTCACCCTCGTCGTGGTCGCCGCCGGTGCCGCCACCTGGTGGAGCCGGCGGCGTCCGGTGGTCGAGCATCTCGCCGCCGCACCGCTCGACGGACCGGCCGCCCGGCTCGGTGTCGTGCTGGTCGCGGCGCTCGGCGGTGTCGCCTCGGCACTGTTCGGGAGTGGCGCCGACGTCGCCGTGTATCTCGCCCTCACGGTCGTGCTCGGTGTGCGTCCCGGCGTGGGTGTGGCCACCTCGGTGGTGACGATGGCGGCGGTCTCGCTGGTGGGCCTCGGAACGGCCTTGGCCACCGGCCGGCTCGTCGTGTCGGCCGGCGCCTCGCTCTCGAGCGACGTGTTCGGGATGTGGCTCGCCGCCGTACCCGTCGTGGTCCTCGGTGCACCGTTGGGGTCGTGGTTCGCCAGCCGGATCTCCTCGGGTGGCCTGACGGCGTTCATCGTGACGCTCGCGGCGGCCGAGCTGATCTCGACGGCACTCTTCCTGTCCGAGCTGCGGACCGACCCGGCGCTGGCCGTGTTCGGCCTGGTGGGTCTCGGCGCCACCGTCGCCGGCGTGCATCGGCTCGTGGTCTGGCGTGATCGACTCGCCGTCGACCGGCGGCCTCCGGGGCGGAGCGTCCGCCGGCTCGACCTCGAACTGGCGGTGGCGCGATGAGCGTGCCCGGTCGCCTCGATCGGTACGTGCTCGAGCTCGAGATCGAACCCGGCTCGCTCGGCCGGCGGTTCCGATCGGACCTCGACGGCCGGGTCGTCGTGGTCGAGGCCGTGCCGATCCGATGCGACGACGAGCTGTTCGAGCGAGCGCTCCGACGGATCGAACTCATGTCGACGATCGCCCACCCCCATCTCGTGCCCGTGCTCGACGCCGGGCTCGATGCCGACCACCTCTTCCTCGTCACGCCGGCCCCGGACCGGACGGCCGACCTGGTCGGGCCCCTGGGCGAGGCGGCGTTCACCGTCGTCCGCGATGTCGGGGCCGCCCTCGCCGTCCTGCACCAGCACGGGGTGCTCCACCGGGATCTCCAGGCCCGCCACGTCGGGTGGTTCGACGGGGTCGTCCGGCTCGGCGGTGTGGGCCTCGCCGACCTGCGCGGCGCCGGGCGCACCCGCGGTCTCGGCCCCATCGGTGGGGTGCTGACGATGGCCCCCTCACTCGTGCGGGGTGCGCCGGCCTCCGTCGGCTCCGACGCCTACAGCCTCGGGGCGCTGCTGCACCTGCTCGCCACCGGGCTGGCGGTCCACCCCGTCCGATCCGAGTCGTTGGCGGCGCGGGTGGCCCGGATCGGCATCGACCCGCCCCGCATCGATCCGACGTTGGCGCCATCGCTCCGCCCGGCGGTCGCCGCCGCCCTCGCCGCCGACGGATGCGACCACCTGCCCCTCGAGCACCTCGTGCCCGAACTCGACGTCCCCCCGCCCGACCCCGCCCATCACCATCCCTCCACGAGGAGCCGACAGCCATGACCACCCCACGCACCGGAGACGCGGCGCTCTACTGCCGTCGCACCGGACGACGCCTCGCCCCCGACGACGGCCGTACACCGGGAGTCGGTGACGACGTCGCGATCGTCGTCGTCGACGACGGCACCACCGTCCCGATCGACGGTGACGTCGTGATCGGGCGGGATCCCGCCGCCGATCGTCGGGTCGCCGCCGGGACGGCCGTCGCCCTCGAACTCGTCGACCCCGAGCGACAGGTGTCGCGCTGTCACCTGCTGCTGCGGGTGCGGGCATGGTCGGTGGAGGTGATCGACCTCGGATCGAGCAACGGCACCGCGCTCGGGGAGGACGACGGCTCCTGGACCGCGCTGGTGCCGGGGCTCGGCCACGAGGTGCCCGATGGTCGGCCGATCCGCCTCGGCCGACGGACCCTCACGGTGCATCGCCTCCAACGCTGACCCGCCGATCGTTCAGGTGCGTGTGGACCGCGCCGATGTCACGACCATGACCCAGCGTCGCCGCTTCCTCCTCATCGCCGCGTCGTTGCCGTTGTTCGCCGTACTCGGCGTTCGCGTCGGCCTCGTCGGCACGGCCCCCGAGCTGCTCTTCGGCATCGTGGTGGTCGCGGCGAGTCTGTGCGTCGTCACCTCGATCGGCCTGTTGGTGGTCGCCCACCATCACGACCGCGCCGAACTCGGCTTCGTGGCGACCTGCTTCTACGCCGTGTCGCTGCTGCCCCTCGTCCACGGCCTCACGGTCCCCGGCGTGCTCTACGGCGAGAACGCCGTGACCATGACCTCGGTGTTCCTCGCGGTGCCCTTCGGTCTGCTCGGGCTGGCCCCGTCGGTCGGCCGCACGACCGCCGCCGGTCGCGCCATCGCCCGACGTTGGCGATCGTGGGTCGCCGGACACGGCGCGATCGTCACCGTCGTCGCCGTCACGCTGCTGGCCCGCCCGGATCTGCACTTCTTCCCCGAACCCGGGAGCACCACGGCCTGGTTCGCCGGCGGGGCCACCTTCGCCGCCGCCGCCCTGGCCGGGTGGCGCCACGCCTGGCTCGCCGACGTCGCCGGCCGGGCCGCTCCCATGGTGATCGGCGTCGGTCTCCTGCTCGTCGGCTCGTCGGCGTTCGCCTTCATCGACACCGTCCCGTTCTCCTTCTGGTTCTGGGCGGTGCACGCCCTCGACATCACCGGCGTGTTCCTCGCCACGATCGGCGGCGTCGTCGTCCATCGCCGGGGCCTGAGCGCCGACGAGGTGATCGCCCCCGTGGTCGCCGTCGATCCGCACGCCGCCCTCGAACTCGGACTCAGCCCGATCGTCGAGCGCTTCGTCGCCGACCTGCGGGCGAAGGATCAGATCACCCGCGATCACGTCGTGCGCACGGCCGACCTCGCCGTCGAGGTGGCCCTCGAGCTCGGCCTCGATGCCGAGGTCGTCCGACGGACCGGCACCGCCGCGCTGCTGCACGACGTCGGCAAGCTCGAGATCCCGATGGAGATCCTCGGCAAGCCCGGCCGACTCACCGACGACGAGTTCGCCGTGATGCGCACCCACACCGAGATCGGCGATCGTCTCCTCGCCACCTCGCCGGGCCTGGAGTCGTTGGCGCCGTCGGTCCGCGGTCACCACGAACGATTCGACGGCACCGGCTACCCGGATCGTCTCGACGGGGTCGACATCCCGATCGAGGCCCGCATCGTGTCGGCCTGCGACGCCCACGACGCCATGGCCAACACCCGCCACTACCGCACGGGCATGGAGCCCGCGAAGGTCCGGGCGATCCTGCTCGAGCACTCGGGTTCCCAATGGGATCCCCGTGTCGTCGACGCGTTGCTCCGCGTGTTGGATCGTCGCCCGGCCGACGCACCGAACCGCCTCGACGGAGTCGGGGACGCGCTCGGGTCGGCGGACCGGGAGTTCGGCTGCGAGTGTCTGCCCGAGGGTGTGCTCGCCACCGTCGACGCCTGAGCCCGTTCGGGCTCAGCGGCACACATTCCGCATCGAACCGAGCCCCTCGATCGTCGAGGTGATCACGTCGCCGGGCTGGAGGAACCGTCCCTCCATGGCGCCGACGCCCTCCGGGGTTCCCGTGAAGATCAGGTCGCCCGGGGCGAGTGTCGTGATCGACGACAGGTAGCTGATCAGATACGGCACGTCGAAGATCAGATCCGAGGTGCGGCCGTCCTGGCGGCGCACGTCGCCGATGTCGCAGGTGATGGCCAGATCGGCTGGATCGGGCACGAGATCGGTCGAGACGACGAACGGCCCGATGGGTCCGTAGGTGTCGCGTGACTTGCCGAGATCGAAGTGTGGTGGCTTGGCGGCGAACTGGAGGGCCCGATCCGAGATGTCCTGCCCGATGGTGACCCCGGCGACGTGGTCCCAGGCGGCATCGGCCGCGATGTCCCGGCCTCCGGGGCCGATGACCACGACGAGCTCGACCTCGTAGTCGGCGGTCTCGCTGCGGAGCTCGACCTCCGCGGTCGGACCGACGAGACAACTCGGGAACTTCGTGAAGATGAGCGGTGCCTTCGGGAGATCCATCGAGGCCTCGTCGGCGTGGGCCTGGTAGTTGAGGCCGACGCCGAAGCAGTTCCTGGGACGCGGCACGGGAGCGTCGAGCTCGACGTCGGCCAGCGCGGCGGTCGGGTCGCCCTCGGCCACGCGGGCGCCGGCGGCGTGCAGGGCATCGAGGTCGGCCAGCGCCGCCATCGGATCGGGGCCGACGGCACCATCGGTGAGGGTCTCGAGGTCGACCAGATGGTCGCCGTGGACGAGGGCGGCTCGGCCGTCCAGATTGGCCAGGCGGAAGCTCATGAGTGGCTGCTTTCGGTGGGAAGGGTCGGGAGGACGAGGCGTGCGATCGCCCCGGTGGGGTCGTCGGTGACCGCCGCCACGAGGTGATCGGGGCGGACGAGGGTGCTGTGGGTGTCGCTCACGAGAAGCGGGAGGGCCTCGGCGTCCACCGCCACGGTGGTGACCACGGCCGGGACGCACTCGGAGCCCGGCGTCGGTCCGGTGACGGTGTGGAGCAGCACCCAGCCGTCCGGCAACGAGAGCGGACGGCTGGCCCGGGGCAGCGGTCCGCCGGCGAGCGGATGGTCGCCGGTGACGAGCGGTCCGCGCCGACGGGGGAAGCGGCGTTGCCCGTACCCGGTCTCGAGGGCGGCCGCCGCGGGCTGGTGGGCGATGGCCTCCATCAGCAGTCCGGAGTCGACCGAGTGGGCCACCTGCTCGGTGGCGTGGGGCCGTCGCTCGGCGTCATAGGTGTCGAGCAGGGAGTCGTCCGCCCGTGCGTGGGTGACATCGGCGAGCAGCCAGGCCAGCATCTCGGCATCACGGAGGCCGGTGCACATGCCCTGACCGTTGAACGGTGGCATCTGGTGGGCGGCGTCCCCGGCGAGGAAGATCCGGTCCCGCCGGAAGGTCTCGGCGACCTTCGCGTGGAACCGGTAGACCGCCGAGCGGTCGAGGCGCAGCTGATCCGGTCCGGCCCATGGCGCGAGCAGCGCCTCGATCGCCGTCGGTTCGAGGATCTGCTCCCGGGTCTCGTCGGGGCGGAGCCGGAACTCCCAGCGACGATGCCGTCCGGGCCCGGGCACGACGGTCGTCATCCGCGCCGGGTCACAGCGTTGTTGCGCGAGTCGTGGGAGCTCGAGGGTGTCGTCGAGCAGGGTCGTGTCGATCACGAGCCACGTCTGGTCGAAGCCCTGGTCGACCATCTCGATCCCGACGAGGTCGCGGACTGCACTCTTCGCCCCGTCGGCGGCGACCAACCAACGGGCCCGCAGTGCGGTGCCGTCATCGATCGTCGCCGTGACGCCGTGGTCGTCCTGCTCGACCGCCGTCACGGTGAGGCCCAGGCGCAGGTCGACACCCGCCGCGACCGCGCCCTCTCGGAGCGCCCGTTCGACACCGGGCTGATCGAACACGACCGCCGGCGGATGGCCGAGCGAGCCGACGGTGTCCTCGGGAAGCTCGAAGCCCACCACGCGGACACCCGATGCGTCGACGAACTCCGCACCCGGGAGGGGAGCGAGATGGGGCTCGATGGCGCCGAGCAGGCCCGCTCGTTCGAACAGCGCCTGGATCTCCTCGTCCATCGCGAGCGCACGGGGCAGCGGATAGATCGTGGTGGATCGGTCGATGGCGATCGCGGACAGGCCGCGCTGGGCACAACGGAGTGCGGCGGTCACCCCGACCGGACCGCAGCCGACGACCAGTACGTCGGCGTCGAACGCCGGACTCGTCGCCGACGGGCTGTTCACGACGCCGGGACGTAGGTGAGGAGCGAGTCGATCGACTCGCCGGCGGCCCTCCGTGCGACGAGGTCGTCGGGGTCGAAGCGCACGCCGATCGGGTTGGCGGCGAAGACGTCGCTCGCCATGAACACCTCGGCCTCGTCGTTGTCCATCGCATCGACCTGGAGCTCGACCTGATGGCCGTCCGGATCGGCGTAGTAGAGCGAGAGCGTCATGCCGTGGTTGATCGGTGCGACCGGGAGGATGTCGTGGGCCTTCAGTCGTTCGTAGGTCGCGAGCAGCTCGTCGAGCGAGGCATAGGTGAAGGCCACGTGTTCGAAGCCGGCCTTCTTCCGGTCGAGGTCGGCCTCCTCGCCGGCCCGCACGATCGCGAGACGGTGGTGCTCCTCGTCGTAGGTGAGGAAGGCGATGAACTCGTTGCGATGCCGTTCGGTCATGCCGAACACGGTCGTCCACCAGGCGATCGAGTCCTCGAAGTGGTGGGAGCGGATCACGATGTGGGCGAGCTTGGCGGGGGCGATGGCGTCGGTCCCGCTCGGGATGGTGGTCACGGCGACTCCCCGGTCGTGGTCAGCAGGTGCTGGCCGAAGCGGTCGTAGGCGATGTTCGACGCCACATGGTGCTGCACCGAACCATGGGCGTCACGGAAGAGGCGCTGCAGCACGTTCGAGTCGAACAGCGCCGAGGCTCCGGCGAAGTGGAAGAGGTGACTCACCGCGTTGGCGGCCGACTCCGTGGAGTGGGCGAGTGTGGCGACGATGTGCTGCTGGGTCGCTCCGTCGAGTGCCTCCCCCCGTCGGAGTACGGCGTCGGCCTCGCCGAACAGCTGCAAGGCGGCGCCGCGGGCGGCCTCGATCTGGAGCTGCCCCCGGCCGAACTCGTACTGGAACGCCCCGCGGTCGGCGAGGCGACCGTCGAAGCCGCGGGCCTTGCGCTGCGCGTGGAGGGCGAGCTCGTCGAGGAATCGTTGGCAGACGCCGAGGGTGAATCCGAGGTTCTCGCCGGCGACGAACGCCTGGTACCCGAGTCGGTACATCGGACCTCCCCGCAGTGGACCGGCGATCGGATCGACGACCAGCGCGTCCGGGACGAGCACGTCGTCGACGGTCACGTTGATCGACCCGGTGCCCTTGAGCGCCATGACATTCCAGTCGCCGTGGGTCCGCGCATCGGCGATCGACACGAGGCCCGCCCGGACGGTCGGTTGCGTCGCCCCGGTCTCGAGTGCGGTGAGCATGACCCAGTCGGCGTGGCCGATCCCACTGGCGTAGTGCCAGGTGCCGCTCAGGCGGACCCCGCCGTCGGTACGTTCGAACCGGCCCGACGGCGCCGCCACCGCGGCCAGGATCGGGGCGGGGTTCGATCCGAACACGAGGTCGAGGCCGTCGTCGCCGAGGGTCGCTCCACACATGCCGGCGGCGCCGGCGTGGTTGAAGCCGACCCAGCCGGCGGTGGCGTTGGCGTGGGCCAGTGCCTCGAAGTAGCGCAGCTGATCGGCCAGGTGGAGGTGGTCGCCGCCGACCTCGAGGGGGGCCTTGACCATCGGCACACCGAGTGTGCGGAGCTCGTCGGCGAGCTCCGCCGTGGCCGTGCCTGCCGCCTCCGCCTCAGCGGCGAGACGGTCGAGCACGTCGTGGCGATCGGCGATCCCGGATGTCAGTTCTTCGATCGTGCGAGGCATCAGAAGACCCCCTCGTAGCTGCCGCCGTCGAGTTGCAGGTTCTGGCCGCTGATGTACCCCGCCTGCGCCGAGCAGAGGAACGCGAAGGCGTCACCGAACTCCTCGGGACGCCCGAGTCGGCCGGCCTTGATCGAGGCCTCCTGTTCGGCGCGGGCCTCGGCGTAGGTCACGCCACGGAGCTTCATGACGAGCTGCGCCATCTGTTGCTGGCGATCGGTGTCGAACCGCTCGGGCAGCATCTGGTTCACGGTCACGTTGTGCTTCACGACCGACTTCGAGAGCCCGTTCAGCACCCCGGTCAACCCGATGCGAGGTCCGATCGAGAGCGACATCATCGGGTTCGGCGACTTCACCATCGCCGAGGTGATCGTGACGATCCGCCCGAACTCCCGCTCGCACATGCCGGGCACGACCCGCTGGAGCAGCAGGATCGGGCCGACCATCGTCGCCCGGAGCGACTCGGTCAGGGCGGCTTCGTCGATCCGGCTGAACGGGGTCGGCGGCGGACCACCACCGTTGAGCAGGAGGATGTCGGGTTCGGGACAGGTGGCCAGCAGGGCGTCGTGCGTGTCGGTCGTGGAGGCGTCGCCGACCACTCCGGTCACCTCGACGTCGTGGGCGCCGAGCTCGTCGACGGCTCGATCCACGTCGTCGGCCGTCCGGCCGTTGACGACGAGGTGCACCCCTTCACGGGCGAGGCTCTCGGCGCACGCCCGCCCGAGGCCCCGAGTCGAGGCGAGCAGGATCGCCCGGCGCCCGGCGATGCCGAGGTTCACGCTCCGAGCCCTCGGGCTTCGCGGGCGGCGCCGATCTCGGCGAGGTCGGGCTGGTTGAAGAAGTGGTCGGGCTCCTTCGGGCCCCACACGGAGAAGCCGGCCGGCCCGTCGCTGCCCTCCCAGTCGTCGCGTCGGTGGTCCCGATCCCAGGCCTCGTCGTCGACGATCTGGTCGATGTCGGAGAAGAACTCGAAC
>JAHDBV010000153.1 GCA_020630195.1 Acidimicrobiales bacterium
AGAATTTCCCATGTCTGCAGGTCGCCTCTCGAACCGCATCGCGTCCATCGCCCCCTCGGCGACCCTGGCGGTCACCAACAAGGCGAAGGAGCTCCGGGCCGCCGGCAAGCCGGTCATCGGCTTCGGCGCCGGTGAGCCCGACTTCCCGACGCCCGACCACATCGTCGAGGCCGCCGTCGCCGCCTGCCGGGACCCGAAGAACCACCGCTACGGCCCCGCCGGCGGTGATCCGCTCCTCAAGGAGGCGCTCGCCGCCAAGACGAAGCGGGACTCGGGCTACGAGGTCGAGCCGTCGCAGATCGTGGTGACCAACGGTGGCAAGCACGCCGTCTACAACGCCCTCGCCGCCATCGTGAACCCCGGCGACGAGGTGCTCATCCCCACCCCGTTCTGGACCACCTACCCCGAGCCCGTGCGCCTCGCCGGTGGTGCGCCGGTGTATGTCGAGACCGACATCCTCTCCGGCTTCCGCACCACGGTCGACGCCCTGGAAGCCGCCCGGACGCCCCGCACGAAGGCCCTCATCTTCGTGTCGCCCTCGAACCCGTCGGGTGGTGTGTACCCGGCCGAGGAGATCAAGGCGATCGGTGAGTGGGCGGCCGCCCACGACATCTGGGTGCTGACCGACGAGATCTACGAGCACCTGACCTACGGCGACGCCGAGCACGCCTCGATGCCCGTGCTCGTGCCCGAGATCGCCGATCGGTGCCTCGTGCTCAACGGCGTCGCCAAGACCTACGCGATGACCGGCTGGCGTGTCGGTTGGATCATCGCCCCGCCCGACGTCGCGAAGGCACTCAACTCGCTCCAGTCACATCAGACCTCGAACGTGGCCGGTGTCGCCCAGGCCGCGGCGCTCGCCGCCGTCTCGGGCGACCTCACCGCGGTGTTCGAGATGCGCGAGGCATTCGACCGCCGCCGCCAGGTCATGCACTCCATGCTCGACGGCATCGTCGGCGTCGAGTGCCTCGAACCCGAGGGCGCGTTCTACGCCTTCCCGTCGTTCACCGGTGTCATCGGGCGCGAGATCGGTGGGGTCACCATCGACTCGACCCTGACCCTCGCCGACGTCGCGCTCGAGCAGGCCAACATCGCCTTCGTGCCCGGCGAGGCGTTCGGCTCGCCCGGCTACGCCCGGTTCTCGTTCGCGCTCGGTGACGACGATCTCGGTGAAGGCCTCGGCCGGCTCGCCGACCTCCTCTCCTGATCCCGTCGTGAGCGCCTCCGACGCCACCGGCGACATCCTGTTCGAAGGTCCGCACGGCTCGTGGCCGTCGCCGCTCACCGCCGAGGTGATCGCGGCCGGCGGTGTCGGCCTCGGTGGCCCGGCCGTGCGTCCGGGGCCCTCCGGCGACGAGATCTGGTGGTCGGAGCTCCGCCCCGCCGAGGCCGGCCGTGTGGTGCTCTGTCGCCGACTGCCCGACGGCACCGTCGCCGACGCCCTGCCCGAGGGGCTGTCCGCCCGGACCCGTGTGCACGAATACGGCGGCGGCGCCTGGTGGTTCGCCGGCGACCGGGTGGTGGTGAACAACTGGGGCGACCAGCGCCTCTACACCTACGACCCCGACGACCTCGACGCCGAGCCGGTGGCGATCACCCCCGAGCCCGAGGTGTCGCACGGTTGGCGTCACGCCGACGGTGTGGCGACCCCCGACGGCGAGTGGCTCGTCTGCGTGCGGGAGGACCATCACGACCTGCCCCCCGGCAGCCATGAACCCCGCAATGAGATCGTGGCGGTGCCACTCGACGGGTCGGCCGAGCCGCATGTCGTGGTCACCGGGCCCGACTTCGTGGCCGCACCGCGGGTGTCGCCCGAAGGTCGCTGGCTGAGCTGGATCGAGTGGAATCACCCCGACATGCCGTGGGACGCCACCGAACTGAAGGCGGCCCCGCTGTTCGACGCCGCCCGGCTCGGCAACACCCGGGTCATCGCCGGCGGCCGCGGCGGCAACGCCGTGGGTGGCGGCGTCTCGATCGTCGGTCCGAACTGGACCTCCGACGGTCGGCTCGTGTTCTCCTCCGACCAAACCGGCTGGTGGAACCTGCTCCGGTGGCGGCCCGAGTCGGACGAGATCGAGACCCTCACCTCCCTCGATGACGGGGAGATCGGCGGCCCCCCGTGGGTCTTCGGCCGCCAGGACTGGGTCGAGCTCGGTGACGGGACCCTCGGCTGTGTCGTCACGCGCAAGGCCATCGAGACCGTCTGTCGGATCGTCGACGGCGCCCCCATCGATGTCGGGCTCGGCCTGACCGCCATCGGGGGCCTCGCCGCGTCCGGCGACGACCTCGTGGTGCTCGGTGCGATCCCGACGGGTTCGCCCGGGATCGGCACCATCGGCCCCGACGGCACACGGGGCCTCGTCCGGATGCCCAACGACCTCGGGATCGACGATTCGTGGTTCTCCGAGGGTGAGGCACTCGAGTTGGCCGTGGGCGACACGGTCACCCATGCGTTCGTCTACCCGCCGTCGAGGCGGGCCCGGGCCGCCACCGACGGGCCGCCGCCACTCGTGGTCGTCGGCCACGGCGGCCCCACCGCCCACTCGCAGCTCACCCTGAACCTGAAGGTCCAGTACTGGACGACCCGTGGGTTCGCCGTCGCGGACGTGAACTACCGCGGCTCGACCGGCTTCGGCACCGCGTATCGCCGTCAGCTCGACGGCGCCTGGGGAATCGCGGACGTCGAGGACTGCATCGCCGTGGCCCGTTCCCTCGCCGCCGATCGCCGGGTCGACCCCGCTCGGATGGCGATCCGCGGCGGCTCCGCCGGCGGCCTCACGGTCTTGCGCGCGCTCCAGACGAGCGACGTCTTCTCCGCCGGAACGAGCCTCTACGGCGTCGCTGATCTCGAGGCGCTCGCGAGCGACACCCACAAGTTCGAGGCGCGCTACCTCGACGGGCTCGTCGCTCCCTTCCCGTCGGGCAAGGCCGTCTACGACGAGCGCTCACCGATCAACCACGTCGACGATCTGTCGAGTCCGATGCTCGTGATGCAGGGCTCCGAGGACGAGATCGTGCCGCCGTCGCAGTCGCAGGCGATCGTCGCCGCCCTGGCGGCCAAGGGCGTGCCCCACGCCTACCTCGAGTTCGAGGGTGAGCAGCACGGCTTCCGTCAGGCCCCCAACGTGATCCGCAGCTTCGAAGCGGAGCTGTGGTTCTACGGTCGGGTGTTCGGCTTCGAGCCGGCCGACGCGATCGAACCGGTCGCCGGTGCGGTCGGGCTCGGCTGACCACGCCGCACTGATTGGCGTCGTCGAGCGAGCGGACCGCAGGATGCCCAGATGAGCGATCCCCGGATGCACGTGACGCCGTCGACCGACGGGGTCGAGGTCACCTGGTACGACCACGGCGGTTCCGGGCCCCTCCTGGTGCTCTGCCACGCCACGGGGTTCCACGGCCGGTGCTACGACGCCATGGCGGAGCTCCTCGTCGAGGACTTCGCCGTCGTGGCGCTCGACACCCGTGCCCATGGTCGGACCGAGCGGCCCGAGGGCATCACGCTCGCCTGGCTCGGCATGGCTCGCGATGTCGCCGCGGTGGTGGCGGCAGCCCGTGCCGCCGGCCTCGGCGATGGCACGGCGACGTACGGATTCGGCCACTCGATGGGTGGCTGCGCGGCGACGCTCGCCGAGCTCGAGACGCCCGGCACCTTCGACGCGATCTTCGGGTTCGAGCCGATCATCTTCCCGACTCCCGACGGTGCCCCGATCCACGACTCGCCGCTCATCAAGGGTGCTCGTCGCCGCCGGCCCGACTTCGACTCGATCGCGGAGGTCCGGGAGCGCTACGGATCGAAACTGCCGATGTCGCTGCTCGACCCCCGTTGCCTCGACGACTACGTCACCCACGGGTTCCGTCCCACCGACGACGGCCGGGTGCGACTGCGGTGTGAACCCGAGGACGAGGCCGAGACCTTCGAGCGGTCGTTCGCCGGGGTCTACGAGCGCCTGGGTGCACTCGAGGCCCGGTTCGGGATCGCCCACTCCGGCGACGGGGAGGCACCGGCGATGATCGGCCAACGGTTGTGTGAGGAGAACCCGCACTTCGTGGCGTTCCCCTACCCCGACCTCACCCACTTCGGGCCGCTCCAGCAGCCGGCGCGGATCGCCGCCGACCTGCGGTCGTTCCTGCTCGGCTGAACACGACTCAGTCGTCGTCGGCCGGCAGCACCGTCTCGGTCGTCGGCAGCGTCGGCAGCACCTCGGCCACGAACGACCGGGTGGCGGTCGGCAGCCCGACATCGGCCCCGGCGCGCTCCGACAGGTACCAGGCGTGGTCGAGGATCTGGTGATACAGCTCCGCCGGCTCGAGCCGGTGGTCGAGGTCGTCGGGAACGGCCGCGATCGTCGGTTCGTAGCGTTCGGTCAACCAGCGATAGGCGACGAGCGCCTCGGGGAGATCCCGGCCCTCCTCACCCGACAGCCACGCGCCGTAGGCGGCGATGGCGCCGAGGAGACGGCGGGCCTGGTTCTCCTGGGCGTCGATGCCGGTGACCCGCTTCAGCTCCCGGACGTGGTGGCCGGCTTCGACGACACTCGGGCGGAACCGGACCGACTGGTGGCCCTCACCATCGGTGAGTTCGACCTCGGCGGTGTCGAAGCCGAGATCGTTGAGACGTTCGAGTCGGGCGTTGATCCGCCACAGCTGGGTGGAGGCCACCTGGTCGGTCCGGGTCAGCTCGTTCCAGAGTGCGTCGTAGCGGAGGCGGAGCTGGTCGACGGTGTCGACCGGATCGACCTCGGCCGCCAGGCGCCCCATCGCCTCGAGCTCGAACAACCCGCCGACGATGTTCTCCACGGCGATGTCGAGGTCGTGGACGCGCTGGCCGTCGCTCAGGGTGGTCTGGCGCTCCCCGGTCTCGGTGTCGACGAGATAGGCGACGAGGGCGCCGGCGTCGCGGCGGAACAGGGCGTTGTTCAGCGAGCAGTCGCCCCAGTAGAAGCCGATCAGGTGGATGCGGACGAGCAGGGCGGCGAGCGCATCGAGGATGCGATCGTGGAGGCCCTCGGCGCCCGGCCCCATGAAGAGCTGCATGTAGGGCAGCGAGTAGGGGAGATGGCGGGTGATGAGCACGGCCTCGAGCGGGTTGCCGTCGTGGTCGAGGCGTTCGTCCGCCACGCCGACGAGGTCGACGACCGGCACGCCCTCCTCCTTCAGGAACTCGAGCATCTCGAACTCGCGGTGGGCGAGGCGTGACGGCAGCTCCTTGCACGCGAAGAACCGACCCTCGTGTTCGATGAACCGGACCACGTGGCGGTGGCGGCCGCGGGGGAGGCGGACGGCGAGGTCGTCGGGCCACTCGTCGAGCGGCGTCGTCCACGGCAGCGCGAGCACGTCGGGGGTCGGCTCCCGGGAGGTCTTCAGGCGGAGGCTGACCATGGCCGCAAGCTACCGGCGGCCGGTTGTCGCCGGGCTCGTCTCGCATGGGGTCGGCTCGTGCACGAGACTCGCCCCATGGCCACCATCTCCGACGATCTCGCCTTCCGACCCGTCGACCTGAGCGGACAGGTCGCCCTCGTGACCGGCGCCAGCTCCGGGCTCGGCAACCGCTTCGCCCGGGTGCTCGCCGCCGCGGGTGCCACCGTGGTGGCCACCGCCCGCCGGGTCGATCGCCTCGAGCAGCTGTGTTCGGAGATCGCCGACGCCGGCGGCACCGCGGTGCCGATGGCCCTCGACGTGTCCGACGCCGACCAGATCGCCTCGGTCGTGGCCGCCGCCACCGACGATGTCGGCCTGGTGTCGATCCTCGTCAACAACGCCGGTGTGGTCGACGCGCAGCGGGCCCATCGGATGGACGTGGAGCTCGTCGACCATGTGCTCGGCGTGAACGTCCGGGCGCCCTATCTGATGAGCATCGAGGTGGCGAAGCGACTGATCGAGGCGAAGCAGCCGGGTCGGATCGTCAACATCGCCTCGGTGGCGGCGTTCAACTACGGCGGGCACGGCGCCGCGCTGTATTCGATCTCGAAGTCGGCCGTGGTGCGGATGACCGAGACCCTCGCCGTCGAGTGGTCCCGCAACCACATCAACGTGAACGGCATCGCCCCCGGCGCCTTCAACTCCGAGATGATGGACGGGATGCTCGAACGGATGGGCGACCTGTCGCAGGCGTTCCCCCGCAAGCGCATGGGTGAGCCCCATCAGCTCGACTCGACCCTGCTCTACCTCTGCTCGCCGGCGAGTGAGGTCGTGACCGGCACGGTCCTCCGGGTCGACGACGGCCAGGGCCCGCGATGACGGTCGAGCATCTTGCGCCGGCCCCCGGATCCGCCGACGCCGAGATCGACAACACCGATCATCCCATGCGCCGCATGACCGAACGCATGGCGTTCGACGGTGGTTGGGACGCCGAGGCGTTCGGCGAGGTCGAGTCGTTGTTCGACATGCTCTCCGACGAGTGGGAGGCGACCCGCAACAACCCGACCCGGACCGACGGTGTGAACCACGCCGTCGAACGCGGCGGGGTGGCGCTCGACGGCCGTGTGGTGGAGCTCGGCACCGGGACCGGGTTCGGTGCCCGCCGTCTGGCCGAACTCGGTGCACGGCCGATCGCCACGGATCTGTCCGCCGGCATGTTGGCCGAGGCGGCCAAGGTCGGCGTCGCACGACTGGCTCGGGCCGACGGCGCACGGCTGCCGTTCCCCGACGCCTCGATCGACGTCGTGTTGTGCATGAACATGCTGCTGTTCCCGGCGGAGATCGACCGGGTGCTGGCGCCAGGCGGCGCGCTGATCTGGGTCAACTCCCGTGGCGAGGGCACCCCGATCCACCTGACGGCCGAACAGCTCGACGAGGCGCTGCCCGGCGAGTGGTCG
>JAHDBV010000043.1 GCA_020630195.1 Acidimicrobiales bacterium
CCAGAACGACATCCTCAAGGAGTTCATGGTCCGCAACACCTACATCTACCCGCCGGGCCCGTCGATGGACATCGTCGCCGACATCATCGAGTACACGGCCACCGAGATGCCGCGGTTCAACTCGATCTCGATCAGCGGCTACCACATCCAGGAGGCCGGGGCGACGGCCGAGCTGGAGCTGGCCTTCACGCTCGCCGACGGGCTCGAGTACGTCCGGGCAGCGGTCGGTAAGGGGCTCGATGTCGACGCGTTCGCCGGCCGGCTCAGCTTCTTCTTCAACATCGGCATGGACTTCTTCGTCGAGATCGCGAAGCTCCGGGCCGCCCGCCTCCTCTGGGCCGAGCTGATGGCCGAGTTCGAGCCGCAGAACCCGCGCTCGTCGATGCTTCGCACCCACTGCCAGACGTCCGGCGTGTCACTCACCGAGCAGGATCCCTACAACAACGTGGTCCGCACCGCCTTCGAGGCGATGGCGGCGGTGCTCGGCGGCACACAGAGCCTCCACACGAACTCGTTCGACGAAGCACTCGGCCTCCCCACGGAGTTCTCGGCCCGGATCGCCCGCAACACCCAGCTGATCCTGGCCAACGAGACCGGCGTGACCCGCACCGTCGACCCGCTCGCCGGCAGCTACTTCGTCGAGTCGCTCACTGCGGCGATGGCCGACCGGGCTCGGGCCATCATCGCGGAGGTCGAGGAACTCGGCGGCATGACCAGAGCCATCGAGTCCGGGATGCCCAAGGCCAGGATCGAAGAGGCGGCGGCCCGGCGTCAGGCGCGGATCGACAACGGCGACGACGTCGTGGTCGGCGTCAACCGGTTCACGCTCGACGACGAGGAACCCATCGAGGTCCTCGATATCGACAACACCGCCGTGCGCGAAGCGCAGGTGGCCCGGCTCGAGCGCGTGCGGTCCCAGCGGGACAACACCACCTGCGCGGCGGCCCTGGAGGCACTGGCCGAGGTGGCCCGCACCGGCGAAGGCAACCTGCTCGCCGCTTCCGTCGATGCCGCACGTGCCCGGGCCACGGTCGGGGAGATCTCCGATGCCCTCGAGGGCGTCTACGGTCGCCATGCGGCGGAGGTGAAGATGATCTCGGGTGTGTACGGCCCCTCGTATGGTGAGGAAAACGACGAGTTCGCCGCCGTCCGGGCGAAAGCCGACGGGCTGGCCGACTCGTTGGGGCGTCGCCCCCGGATCCTCGTGGCCAAGATGGGGCAGGACGGGCACGATCGCGGTGCCAAGGTCATCGCGACGGCCTTCGCCGATCTCGGCTTCGATGTCGATGTCGGCCCGCTCTTCCAGACCCCGGCCGAGGTCGCTCGCGATGCCGTCGACAACGACGTCCACGTCGTCGGCGTCTCCTCCCAGGCTGCGGGACATCTCACGCTGGTGCCGGCGCTGATCGCCGAGCTCGCAAAGCTGGACGCCTCGGACGTCATCGTGGTCTGCGGCGGAGTGATCCCGCCGAAGGACTACGACGAACTGACAGCCGCCGGCGTCGGCGCGATCTTCGGGCCGGGCACGCCGATTCTCGAGAGCGGAGCCAAGCTGCTCGACCTCGTCGACGAGACCTTCGCCGAGTGACCGACACCATCTCGCTCCTCGCCGGCCTGCAGGATGGGCGGCGGCGCTCCCTCGCCCGTGCGATCACGCTCGTCGAGTCGACTCGGCGCGACCATCTCGAGGCAGCGGCGGACCTGCTCGACCGGCTGCCCCCCACACCGGCGACCAGTCTGCGTCTCGGCGTCACCGGTCCACCGGGTGCGGGAAAGTCGACGTTGCTCGACGTGCTCGGTCTCCGGCTGGTCGAAGCCGGCCATCGGGTGGCGGTGCTCGCCATCGATCCGGCCTCCCAGACCGGTGCGGGGTCGATTCTCGGTGACAAGACACGGATGGCGGCGCTGTCGACGTCGACCGACGCCTTCATCCGCCCCTCACCCGGGTCGGCCGACGCCGGGGGCACGGCACGCACCACGGCCGAGTCGATCCGGCTGTGTGAAGCCGCCGGGCACGACGTCGTGATCGTCGAGACGATCGGTGTGGGCCAGAGCGAGACGACGGTGGCCGGCATGGTCGACCTGATGCTGCTGCTCGCACCTCCCGGCGCCGGTGACGATCTCCAGGGCATCAAGCGCGGCGTGATGGAGCTCGCCGACGTCGTCGCCGTGACGAAACATGACGGAGATCTCGCCGCCGACGCCCGCCGGACCGCCTCCGACTACGAGGCCGCGCTCCATCTGACCCGACGCCGCCGTGCACCGGTCGTGCCGGTATCAGCGCTCACCGGCCACGGCGTCGACGATCTTCTCGATGCCATCGCGGCCGAGATCGAGGACCATCGCGGGACCGGGGCCTTCGACGCCCGACGCCGAGCCCAGCGTGTCGCCGAATTCGAGCGGTGGGTGGAGCGGGATCTCCGAAGACGGGCGTTCACTGACGGCGACGCCGAACGACGCCTCGCCGACCTACGCGAGGCGGTGGCCACGGATCGGCGAGCGGCCCGCGCTGCGGGAATGGAAGCCGGCGCGCTCGTCGCCCGCGCCTGAGGGAGCGTCACCGGGAGCCTGCCGGAGGCTGCATATGCTCACGTCGTGCAGACCGTCTCCGATCCTCCACTCACGCTCGGAGCCTGGCTCCGCCACGACGCCATCCGCGCCCACGTCGACACCGAGCGACCCGACTCGGTGATCGAGTTCGGCTGCGGCATGGGTTCGATGGGGGCCCGGCTCGCTCGGGATCGGGCCTACCTGGGTGTCGAACCCGACGACGAGTCCCGAGCGGTGGCCGCCCAGCGCCTCCCCGCTCACGCCGAGCTGCTCGAGCACTGGGATCTCGTTGGTGACCGCACGGCCGATCTCGTGTGCGCCTTCGAAGTCCTCGAACACATCGAGGACGACGCCGGCACGCTCGCCACCTGGCGCAACCACGTGAACCCTGGCGGCACCCTGCTCGTCTCGGTGCCGGCGTTCATGGCCCAGTTCGGGCCATCCGACGAGATGGCCGGCCACTTCCGGCGCTACGAGCCAGGTGACGTCGCTGCGTTGCTCCGGACCGCGGGCTTCGAGCCGCTGAGCACCGTCGTCACCGGTTTTCCACTGGGGCACGTCCTCGAGCGGGCCCGGCACACCGTCGCCGCGCGCCGGAACGCGAAGGACGAGTCCACGATCGAGAACCGGACGGCGGCGAGCGGCCGGCTCTGGCAACCGGACGCCAACGGTGCGATCACGCGGTTCGCCTCAGCCCCGTTCCGGCGCATCCAGGCCCGGGGCTGGGACCGCGGCATCGGTCTGGTGTTCAGCGCCCGCAACCCGGGCTGAGCACGAACCCGTCACACTTCGTGAATCGACGTCGACTCGAGGCACTCGTCGGGGTGTTCGCACTCGCCGGCCTGGCGGTCGCTGCCATCGGCCTGCGCGACCGGGTCGACGCCGAGGCCGTCGCCGACCCCACCGTGGCCATCCCGACGCTCGCGCTCACGGCCGTCTCCACCGCTGCGGCGGCCCGATCCTGGTCGGCGATCACGACCGAACACCGCGATCGGGGAGGTCGACGACGGGGGGAGTTCTACCGAGCCCAGCTGGCGAAGTACCTCCCCGCCGGACCGTTGGTCACCGCCGTCAGCCAAGCGGCGTTGGCCTCCGGCGACACGGGACGACGCCAGGCGGTCGTGGCACTCGGGGTCAACGCCCTCGGTGTTGTCGGCGCCGGGCTCGTCTTCGGCCCCCTCGTCGCCACCGACAGCGAGCTCGCCGGCCCCCTGCGTCTCGCACTGCTCGCCGCACCCCTCGGCCTCGTCGTGCTCCATCGCCCACTGATGATGGCTGTGCTCGAGCGAATCCCGCGGCTCCGGGACATGGCCGACGCCGTGCCGGCTCAGAGCGCCGTCCTGCGATCATTCGGATGGAGCGTGGTCAACATGACCGCCACTGCGACGGCGTTCGTCCTCCTGCTCGACGCCGTCGACCCCGATGTTCACGCTTCGTTCCGTCTCGTCGGTGCGTTCGCCCTCGCCTGGGTCATCGGCTTCCTGATCGTGCCGTTGCCCTCCGGTCTCGGGGCCCGCGAGCTCGTGATCTACGCACTGGCCCCGGGTGTCGCCGGTGCTGCGGTGGTCACGGCCTCCGTGATGCACCGCTTCGCGACCATCGTCGCCGAGGTTGCGCTCGCCGGGATCACTTGGCGCTCGGCCGTCGCGACCGACGACACATCACTCGACGTCTGAGTCGGTCCGAGCCGTCCCCAGCGAGAACGCCGCGGAAAGCAGCCGCCCCGCCACGGCAGCCGGGCTCAGCTCGGCATCAGCGACGGCCCTGCCGCGCCGTCCGAGTTCCGCGGCGAGCTCGCGATCCGCCGCCAGGCGTTCGATGGCCGCGGTCAACGCCTCGGCGTCGTCCACCGGGACGAGCAGTGCGTTGCCTTCGAGGAGACGGCGTTGCGGCGGCGACGCCGAGGTCACGACAGCGCACCCGGTGGCGAGGCCCTGAACGACTTTGTTCGGCACGACGCGGATCGCCTTCGGTCCGCCGCCGAAGACCCCGAGACAGACGTCGTGGGAGGCGAGCAACGCCGGGAGGTCGGCCGGATCGCACCAGTCGAGGAGACGGATGTGCGGATGCCCCTCGAGACGGTCGGCAATGTCACGTTCCTGGCCGGATCCGACGATCGTCCACTCGATCGACGTCGACGCGGTGCGGTGCGCGGCCTCGACGATCGTCGGGATGCCCTGCAGGGGTGTGAACAGCCCGTAGAAGATCACCCTCAGAGGTCCGTCCGGGTCGGCTTCGACACGGCGCTCACCGGCGTCGAACCAGTTCCTGCCACACCCGACGGGCACCGTGGCGACCGCCCCCTCCCCCACGAGTGCTCGTGCTTCGTCGGTATCGACGACGACCAGATCCACGGCCCGCTCGGCCCGCCGGTCGAGCCATCGTCCGGCGAGCACGACGGGTGCCGACATCCCTCGGTCCTCGAGGGTCTCGGCCACGGGTGCGAGGTGATCGAGAACGACGGGTGCGTCGAACCACGCCGACGCCCGTGGCGCGTCGATCACGCCGAGGTAGCCGACGATCACGACGTCGGCGTCGTCGATCCGACGGGCCTGCCGTCGGAGTTCCCGACGCTGCCCGGCGAGCGCACCGAGCACTCCGACGATCTCCCATGGCCTGCGGGCGAGCCGGACCCGGTCGGAGGTCGACAGACCGCTCGGCGCCGTGACCTCGGTGACGCGATACCCGAGCTCGCCGGCACCGTCGATCAGGGACCGAACTCGCGGATGGAGCCGGTCGTCGTAGGTGCCGAAGAAGACGACATGACGTCCGGCCGGTTCGTGGCGCATCGCCGCACGCTAACGAGTCCGGGCGGGTGCATCGCGTAGGCTCGGGCCGTGAGGCCGACGAACCCGAGAGCTGCCGCACCGCGCCTCCGGCGTGTCGCCGCCCGGGCACTCCGTCGGGCCCGCGTGTCGGCGGCGCCAATTCACCGATCCCTCGAGCGGGTGTTCGTGCGGGCCCGGGCACACCCGTATCTCCGGCGGTTGCGCCGGACGTACGGCGCATGGTCGATGCGGCTCCGCATCCTCCGCCACGGCGAGCAACGGGTCGTCGAGGATCTCCTGAACGCTCCCCCGCTCCCGCCGGATCGCGCATGACGACCCCGAGACTCGCCTTCTGTGCCCCGGCCTCCGTCCCGCCGGTGATCGGCGGCGCCGAACGGCACTGGCGCGCCGCCGTCGACGGCCTGCGGGCCGCCGGCTTCGACGTCGACCTGATCGAGATCCCGAGCCCGGAGCGCACCCCCACCGAGATCGTGGCCTCGTACCGCCGCTTTCACGAGCTCGATGTGTCTGCCTACGACGGCGTGGTGAGCGGCAAGTACCCGTCATGGATGGTGCGCCACGAGCACCACGTGCGTCACCTGAACCACCCGCTCCGCGGGTTGTACGACACCGCGCCGCGTGATCTCGGGGACCTCGCGCCGACGATCGCGGCCGGTCTGCTCGAGGCCGAGCGGGCGGGGACGGAGGAACTGCTCGCCTGGGCCGAAGCGCACCTGTCGCGACGGGATCCCGACCATCCGGACCATCGGCTGCCGGGCCCATTCATCCGGGACGTCGTCCGAGCGCTCGATCGGCGGGGTGCGGCCGGCATCACCCATCACGCCGCCGTATCGGAGACGGTTGCCCGGCGGCACGGCTACGTCCCGCCCGGGGTACCCGTCGCGGTGATCGCCCCGGTGAGCGGCCTCGGTCGGGCCGACCTCCACGCCCCCACAGCCGACTCGATGCGTGCGGGATTCGTCGCATTCGGCCGCCATGACCATCCGAAGCGCCACGATCTCGCCATCGCTGCGCTGCGGTCGGCGCGGCGCCAGGACCTCCGGCTCACCCTGTTCGGTGACGGCCCGGAGCACGATCGGCTCCGCCGACTCGCCGTGGGTGACGAACGGGTCGCACTGCCGGGCCGGTGCACCGACGAGGAACTCCTGACCGCGCTCGACTCGGCGAGTGCGGCGGTGCTGCTGGCCGAGGACGAGGACTACGGTCTCGTCGCTGCCGAGGCAGCTTCCCGTGGCTGTGCGGTGATCGCCTGCGATGACGGCGGCGGCCTGGCCGAGCAGGTGGCGCGCACGGGTGGCGGTGTCGTCGTGGCCCCGACCCGCCGGGCAGTTCGTCGAGCCTTCGAGGAGCTGGCCGATGACCCCACGCTCGCCGACCATCTCGGCCGCCGGGGCCGCCGAGGTGTACGAGGCGAGACCTGGGATCCGCTGATCGAACTCGCCGACCCGCGGCGGACTCGGCATCGTCGGACGTTGCCCTCGGTGCTGATCCTGTCCACCTACTCGCCGCTCGAAGTCACCGCCGGCGGCCAGGCCCGCCTCCGAGCCGTCGCCACACGACTCTCGGCGCATGCCCGGGTCACGGTGCTGTCGCTCGACAACGAGGACAGCGTCGACCGACGACGGCTGCTTCCCGGCGGCGCCGAGGTCGTGTCGATCGCGAGGAGCCCGGCTCACCGGCGGCGCGACTTCGACCTCGCTTCGCTCGTGGGCCGACCGGTCGACGACATCGCCCTCGCCCGGCTCGCAGGGCTCACCCCAGGCTTCGGGCCCGAGCTCGATCGGCACCTCGACGAGGCCGACGTGATCGTGTGCGCCCAGCCGTACCTCGCCCCGCTCATCGCCGACCGCACCACCCGAGTGCCGGTCGTGTTGGACGCCCACAACGTCGAGGCCGCCCACAAGTCGGTACTGCTCGAGGGGCACCGGGCCACGGCACCCCTGCTCGAGGAGGTCCGCCGCATCGAGGACCTCGCCATGGAGCTCGCCGCAGTCACCGTCGCCGTGACCCCCGACGACGCCGAGCGGCTCCGAGCACGTGGTGCGGTACGAGTCGTCGAGGCGCCGAACGGTCTCGCACCCCTGGAGCTCGCCGCAGCGGACGATGTCGTGGCCATGCGCCGTCACCTCCTCGGCGCACGCAGGGCGCCGATCGTGCTGTTCGTGGGGTCGGATCACACGCCGAACCACGACGCAGCCGACGTGCTCGACGAGCTCGCCCGGGAACGAACCGACCTCGCGATCGTCGTCGCGGGTTCGGTTTGCACCGGACGACGTCGCAGAGTGGTCGAGATCGGGGTGCACCACGACGGCGACACGGCAGTGCTCCACCAGGCTGCCGACGTCGTGGCACTGCCGATCCGGCGAGGGGGCGGCTCGAGCCTCAAGGTCGGCACGGCGCTCGCCTGCGGGTCCCCGATCGTGGCGACAGCCGAGGCGGTTCGAGGGTGGCCGGAGCCGACCGGTTGGGCCCGGATCGGCGTATCGGAGGCGTTCGCCACGATGATCGACGCAACGCTGACCGACAGCGCCGACACCGAGGCCCGGGTACGAGCAGGGCGACGGGTCGCCGAGGCGACCCGGTGGGACGAGACGCTCACACCGCTGATCGACGAGGTGCTCCGCCTCGCCGGAACCGGACCCCGGTCAGCGGGCTGAGACCACCGTCAGGCGGTATCGGCTCGGCCCGACGTTCACGGACCCGACCGCCGGCCGCAGATCGCGCTCGTTGCGGACCTCGAACTCGGCGACGAGGGTGCCGAACTCGTACTGCTGTCGCAGATCATCGAAGCTCGCCCCGAGCAGGATCGGTGGGTTGCCCGTCGTGTCCCGGACCCACTCGATCGACTGCCAGACGATGTCCGGATGGCTCGATCGCAACACCGCCACCTGTCGGTCACAGACGGCGTACACCGCCGGTGGGCTGGTGAACGCCACGATCGACTCCGCCGAGACGAGCACCGTTCGATCCTCGGGCAACACGGCGCAGAGCTCCTCGGTGAGGCCGATCATGCCGTCGTGATCGACGACGCGGACCGCTGGCGCGCTGGCCACTGCGGCGGGGACCAACGCAGCGGCCGAGATCGCTGACAGGACCGCCGGCCGCCACCCTGACCGGTCGCTCGGGATCAGGGAGGCCAACCCGTCGAGCGCAGTGGCGAACCCGATCGGGAAGAGCAACATCGTCGTCGTCATGTAGCGCCGCAACGCCCATGGATGATCGGGGAAGATCGACAGGTCCCAGAGGTACAGGAGACCGAGCGGGACGATGGCCAGCCCGATCACGAGCGCCGCGCCGTCCGCACGGCGGATGGCACGACGGGCGATCAGTGACAGGCCCAGCGCACCGAGCACGACGGTGACCCACCCGAGATACTGCCCGTGCCACAGCATCGCCTGCTCGGCGTAGGACCGGATGCCCTCGGCCTCGAGGCCGGCGTTCATCTCCATCTGGGCGATGGCCGGGAGCATCTCGTCGAGCTCCGGCTCCTGGGTACGGGCGCGGATGACCCCGCCGAGCACGATCCCCGGCGGCCCCACCGAGGCCAGGACGGTGGCGGGTGCAGCCGCCCGACGCCAGACGTCGGCCGGCACGAGCGGTGCCACGAGCCCGACGAACACCACGGCGATGCTGACCAGCGTGACCCCGCGGATCAGCAGCTGGGTCGAGTCATCCAGTGCGTCGACGTACTGCGGTGCGCGCTCTGACAGATCGAACCACCACAGTCGGGCGACGGCCAACGAGGCGACGACCACGACACCGGCGAGCAGCGGCCGACGACGGTGGAGGAGCATGCCGATCGCCAGAAGTGCGGGGAGCAGTGCGATCGCATCGAGTCGGGTGAGCAGGGCCGTGCCGAGACAGGCCGTTCCTGCGAGCGTCGCCGCGGTACCTCGATCACCGTCGGCGTCCGATCCCGAGGTCCGGAACACACCCGTGGACAGCAGCACGGCGCCACCGAGCACGAGTGTGAGACTCAAGGTCTCGGAGTACATCGTGCGTGCCGTCCACAACCACGGCACCGACACCGCGGACAGGACGGTCACGAACGCGGCCGCCCGGTCCGAGGAGAACCGACGGGCGAGGCCGAAGAACAGGACCACGGCGAGTCCGGCGAGCACCGCCGGTGTGCGGACGAGCAACCGCAGGCCGCCGAGGTGGTGTGCGGCGGCACCGACGACCGGCAGCGCGTGCGACCCCTGCCCGAACACCGAGGTGGACGACTCGTCGGGGTCCCAGGCGAACCCGGCGGAGGCGAGATCGACCGGCAGCACCTCTCGATCCGGAAAGGTCGGCATGAAGTCGAACACGAGATCGCCCTCACGGGCGAGGGCGACGGCGGTGTTGGTGTAGATCCCGGGATCGCGGTGCACGAACAGGTGCTCGTTCGCGAACCACCCGCCGACGAGCGTGGTCATCACCGCAGTCACGGCCACGACGACCGACGCCAACGAGTCGACGGCGGCGACCTCCACACGGGTCGCCGCCCTCACTCCGATGGCCAGGCTGAACGCACCGAGCACCAGATAGACGGGCGCCCGGAGCCAACCCAGATGGGCGAGCGGGAGGCCGACGAGGACGAGGACCGACAGAGCCGTGACACCACAGATCGCCAGGCGGAGCGGCACCTCGGCGGCGCTCTCTGTTCGCATTCGCACGGCTCCGCCCTCCCCGGGAGGCGTCATCCTAGGATGACCGGATGCGCGCACTGCGTCACCGGGTCCGGGGACTCGCTCGCCTTCTCGTCCCCGCCTCGCTCCGTCCGACGGTGCGGCGCGCACTCGCGGGCGCTGAGGTCGTTTCGCGTGAGTCACTCCATCGTCTGCGGCGGGAATCACCGGCGGAGCGAATCGTCCGGCAGGCCATCGATGCCGGTCGGTCCTCGACGTGACCGGATCGCGTTCGGTCGGCATCGTCGTTCCCCGGCCGGTCCCGCCCGTCCGTGGCGGTGCCGAACGCCACTGGGAGTCGGTCGCTGCCGCACTCGTCGATGCCGGTCACCGGCCGGAGATCGTCGGACTCGACGTACCCGAACGCTCCGTCCGTGAGGTGATCGCCGGCTACCGGGCGTTCAGAGCGCTCGACGTGTCGCGCTTCGACACCGTGCTCACCGGCAAGTACCCGGCCTGGATGATCGAGCATCCGGATCACGTCGTGCACATGCTGCACCCGCTCCGCGGTGTCTACGAGCACTACCCCGAGATCCTCGGGGCCATGTCGGATCTGCCCGACGGGGCCCGCCTCGAGAGCGACCTGACCGCTGCCGCCGCCGGAGGACCCGATGCGCTGCTCGACTGGGTCGACGCGCTGACGGAGGGCGTCGACGACGACCACCCGATGCTCCGGCTCCCGGGCCCTTTCCTCCGCCGCGTCGTCCATGAGCTCGACCGGTGGGCGCTCTCTCCGTCCCGGATCCGAGCACATGCGGCACTCTCGAGGACGGTGGCCGACCGCGCCGGGTACTGGCCCGACGGCGTCGCCGTCCATGTCGTGCCGGCGATGAGCGGACTGGTCGTCGCCGACGCACGTGAGCCACTCCCGGCGTTCGTGACCGCTTCTCGGCTCGACCGCCCGAAGCGCCTGGATCTGATGATCGACGGCTTCCGCGCCGCCACGCTGCCGGGTGCCGAACTCTGGATCGCTGGCACGGGCCCCGACGAGGCACGCCTGCGCACCCATGTCGGGAACGATCACCGCATCCGCTTCCTCGGCAGGGTGAGCGACGAGCGGCTGGCCGCGCTCTACCGGGGGGCGGTCGCCGTTCCCTTCCTGCCACATGACGAGGACTTCGGCCTGGTCGCCCTCGAGGCCATGCGAGCGGGGCGTCCGGTGATCACGTGTGAGGACAGCGGCGGGGTGGCCGAGCAGGTCGTCGATGGCGAGACCGGCTTCGTCGTGCCGCCCCACGCTCCCTACCTCGCCGATGCCTTCCGGCGGTTGTGGGATGATCCTGCTGAGGCCAACGCACTCGGTGGCGCCGGCCGGCGACGCGCGGCGTCGATGACGCTCCGCCCGCTCGTCGAGCTCATCGCCCCCCGTCAGCAGGCCGCCGCTCGGCCGCACATCCTGATCCTGTCGACGTTCTCCGTCGAGCCGATGCTCGGCGGCGGGCAGCGGCGGGCACGGGAACTCGCCCGGCGCTGCCTCGCCGATGCCGACGTCACGATGCTCGCACTCGCCGGCCCCGACGATGGCCACGGCGCTCGGCGACGTCGGCTCGACGACGGTCTCGTCGAGATCACCGTCCCACGGTCGGCGCCGCATCTCCACGCCGACGGCCGGCTCGGCGAGCTCGCCGACCTCGCCGTCGACGACGTGGCCATCGCCCGGCTCCACGAGGCCTCGCCGGCGTTCGCCGAGACGCTGCGACAGGAACTGGCGACGGCCGACGCCATCGTGCTCGCCCACCCGTTCCTGTCGACCGCGATCCCGGCAGACGTCGATGTCCCGATCGTGTACGACGCCCACAACGCCGAGAGCGAGCTCAAGTCCTCCCTCCTCCAGCCCTCCCCGGTCCGGGACTGGTTGATCGAGACGTGTCGTATGGCCGAGTCGGCGGCGGTGCGGCGTGCGAGCCTGGTCTCGGTGACGACGGCGATCGACGAGGCGGCACTTCGGCGGCTCGCCCCCGACACCACGGCGAACTGGACCGAGATCCCGAACGGCGTCGACACCCGATCGCTCACGGTTCGAACCGACACGGGTCGTCTCGCAGCGCGGGCCGAGATCCTACGACGGCATCGCCTCGCCGATACGGGGCAGACGATCGCACTCTTCATCGGGTCGTGGCATCTCCCCAACGTCGAAGCGGCGACGACGATCGTCGAGGTCGCCCGCGAACGGCGCGACATCCTGTTCGTCCTCGCCGGTGGTCATACGAAGACCGTGCCACCCTCGACGCCGAACGTCGTGCTCATCGACACGTTCGGCGAGGTCGAGCGGAGGCGGCTGCTCGAAGGTTGCGACGTCGCGCTCAACCCGATGACGTCCGGCTCGGGAACCAACCTCAAGATCCTCGACTACCTCGCCGTCGGCATCCCCGTCGTGTCGTCGTCGCTCGGGGCGCGCGGCATCGACGACCCGAACGAGGTGCTCTGGATCGCCGGCGACGACCTGGCCGACACGATCGACCGGGCGATCGCCGACCCGATCGAGACGAACCGCCGATCCGCAAACGGTCGACGACTCGTCGAGGAACAGTTCTCCTGGGACGTCGTCGGTGGCCGGTGGGCCGACGCCGTCTTCGAGTCCATGGGTCGACAGCGAGGGTCTTCCTCCCTCTCGGCCGGGCCCGCTCCATCCGATCCGGCCGAGGAGGCCAGCATGTCCGATCCCTTCCAGGATCTCGTGATCACGACCATGTGGGAGGGGGCCCGTCGAGCCCGCGGCGAGCCACCGCTCTCGGGGACACATCCGATGGTTCTCGATCGGAAGATCACCGACATGATCGCCTGGGCCGAACGACACTCCGCGGCTGGCCAGGACATCCCGGAGGACGCACGTCTCACGGGCCCGAAGAAGGCACTCGTCCGGGTCGGCAAGGTGATCTCGAACGAGCAGCGTGTCTTCAACGACGCCGTCGTCGAGGTGCTGAAGCGCCTGGACGACCGGACGAAAGGCCAAGCGGAACGCGCCTTCGACGAAGCCCGCGCCCACCGGCTCGAGGAGAAGCTCCGGCGGACCAACGCAGAGCTCGCCGCCGCCGATGAGAAGGTCGACCGCCTCAGGGATCTCGTGAACGAGATCCACGAGCACCACGTCAAGCCACTCGAGGCCTCACGCGACGAGCAGGCGCACCGACTCCGCACCGTGATGGATGATCTCGTTTCGACCCGCCGGCGCCTCGACCGGGCGCGAGACGAACTCATCGAGCACCGGGCTCGCCTGAGCGCGGCGCCCAAGCCGACACCGGTCGAGGCACCGAGCCTCGGTTCCGCCGACATGGACGGCTTCTACGAGGACCTCGAGGACGCGTTCCGTGGAGACCCCGAGGATGTCCGGGCAACCCAGCTCGAGCACGCCGACCGGCTCGCCCACCTAACCGACGGCTCGGCCCCGGTCGTGGACATCGGCTGCGGTCGCGGCGAGTGGCTCTCGATCCTCTCGGAGCGGGGCATCCCCGCAGTCGGCGTCGACCTGAACCGCGAAGCCGTCGAACGGTGCGCGGCACTGGGACTCGACGCCGTCCACGGAGACGGCATCGCCCACCTCCACGCCGTCGACCCAGGCACGCTCGGCGCAGTCACCGCG
Source organism: Acidimicrobiales bacterium (assembly GCA_020630195.1). Lineage (GTDB taxonomy): Bacteria > Actinomycetota > Acidimicrobiia > Acidimicrobiales > SZUA-35 > JAHDBV01. The sequence goes on from JAHDBV010000043.1 coordinate 13,590, forward strand.
TTCCACGTCGTCGAGCACATCTCCACCGACGAGTTGTTGACGCTGCTCGATGCCGCTCGGCGAGCCCTCCGCCCCGGTGGTGTGCTTCTGCTGGAGACTCCCAACCCCGAGAATCTGGTGACGGCAGCGGTCGGCTTCCATCTCGACCCGACGCATCGGGCACCGCTCCCGCCGATCCTGCTCGACTTCATGGCCCGCCAGCGTGGCTTCGTCGATGCGGAGATCATTCGACTCCATCCGACCGGCCAAGCGCTCGAGATTCCCGCCGTCGGTGCGGAGGATCACCGGATGGCGGCGATCGTCGACGAGATCAACCACCGATTCCACACGGCCAGGGACTACGCCCTGGTCGCACGAACCCCGGAGAACGACCGATGACATCAACGGGGCGAGCCCAGATCGCGATCGTCAAACCCGAATACGGGATCAACGGGGGCTTCGAGCGCCACCTCGACGTGCTCGTCCAGCGCCTCGAGTCGAGAGGGCATGCCGTCACCCACGTCGGTATCCGGGGCGACAACCGCCTCAAGAGCCCGTTCGGGATCCCCGTGACGGAGCAGATGTGGGAGTGGCACTACGACTACTGGAACTACCTCTGCCTGGTCGAGCAGGTCCGAAATCTCGACCTCGACCGCTTCGACATGGTGCTGTCGACTCAGCCGCCGACCTACCTCGTCGACCATCCGCGCACGCTTGCGCTCTGCTATCACCAGCTGCGCGTGTTCTACGACCTGGCCGAGCCGTTCGCGCGCGCCGGTCATGTGATGGCCCACATCCACGATGTTGCGACCGAGGCGGTCCGGGGCATCGACATGACCTACGTGCACGACGTTCGCCACTGGTTGGTTGGTTCCGAGGAGGTCCGGAACCGACTCGGGACGAGCTGGTCCATCGCGGACGAGCGGATGACCACCTACGCGGCGCCCGCCGACGTGCCCGCCGGCGACCCTCCCCGATACGACGCCAGCGGCCCGGCCGTCTGCGTCAGTCGGAACGAGTGGCCGAAGCGGACCGAGACGTTCGTCGCTGCGATGCACCTGACCGACACCCGCGGCCACCTGGTCGGCGGCGGAGGCCGCCTCGACTTCGTTCGGAGCATCGACGCCGAGCTCGCCGCTGACCCGAAGGCAGCACACGGCTACCCACAGGAGCGGCTGTGGATCAACCCCGGTGTCCTTTCACCGGGCTGGTCCCCGTTTCCCGGGCCCGCTTCGGGGCGGGTCGAGATCCACGGCGAGACCGACAACGCGACGCGGAACCGGTTGTACGACAACGCCGGGGTCGTCGTCTGTCCGGCCTACCGCGAGGACTACGGCTTGACGGCGATCGAGGCGATGCACCGGGCGAAGCCGATCATCGTCTGCACCGACGGTGGCGGACTCACCGAGTTCGTCTCGGACGGTGTCACCGGGTTCGTCGTCGAGCCCACGCCCGAGGCCATCGCCGAAGCCATCGACCGGATCAAGGCAGATCCGGCCGCCGCTGAGCGTATGGGCCGGGCAGGGCGGGAACGTGCGCTCGGCTACACCTGGGATCGGGCGCTGCGTGCCTTCGACGATGGCGTCGAGAAGGTGCTGGGGTCGTGACCGGCGGCGCTCAATTCCCCTTGAACCAGCGGATCGTCGGCGAGAGGTCGACCAATCCCTCCTGAGGAGTGTTGTTCTCGATCCGGAGTGTGTCCTTCTGATCACGATGGTCGAACGACGTCGAGACATCGGGATCGTGGAGTCCGAAGCTCAGGTGGTAGACGCCACCGAGCAGCGGGATCCGGTCGAACTCGAACAGGGCGGTGTGACGTCCGGTCGCCGCTGGCGGCGTGACGCCCAGGAGGTGGGAGTTGACCCCCATAAGCCGCCGCCCCTCGGCGTCGTGCATCTCCATCGCCACGACGACGTCGTCACGCAGCTCGTCGTCGATCTCGACTCCGACCTCGATCACCAGCGGCTCACCCGGGCGGCGCCAGGTTCGACCGTCGATCTCGTCGATCCGCACGCCGGTGATTCGGGCCGAGGCCCGTTGGACGAGGACCTCCGGGCGCCGGAGATCGTCCGCGAGGTGTTCACCACGGCCGAGATAGAGGTCACGGAGGGTGCGGATGGCGGCTGGTGGTTCCCCCACCATCATCAGCCGACCGTGGTCGAGCACAGCCGCACGGTCACAGGTGGCCCGGATCAGGTCGGCGGAGTGTGACACGAACACGATGGTGCGCCCCTCCCGCTGGAACCGACGTACCTCGCCGATGCACTTGCGCTGGAAGACCTCGTCTCCCACGGCCAGCACCTCGTCGACGAGCAGTACGTCGGGTTCGAGGTTGACAGCCACGGCGAAGCCGAGTCGGGCGAACATACCGGAGGAGTAGTGGCGCACCGGCACGTCGGCGAACGCCGGGATCTCGGCGAACTCGAAGATGTCGTCCATCCGGGCGTCGACCTCGGCCGGCTGCATCCCGAGAATCGACCCGTTGAGTCGTACGTTCTCCCGGCCGGTCAGATCCGGATGGAAGCCGGCCCCAAGCTCCAGCAGGGCAGCCACTCGGCCGGCCGCCATGATCGACCCGGACGTCGGTGTGAGCGTCCGGGCGATGCACTTCAACAAGGTGGACTTGCCCGAGCCGTTGTGGCCCAGCAATCCGAAGGTCTCCCCGGCCTCGACGGTGAGATCGATGTCCTTGAGCGCCCAGAAGCCCTCGTCCTCGCGCCGCCGATCGGTGACGAGACGCTGCTTCAGCGAGGTCGCACCGGTGCTACCGAGCTTGAACCACTTCGAGACGCCCTCGACGATGACGGCGGCGTCGCTCACAGCTGTTCTCCGAACTCGCGCTCTCGACGGGCGAAGACCGTGAGCCCGGCGCCGATCGATGCCAGACCAAGGGCACCGACGAACCCGAGACGGGTGGCCATCCAACGGTCGTCGATCTCGCCGAGAACCGAGGGCGTGAGCGCGCACGTCCCGGCGTCGACACACGGATCGCCGGCGGCCCGGAAGGCGGCGAGCTCGGCCTCGCGCTGCACGAGAATCTCCGTGTCGGGTGGGTGGTAGACCACCCGCTGGAACGTCACGACCGACGGCAACGCCGGATTTGCCGCGGCGAGCCATTCTCGTTCACCGAGTCGGTCCGACACCGAGGCATACGGGTAGACGATCGCCGAGAGCCAAAACCAGGCGAGCAGGATCACTTCGAGCAGGTGCTCGACGTCGCGGAAGGCGACGTTGAGCGCGGCGACCAGGATGCCGAGGCCGGCACACAGCACGACGAGAACCCCCACAGCAGCGAACAGCCAGGGAAGGCGTGACCAGTCCGGCGCATTGCGGAGCACCAGCAGACCGCCCGCGAGCACGATGCCCTGGAGCACGAGGTTGACGAGCGCGGCACCGACCGAGGCGAGCGGCAGCACCTCACGGGGGAACCAGACCTTCAACACCACCGAGCGGTTGTTGACGATCGATCCGGCGGCACCGTTGAGCGAGCCAGCCACGAAGTTCCAGACGAGGAGACCGCAGAGCAGGAACAGGCCGAACCGCGGCACCTGCACCCGGAGCAGTTCGCGGAACACGATGCTGAACACGACGAGGTAGAGCAGCGGGTTGAGCAGGGTCCAGGCGAAGCCGAGCGCGGAGCCCTTGTAGCGGACCCGGAGCTCACGCTTCACGAGGTCGACGAGCAGCCACCGGAAGTCCCAGACATCCGCGAGACGCCGCCACGCCGACCGCTCCCCCGCCACGTCCGTGAGGTCGGGTATCGGACGCCGGAAGGTCTCGGCACCGAGCGATGCCGACGGGTCGATCCGTCCCTGATCCGCTGAACCGGTGCTGCGATCGCTCGAGGACGAGGTGGTCACCCGCGCATCGTACCGACCGGCCGCCTCCGGTCGGAGGAGGCCTTCGAGCTCAAAGGCGATCAGCCGGTGACCCGAGCGAAGTACTCGTCCGATGCGGCCAGTTCAGCAGCCAGGCGCACGTCGTCGAGGACGAGAAGTCGGGTGATCCAGAACTCGCGTCCACCGGCGTCAGGCGCCCGCCTGAGCACCAGGTCGTACTGGAGATCGACCCGCTGGCCCCGGTACTCATAGGAGTCGACGAACCCGGCCACGATCTCACCAGGGGACAAGGCGCCCGAGATGAGCTGCTCGGACCAGGCATCGAGCCCTCCGGGGTCCGCCGGTCGGCCGAGCAGATCGCGGTAGAGCGCGGCGACGTAGGTACGCGGATCGTTGTTGTTGGCGGCGAGGTACTCGGCGGATCCGAAGACCTGGATCGAGACGTCCCGGATCCGGGCGCCATCGGCGATGCGGGCCACCCAGTGGGCCCGGCCGGCGGCGTCGGAGGGGCGGCGCAGGGCGTCGATGTAGAGCTGATCGATGACCACCCCGGCCCACTCGTCACCGACGGCGAGGGAGGTGGTGAGGCCGCCGCGGCGGCCTTCGATGCTCTCCTCGGCCCCGGCGGCGAGTTCGGCCGCGGTGGCCTCCCGGTTCAGGAAGAGCTGGTAGAGCGCGGCGGTGTACTCCTCGTGGAGCGCGAACTCGGCAGTCTCACCACCGAGCGGTCCGAAGGAGAACCAGTCGGACCGCAGACCGAACGCCAGGCGGAACTGATTGCCGGTGAGCACCCGGCTGCCGTTCGAGAAGGTCGCGGTCACCTCGGTGGCGCGGCCGCCGTCCTCGCCGAGACCGTTGCGTCCGGTGACCTCGATGTCGAGGAGGTCGCCGAGTCCCTGGGAGGCGGCCCAGCTGGCGAGGTCGAGTTCGACGGTCCAGTCGTGGTTGGGGTTCGACGGCGTGGCGTCGCCGGCGTCGGGCACGGCCGGGAAGACACCACCGGCGGTGTAGCCACCGGTCGAGGAGGAGAACTCGGTGCGGGCGACCGAACCATCGGCGTCCCAGCGACGCACCGAGTCGGAGGTGTTGGCGATGGCGGTGTCGGTGAAGGCCTGGAACTGCTGCTGCGGGCCGCCACCGGTGTCGCGCCACAGGCCCCGGTAGACCTGGCACGACGTGGAGTCGCACGTCTCGGCATATGCGTAGCGGTTCTCGCCGACGGCGTAGGAGCGGGCGGCGACCGACTGGGATTCGAGGGCGGCGAGCCCGGCGCCGTCACCGAGACCACCCCAGTAGGCCGGGGACTCGAGCGGCACGACACCACGCAGGTAGTCCTCGAGGTCGAGTGCGTTCACGGTGCGCGGGGCACCGCCGTTGCGGACCGCGTGCACCTCGCCGGCGACCCACTGACGATCACCGTCGGGTTCGCAGAGCTGGAGGTGGGTGTCGCGGGTCTCCCCGCCACCGTTCAGCGCGGTGATCTCGATCCGGTCGGCCGCGAGGACGGGACGTTCGGTCCAGGGACCGTCGCAGGAGGGGCCACCGGCGATGACGGCACCGTCGGCGGTCCAGGTGACGCGCACCCAGTCGCTCGAGATGGCGGGCTCGTCGACACCGTCGGCGGCGACGCCCATCTGACCCTCGGCGAGACCGACGATCGTGGCTTCACCGTCGAAGGAGAGCAGGCGGACGTCGATCCAGGTCTCGGGGTCGACGGTGCCGGCGGAGGTGCCGCCGTAGAAGTGGTCGAGGATCTGGGCCGAGGTCCAGCCGTCGAGGGCGTAGCCGAGTGAGCCGTACTGGCCCATGCCACGGCCGTGCCCCCAGCCGTGGCCGTTCACGGTCACGGTCGGGTCGGGGGCCGCGGCCGCCGGGGTGCTCGCGAACGCCACCAGGCCGGTGGTCGCCAATGCCGTCGCCGCCACGGACGCCAGGAGGCGCCGGGCCGGATTCCGCCAGGATGAGATCATGTGGGCCAACTCCGAATGAGAACCGCCGTCTCAGTCGTTATCGGCACCTTCGTCGACCAACTGAGCCGGCGGGATGCCCGCCGCGAGCTCGATCCTACGCACCCGCTCGTGCATGCGTTGGGTCACCGCCCGATGTGAGGCGATCAGGTCGGCCACGACCGCGATGGCGAACGACTGGATGGCGCCGAGCATCAGGAGCGCACCGAGCACGATCGACTGGAGGTGGCCGCTGCGGTCGCCGTTGAGGATCCAGTCCCAGAGGAACGGCTGGAAGGCGACGACGGCGCCGAAGAACAGCATGATCGCGAGCGTGCCGAACACCCGCAGCGGCTCGTAGGCCGCATAGGTGCGGAAGATGACCACGGCCGAGCGGCGCATGTAGCTCCACATCGAGCCGAACAGCCGGGACGGGCGGGTGGCGGCGTTGGTGGCCACCGGCACGACCTCGATCGCCTGGTTGCGCTTGCCGGCCTGGATGATCGATTCGAGCGTGTACGTGTACCGGTTGATCACCGCGAGCTCGATGGCGGCGTCCCGGCTGTAAGCCCGGAACCCGGAGGTGGTGTCGGGCACCTCGGTGCCCGACGCCTGGCGCACCACCCACGAACCGAGCCGTTGGAACCGCTTCTTCGCGAAACTGAACTCGTCGATCTGCATGACCTGCCGGTCGCCGATGACGATGTCGGCGCGGCCGGCCGCGATCGGTGCGACGAGGTCGGGGATGGCGCCGGCCGAGTACTGGTTGTCGGCGTCGGTGTTGACGATGGCGTCGGCGCCGAGCTTCAGGCAGGCGTCGAGCCCGGCCTGGAACGCGGCGGCGAGGCCCTTGTTGCGGGTGAAGCTGATGACGTGATCGACACCGTTGGCCTTGGCCACGTCGATGGTCGCGTCGGTGGAGCCGTCGTCGATGACGAGCCACTCGACCGTGTCGAAGCCCGGTACCTCACGGGGCAGATCGGCGAGCATCGCCGGCAGCTGCGACTCCTCGTTGAGGCAGGGCACCTGGATGATCAGCTTCACCCCGACGAATCTACGTTTCCCCGACGCCGGAGCGACGCACGATCGGGCCTCAGCCGGCGGGCTCGAGCACCTTCGGCATGCACAGGCCGTCGAGATCGACCACCTCGATCCGGTCGCGGTTGGCGTAGGTGACCGGATTGTCGGGGTCGATCTTGAGCTTGTACTCCCGGAAGCTCATCTCGAGGCTGTCGAAGGCGAGCAGACGCCCACGCAGCGAGTCGCCGAGACCGAGCAGGAGCTTGATGGCCTCGATCGCCTGGATCGACCCGATGATGCCGGGCAGCACCCCGAGCACCCCGGCCTCGGCGCACGACGGCGCGAGCTCGGGAGGCGGCGGCTCGGGCAGGAGGTCGCGGTAGGTCGGTCCGTTCTGCGGATCGAACACCGTGACCTGACCCTCGAAGCGGAAGATCGAACCGTGGACGACCGGGATGCCGAGCTTCACCGAGGCGTCGTTGAGCACGTAGCGGGACGGGAAGTTGTCGGCCCCGTCGACCACCACGTCGTAGTCGGCGATGATCGCCTCGATGTTGTCGGCGCCGAGGCGGGTGTCGTAGGTGATGACCTCGACGTCGGGGTTGAGCAGTTCGATCGTGGCCTTCGCGGAGTCGACCTTGCGCATGCCGACCCGGTCGAGGTTGTGCAGCACCTGGCGCTGGAGGTTCGACTCGTCGACGACGTCCATGTCGATGATGCCGATCGTGCCGACACCGGCGGCGGCGAGGTAGAGGGCGGCCGGCGAGCCGAGACCGCCGGCACCGAGGAGGAGCACCTTCGACTCGAGCAGAGTCTGCTGGCCGGCCTCGCCGACCTCGGGGAGCAGGAGGTGGCGCTGGTAGCGGTTGCGCTGATCACCGGTGAGGTTCTTCGGCTGGACCCAGTCGCGACCCTCGTCCTTCCAGCGGTTGAACCCGCCGTCCATGGAGGTCACGTTGGAGTAGCCGAGCTCGCCGAGGGTCTTGGCGGCGAAGGCGGACCGCACCCCACCGGCGCACATCACGACGAGCGGGGTGTCCTTGTCGGGGATCCGGGCCTCGACCGAGGCCTCGAGGTTGCCGCGCACGATCTGGACCGAGCCGGGCACGATGCCGCCGGCGGTCTCGTCGGGTTCGCGGACGTCGAGCAGGGTCGACCCGTTGGCGAGCGCCTCGGCGGCACCCGCGGGATCGGTCTCTTTGATCTGGGCCTTCGTCTCGCGGAGGAGATCTCGGAAGGTGGGCATCGCGCAGCTCCGTGTGGGTGGGACCGGGTCGGTCGGGTTGAAAGCCTACCGATCAGGTCAACAATCACCGGCGCCCCGGCATTCCCACCGCGGACATGCGCCGAACACCCGCGGATCAGCCGCCGAGGATGATCGGGAGCACGTCGGAGATCGAGCCGCGGACGACGGCGTCGGCGAGCTCGTCCATCTCGGTCGGATCGCCGTTGAGGATCACGACCGAGGCCCCGTGGTTGCGGGCGATCGGCACCATGTTGGCGATCGGGAACACCGCCAGGGTGGTGCCGACGGCGAGCAGGAGATCACATCCGATCGACGCTTCCTGGGCTCGCCGCAGGTCGTCCTCGACGAGCGACTGACCGAAGCTGATGGTCGACGACTTCAGGATGCCGCCGCAGCTCGGACAGGCCGGGTCGACCTCACCGGCCCGGACCCGGTCGAGGGCGGCTGACATCGGATCGCGGTAGTCACACGACAGGCACTCCACCTCACGGACCGAGCCGTGGATCTCGACGATGCGAGTCGGGTCGGAGCCGGCCTTGTGGTGCAGCCCGTCGACGTTCTGGGTGACGAGCGTGTGCAGCTTGTCCTGCTCCTCGAGTGCGAGGAGCGCCCGGTGCCCGTCGTTCGGTTGCGCATCGAAGATCGGCGAGGTCAGCCGGGTCTGCCAGGCCCGTTCCCGCACGGCCGGATCACCGACGTAGTGCTGGAGGGTCGCCTGCTTCTCGGCTTCCGGCTTCTTGGTCCACACGCCGTTCGGGCCCCGGTAGTCGGGGATCGCCGAGTCGGTGGAGATCCCGGCGCCCGTCAGCACGGTGACCGACGACGCTCCGGCGACCAGTTCGGTGGCTCGATCGAGAGGTTCCCGGGTGTGTTCCACGGTGGCGAACCTACTCTCGCTCCCGGGCCGGATGAGCACCTGGCCCACGACCCGTGTCCGGAGGACCCGATGGCACCAACCGACTCCCCCACACCGGCCGCCCGGGATCGCGTCGTCCTGCTCGGCTGGGGAGCGATCGGCCGGGCCGTCGCCGCTCGCCTGTCGGGGGCCCGCCTCGACCTGGTCGGGATCGCCGTGCGTGACGCCGGGGCCGACCGTCCGGGCCTGCCCGACGGGGTTCCCGTGATCGACGACCCGGACGAACTCGGCGGGCTCGGCGCCACGGTGGTGGCGGAGGCCGCCGGACGGGCGTCGGTTCTGCCGTGGGGGCGGGCCGCACTGTCGTGTGGCGCCGACCTGATCGTGTCGTCGGTGTCGGCCTTCGCCGATCCCGAGGTCCTCGACGAACTCTCCGACCTCGCCACGGCGACGGGCGGACGGATCCACATCCAGCCCGGCGCGCTCGCCGGCGTCGACGCCCTGTCGGCGGCACGGACGCTCGGCCTCGATCGCGTCGAGCATCGGATGGTGAAGCCGCCACACGCCTGGCGGGGCACACCGGCGGAAGGACTGCTCGACCTCGAGACCGTGACCGAGACCGTCGAGTTCCACCGGGCCGACGCCGCGACGACCGCCGCGGCCTTCCCGAAGAACGCGAACGTCGCGATGACCACCGCCCTCGCCGGCATCGGACCCGAGGCCACGATCGTCACCCTGGTCGCCGACCCGTCGGCGACGACGAACCGGCACGAGATCACCGCGAGTGGCGGCTTCGGCGATCTCGAGGTCCGGATCGCGAACCAGCCGCTGCCCGCCAACCCCAAGTCCTCGGCGATGGCCGCCCTCGGCCTGCTCCGGGCGATCGAGAACCGCACGGCCGCCCTTCGCGTCTGACAACGACGCCCGAACGCGCTTGACAGCGCTCATGTCCTTCGCTTGACTCTCCCCTGCTTCCCCCGGCACTCCCACCAGGAAGCAGCAGATCCATGACCGATCTCCACCCCGAGCGCCCCACGGCGCCGGCACCCACCGACCGTCGCCTCGACTTCCCCGAGGCCGTCCTCCACGTCACCACCTGGGACGACCCGGTGCTCGACAACCTCGGACACGACCCCCGGTCCCACTACGTCGAGACCTACTGGCTCCCCATGCTCGGCCCGAGCGCCACCTGGCTGGCCCGTCGACTCGTCAGCGGCCTCGAGCTCGAGCCCGAGGGATTCGACCTCGACCCGACCGAGATCGCCCTCGCCCTCGGCATCGGGGGCCGAGGCGGCGCCCACTCCCCGTTCTGGCGATCGCTCGAACGCTGCCGACGATTCGGTGTGCTCCGCCGAAGCGGACCGCACGTCAGCGTCCGCCGTCGGCTCCCGCCGCTCACCGGCCACCAGATCGCCAAGCTCCCCGGCGACCTCCGCCCGCGCCATGACGCCTGGCAGGCCGACCAACTGCAGCGGGCCGTGCGTGATCGACTCGCCGTCCGCGCTCCCGGCCCGGAGCGACTGGCCGGCTGAGGCGACGCGAGTGGCGCCGTGCGGTCATCCCCGGTCCCGTCCCGCCGACGGGACCCGGGTGACCGCCCCGGAACTCGGTGACCTCTCCCCCGAGGTCGCCTCGGCTCCCGACGAACTCGACCGCGCCCGGCGACGCCAGGCGAACCGTCGCATGGCGATGCGACGATTCCGTCGCCGATCCGGCTGGGCGACGTTGCTCCGGGTGATCGCCGCGGCGCTCGTGCTCGGGGCCATCGCCAACGAGGTCTATGCCCGCCACCTCGAGAACCAGCTCACCGAGGCCGTGCAACGGGTCACCGGGCGGGACGACCTGTCGATCCACTGCCGTCGGATCTGGGACGAGATCGCCGAGCCCCGCGCCGTCGACGGCTACGTCTGGTGGGGCGACACCACCGCCCACGTCGGCCTGCCCGTCTGCCGCCACGCCGTCCGCTGGCCCGATGATCCGACGGACGACGATGCACGGGTCGGACTGCTCGTCGTGATCCACGAGGTCGCCCACCTGGTCGGGCACGTCGACGAGTCCGAGACCGAGTGCGTGGCGATGTGGGCCGCCCCCGACCTGGGGGTCGCTCTCGGCGGCACCCGCGCCGAGGGCCGAGCGGCGGCCGCCTGGTACCAGACCGAACGCAACCCCCTCCTCTTCCCCGAGTACCACGCACCGGGGTGCCTGGCGTCGGGTCGCCCACCGTCGTCGCTGCTCGACTGACCCGGAGTTCGATCCCCCGACGTTCGGGACCATCACGGCTCGGGCGGACGGATTCCCGCCGAATCCGGCGATCCACGCTCAACCGGGCCCCGTGGAGGCCGATGGATGAGTACACACCGGACCCGCCGGTGGCGGAGGCGAAATCGTGGCGCTCGTCGATCCCGACCGCAAACTTCTCGAGACCGCTGCTCAGGCCGACGCGCCGCGCCCCACGTCCCGGGCGAAGCTGCAGCTGATCGGCACCGACCTCGCGCTCGCCGGTCTCGCCGTGATCCTGCTCGGCATGGTGCTCGATCCCGGCCCCGACGCCGGCATCGCCTCCCTCGCGATGTTGGCCGCCTGGGGCATCTCCCTCGGCCGCAACCGCCTGTACTCGGCCCGGTTCATCACCCGACGCGCCGACGAGGTCCGCCGGACCGTCCACGCCGCGCTCTCGACGATGGCCGGAGTCGGCCTCACCGCGTACGCCCTCGAACTCGGCGTCGCCCGCGACTGGCTGCTCGGCTCGGTCGCCCTCGGCTTCGTCGGGATCAGCATCCACCGTGAGCTGATCCGTCGCCGCTTCGACCGCCGCCGGGCCCGGGGCGAGCTCCGTCGCCGTGTGCTGGTGATCGGCGACAACGCCGAAGCCCGCGAGTTCACGACGATGTTCGCAGACGACCCGACCCTCGGCTACGACGTCGCCAAGACGATCGACCCGGCCTCCATCGCCGAGTCGAAGGAACTCACCACCACGGTGCTGCAGGAAGCCCGCGGCAACGACGCCGCCGGTGTCGTCGTGGCCGCCTCCGCCATGGAGCACCAGGCCTCGAACCGGCTCATCCGTGACCTCATCGACGCCGGCATCCACGTCGAGCTCTCCTCGACACTCGCCGACATCGCACCCGGCCGCCTCACGGTCCGCCCGCTCGGGCGTTTCCCGGTCGTCTATGTCGAGCCCGTGCAACGCAACGGCTGGCGTGCCGCGGCGAAGCGGGCCTTCGACCTCACCCTCGCACTCACCGCCATCACACTCGGCGCTCCCGTGCTCGCCGCGATCGCCATCGCCATCAAGCTCGACGACCGGGGTGGCCCGGTCATGTTCAAACAGACCCGTGTCGGCCAGCACGGTGTGCCGTTCAGCGTCTACAAGTTCCGCACCATGGTCTCCAACGCCGAGGAACTCCTCGCGCAGCTCCAGGAGGACAACGAGGGTGCGGGCCCGCTGTTCAAGATGAAGGACGACCCCCGCATCACCCGGGTCGGCCGCTTCCTCCGCAAGACCTCACTCGACGAACTCGCCCAGCTCTTCAACGTCGTGCAGGGCACGATGAGCCTCGTCGGCCCCCGCCCCGCACTCCCGGCCGAGATGGCCGAGTGGGGCGAGGACCTCTACGGCCGCCTCCGGGTCAAGCCCGGGATCACCGGCATGTGGCAGGTCTCGGGTCGCAGCGAGACGACGTTCGAGGAGTACACCCGCCTCGACCTCTACTACGTCGACAACTGGTCGCTCGTGATCGACCTGGCGATCATCGCCAAGACGATCCCGGCCGTGTTGAAATCCGACGGCGCCTACTGAGTCGAACCCGGGGCTCCGGGCTCAGGCCTTCCAGTTGACGGCCAGGTCGGCGAGCAGGCGGGCACCGAACCCGGTGGCGCCCTTCACGATCACCCCGTCGTCGCCATCGGCCATCGCCGAGAGACCGAGGTCGATGTGGGCCCAGGGACCCTCACCGGCGAACTCGGACAGGAACAGGCCGGCCACCAACGCCCCGCCGTAGGGGCCGTTGCCGATGTTCTTCATGTCGGCCACGACCGAGTCGAGCTGCTTGCGGTACTCCGGCGGCAGCGGCAGGCGCCAGACCTTCTCCCCCGTCGTCGAGGCGGAGGCCTCCACGGCGGCGAGCAGTTCCTCGTCACGCCCCATGAGGGCCGCCATGCCGGTGCCGAGCGCGGCCGAGGCGGAGCCCGTCAGCGTGGCGATGTCGACGATCAGGTCGTGGTTCTGCTCGACGGCGTAGGACAACGCATCGGCGAGCACGAGGCGGCCCTCCGCGTCGGTGTTGAGCACCTCGACGGTCTTGCCGTTGCGGGCCCGGAACACGTCACCGGGCCGGGTGGCGTCACCACCGAGCATGTTGTCCGTCATCGGGAGGTAGGCGGTCACCTTCGCCCGACAGCCCGAGGCCGCGAGCGACGCCATGGCGCCGGCCACGGCGGCAGCGCCCCCCATGTCGATCTTCATCGTCATCATCCCGGCGGCGGTCTTGATGGACAGCCCGCCGGCGTCGAAGGTGATGCCCTTGCCGACGAAGGCGAGATCCCCGGTCGGTGTGCCCTCCGGGGTGTAGCGCAGGATCACGAACCGGGGCGGATGTGTCGAGCCGCGGTTGACCGCCAGGAGCCCGCCGAACGCCTCGGCGGTGATCCGGTCGAGGTCCCACACCTCGGCCTCGAGGCCGGTCTCGCCGGCCATCTCGACGAGGCGGTCGGCGAAGACGTGCGGCAGCAGCTCGCCACCCGGCGCCGACGCGAAGTCACGGGCGAGCACCGCACCGTCGACGACCCCGTTCGCCCGATCGAGCGCGGCGCGTAGTCCACGGCCCCGGGCGATGACGGTGACCCGACGCAGCGCCATCGAGGGATGGTCCTTGTAGGTGTCGTAGCGGTAGGAGGCGAGACGGAACCCCTCCACCACGGCGGCCACCGCCGCGGCGGGGTCGACCGCTCCCGGCGACTCGGCGAGCGTGGAGGCGACGGCCTGGTGGCCGCTCACCTGACGGGCGACGGCGGCCGCGGCCCGGCGCAGCGTGCCGACGGACAACTCGTCGGCGACGCCGACACCGACGAGCACCCGGATGGGTTCGTCGGCCGGGCCGGGCACCAACATCGTCTGGCCGACCTTGCCCTCGAAGCCGGCGAGCTTGGCGGCACGGGCGAGGTCGGGTCCGAGGTCGTCGAGTTCGTCGCTGGCCACCGGCTGGTCGACCGCCGTGACACTGCGGGGCACGGTGGTGGCGAGGCGAGCGGAGGGCGTGGGTGAAGCCATCCCACGATTCTGGCAGGGGTGCGGCTGATCCGTGGGTTCGATCGCTCCCCCGTGGCGGGGGATCCCACCCGGCACCGCCCCGGTGGAACGCCCCAATCCCTACAGCCGGACGCCGGGCGAACCGTTGCTCCAGACGTGAACGCCATCCGCACCCCGCTTCGCGTCCTCAGCGCCGCGCTCATGGTCCTGGCCACACTCGTCGCGCTGCCGAGCTCGGCGTCGGCCGAGATCGTCGCCGACCAGCGGGCGTCGTGGGGTCTCAAGACGAAGGGCGCGTCGAACACCATCGGCAACTGGGACGCGCTCGGGTGGGCGGTCGAGCAGGTCGGCAACACGATGTTCGTGGGTGGCAACTACCTCGAGGTGACCAACGGTGGCCGGACCGAGTCGCAGCCGTACCTCGCCGCGTTCAGCGCCGATCAGGGCACCTTCCTCCCCTGGTGGCGGCCCGACGTCGGGGGTGCGGTGTTCGCGATCGAGGCGGCCGACGACGGTGCGATCTTCGTCGGTGGCGAGATGGGCACGTGGAACGGCACCACCTATGGCGGCCTGATGAAGATCGACCCCGCCACCGGTGAGATCTGGCCCGGTTGGCAGACCCGCGTCTTCGGCGGCGCCTCGGTCGTCCGGGATCTGAAGCTCGAGCACGACGGCTGGCTGTACGTGGGCGGCGGCTTCACGACCGCCTCCTACCAGGGCACCCAGATGGCGACCGACGGGCTCATCCGCATCGACCCCGACACCGGCGCCATCGACACGACCTGGAACCCGTCGATCGACGGCGGCGCCGTGTGGGGCATCAGCCGGAGCCACATCGCGAACGAGGTGCACGTCGCCGGGTTCTTCACCACCGTCGAGGGCCAGACCGGGATCAGCATCGGCGGGTTCGCCACGTTCGACGACGCCGGCAACGCCGTCGGCGACCGCTCGATCGTGCCGCACAACCGGCCCTGCAACGTGGCCGGCTACTGCACCCAGCTCTACGACGTCGAGGCGACACCCGGCGGGAACCTGTTCGTCGCCGGCGTGGAACACGCCCTCTCGGTGCTCGACGAGGCCACCGGCGACCTGATCATCCACCACTACACGGGCTGCAACCGCAACGTCACCGAGGACTGCACCCGCCGAGGCGGCGAGTTCCAGGAGATCGAGGCGGTCGGCAACCGGATCTACGCGACCTGTCACTGCTGGGGCGACCACGTCTCCAACACCGTCGAACCGGTCATGCACGGCTCGTATCCCGCCGGTGATCCCACCGGTCGGGTTTCGGCCGTGATCGCGTACGACCCCGTCACCGGTGTGCGCGACCAGTCGTTCAATCCGTTCATGTCCGGCCTCTCCGGCGGGTTCGCCGTGCACGGCAACCCGAGCGACGGGTGCCTGTGGGTCGCCGGCAGCATCAACACCGTCGGCGATCCGGCGGTGACGAACCCCGAGCTCGGCCGCGACCTCGTCCGGCTCTGCGACGCGAACGGACCCGGTCCGGCCGCGACACCGGATCTGCCCACCCCGACCCCGGCGGCGTGCACACTCACCACCGACCCGAACGACCCCGACGCCGTCACCGTCACCTTCGACCCGTCCGGCGTCGACGGAGTGCTGTCGACCATCGTCGAGCGACGTGTCGACGGCGCCAACTGGGCCTGGCGGGGACGCGTCGACCTGCCCGGCACGACGTTCACCGACACCACCCCCGCCGATGCCACGACCGACTACCGGGTGAAGCTCCGCTTCCTCACCGCCGACTTCTCCGACACGACCGACTGCGGCACCGTCGACCGGGCCCCGGCCGACGTGCTCCCGGTCGCCACCTGCGACGCCACGGCCCTCGGCGTCGACGCCACCGTCACCTGGGACGCCGTCGACGGCGCCGGGGACTACCGGGTCTTCCGGTCCGTGAACGGCAGCGCCTTCTACTGGCGGGGTGCGAGTGGTGGCGACACGACCTTCACCGACATCCTCCGTGCCGAGAACGGCACGACCCACACCTACGCCGTCGCCGCCGTCCGGGCCGACGGGTCGGCCACCGAGCAGACCGTGTGCACCCCCGACCTCGTCACCGATGTCGCCGTGGCGGGCACGACCCCGCCGACCACGTGCGACGTGACCGTGCTCGGCGGCGTGGCCACCGTGACCTGGGCCGGGGCGGAGAACGCCACGGAGTACCGGATCTACCGCAGCGTCGACGGCAACGGCCCGTTCTGGCGGGGCAAGGTCACCGACACGACCTTCGACGACACGATGCGGACCACCCCCGGCACCGAACACGTCTACGAGATCGACGCCCGCGGACCGGCCGGCGTCTGGACCGAGCGGACCTCGTGTGCACCGTCCGCGATCACCCCCGCGGCCGTCGTGGTGGTCGCACCGGCGAGCTGCGACGTGACCGTCGTCGGCACGGATGCCCAGGTCACCTGGGCCGCCGCCGAGGACGCCAACCACTACCGCATCAAGCGGTCCGCCGACGGCGGCACCTTCCACTGGCGGGGCAAGGTCACCGACACGACGTTCTCCGACCCGCTGCGGGCCGGCCCGAGCTTCACCTTCACCGTGGAGGCCTCGGCCGACGGCAACAGCTGGTCGTCCCCCGTCACCTGCGATCCGCCCGTCGCCCTCTGACGAGGGCCCGGGTCGCCGTCAGGAGCGAGGCCCCGGGAGGGACTGCTCGAGCGTGAGCACCGGAGCGAACAGGTCGCCGAGGTCGTCGACCCGGGTGAGCACGTCGTCGGTCTCGAACGACAGCGCCGAGCCGTCGGCGCCGTCGGCGACCTCGTCCCACGTGAGCGGCGTCGAGACCGTGGGGTGATCCTTCGCCCGCAGCGAGTAGGGAGCGATCGTCGTCTTGTGTCGGCTGTTCTGCGACCAGTCGACGAAGATCTTTCCCGGCCGCTCCGACTTCTTCATGATCACGGTGACCTCGTCGGGCCGCTGCTTCGTGAGCAGCTGGCCGACGGCGAGTGCGAACTCACCGGTGTGGTCGTGGGTGTGCGGCGTGTTGAGCGGCACGTACACCTGCATCCCCTTCGATCCGGAGGTCTTCGGGAAGGCCTCGAGCCCCACGGCATCGAGCACCTCACGCATCGCGAGGGCGATCCGGCAGCACTCGACGATCGTCGCCGGGGCCCCGGGGTCGAGGTCGAACACGAGGATCGTGGGTGACTCGACGTCGCCGCATCGCGCCATCGGCGCATGGATCTCGAGGGCCGCCATGTTGGCCGACCACACCAGGGCGGCGGGCTCGGAGAACCGGCAGTACCCGATCGGGCCGCCACGGTCACCCGGCCCCTCGGCTGTGTCGATCCAGGCCGGTCGGTGCGACGCACAGCGCTTCTCGAAGAACGACGTCCCGTCCACACCGTCGGGGAACCGGCGCAGGGTGACACCCCGGTCGGTGATGTGGGGCAGCATCGTCGGCGCGATGCGGGCGTAGTAGTCGATCACCTTCGCCTTGGTCGTCCCCGTGACCGGGTAGAGGACCTTGTCGAGGTTCGACAACGAGACCGTGCGCTCCCCCACGGCGACCTCGACACGACTCATCGCGACAGTCTCTCAGATCGCCGCACCGGGCGGCGACGACGGCATCAGGCCGTCTTGGCCTCGGGCAGCTCGTCCGCGTCACCGGCGGCCGCCTCCTGGGCGGTGGGATGCCGCTTGCGGGCTTCCTTCGCGGCGGCGACCGATGCCTCGAGGGCGGCCATCAGGTCGACGACGTCGGCCGAGGCGGCGGGGGTGACGACCTCGACGGGGCCGACCTCGCCGTTCGACTTCCGTTCGATGAGCTCGAGCACCTGCTCGCGGTAGGTGTCCTCGTACTTCTCCGGCGTGAAGTCGCCGGCGAGGGTCTCGATGAGCTGGTTGGCCATCGTGAGTTCGGCGTCGGAGACCTCGATGTCGGCGAGTCCTTCGAGTCCGCCGATCTCGATCGGGTCGACGAGTTCGTCGGCGTAGATCATCGTCGACAGCACGAGGCGGCCCTCTTCGGGGCGGATCGCGGCGAGGTACTGCTTCGTGCGCATCACGAACGACGCGATGGCGACCTGGCCCGACTCCTCGAGGGCACGGCTGAGCAGGGCATAGGGCTTGCGGGCGATCTCGTCGGGCACGAGGTGGTAACCCGAGTCGTAGAACAGCGGATCGATCTCGGACTGGAGCACGAAGTCGGTGATGTCGATCGTCCGGGACGCCTCGGGTGCGAGGGCGTCGAGTTCGCCGTCCTCGATCACGATGTAGGTGTCCTTCGTGATCTCGTAGCCCTTCACGGTCTGGTTCCAGGGCACCTCGTCGCCGGTCACCGAGCTGACCCGCTTCTGCTTGAGGCGGGCATGGCTCTCGGCGTCGAGGAGGTTGAACTTCACCGACTTGCGGCTCACGGCGGTGTAGAGCTTCACCGGGATCGTCACCAGGCCGAAGCTGATCGCTCCACTCCAGATCGCACGGGCCATGTCGGAATCACCTTTCCCCGGCACACCGAACGGCTGCCGGGCCCTCCGCCCGAGGACGGACAACGAGGGTAGCTCTCCCATCGGCGCCGCTCACCCGGATGTGACCCGGTGCGCCCCCGGTCGACCCGCCGCCGGGTCAGGCGCGGAGTGTGGCCCGGGCGACCAGGTCCATGCCGAACGCGGTGAGGATCGCCAGGTAGAGCAGGCCGGTGGCGGCCATCACCGCCGAGTAGGCCTTCTCGTTGAGCGCGGCCCGGGTCACGCCGAGCAGGCCGATCGTGAACACCGCACACGTCACCCAGAACCAGCCGAGCAGCCCGTTGTAGCCGTCGTCGATCGTGCCGTTCAGCACCGAGATCATGCCGGTCGGCACGAGCAGCAGGATCAGTTCGGGCACCCAGGCGATGGCGGTCCAGCGCACCAGCTCGAGCAGTGGCGCACGGGGCAGACCGGGCTGCACCAGATACCAGTGACCGAGCAGCATCCCGTCGGAGATCGCCCCGAGGAACACCGCCCCGACCAGCATGCGGGCCACCTGCAACCAGGCGGGATCGCCGGCGTCGATGCCGGCGGCGACGAGCCCGGCCACACCGACGAGGGGTGGCAACAGATCGAGGCGGGGGTCGAACTCGGGCCCCTCGTCCTTCTCCTCGGCCGCCCGGTCGATGCCGGTCATGGCCGCCACCCGGGCGGTGCGGCGCTCGGCGAGCGCGTTCTGGCCGGACACACCGGCCTTGCGTCGGGTCCACGACTGCGCCGTGGCGATCGCCGTGGTGATCACGACGGCGAGAGCCGACAGATCACGGACGAGCGACGGGTCGTTCCAGCGGCCGATCCCGAACGCGGCGAGCGCCATCAGACCGAAGGTACCGCGCACCGTCCAGCCGTAGCCGATCCCGACCTCGCGTCGCCGGGTGGTCACCCAGCCGAAGAGCAGGCCACCCACGGCCCACTGGAGCAGGACGGCTGCGGCATCGAGTTCGATCACCGGGACCGCTCAGACGTCGACGACCGCGAGCTCGCGGTCGACGGTGTTGAGCGGGCGGGGGCCGTCGTCGGTGGCGACGACGATGTCCTCGATCCGGGCGCCCCACACACCCTCGACGTACACACCGGGCTCCACGGAGAAGGCGTTGCCGGCGGCGAGGGGCACGTCGTTGCCCTCGACCAGGTAGGGGTCCTCGTGGGCCTCCACGCCGATGCCGTGCCCGAGGCGGTGCAGGAAGTAGTGGTCGAGGCCGTGCTCGGCGAGATGGCCACGGGCCACCGCATCGACCGCACCCGCCGGTGTACCGACGACCGCGGCCGCGGTGGCGGCCTGCTGCGCATCGAGCAGATGGGCGTAGGCCTCGGCGATCTCCGCCGGGATCTCACCGGTGAACACACACCGGGTCAGATCGGAGCAGTAGCCGTGCTGGCCGTCCGGTTCCTCGGTGGTGCCGCCGAAATCGCAGAGCACGATCTCGTTCGGCCGGATCACCCGATCACCGGGCTCGTGATGCGGGCTCGCGGCGTTCGGGCCGGACGCCACGATCGAGAAGTTGACCTTGGCGTGACCCTCGGCCACGACACGGCGACCGAGCTCGGCGGCGACATCGGCCTCGGTCCGCCCGATCAGCGGGATCTCGCCGCCACGCAGGGCGGTGGCCACCCGATCGACGCCGGACGCCGCACGCTGGAGCGCGGCGATCTCGGCGGGTTCCTTCGCCGCACGGAGCGGACCGGTCACGGTGCCGGCATTCCGCCAGGACGCCTGCGGCATGGCTCCCTGGAGCAGCACGGTGAACCGGCTCCACGTGTGATCGCCGATCGCGAGCTCCGTCGCCGAGCCGACGAGCTCGGCGGTCCGGGCGATCGGGTCGTGGGTCTCCTCCCAGCCCTCGATCCGGAACAGATCGGGGTGCGGGGCCACCCGGGCGGTCTCGAACGCCGGCAGGAGCATCGTCGCCTCGCCGTCGACGGGCAACACGAGCATCGTCAGCCGTTCGAGGGGCATCGCGGCGTAGCCGGTGAGCCAGGGCAGGTCGGGTCCGACGCTCAGCAGCAGGACGTCGACGCCCTCGGCCTGCATGGCCCGGCGGACACGATCGAAGCGGTTCGCGAACACGGGGGCGAGGCTACCCATCCCGGACGATCTCGACGGATCCGGGCCATCCGGCCCTCCCCCGGCCGAGTCGGCGGACCCGGCGGGGGTGAAACTCCTTGAGGGCACGCCGGAGCCGGCCGATACCTGACTTGTCATGGTCGCCCAGCCCCTCCCCGCCAGCCGCATCCCGGATGCGCTCGCTCCGTCGTTCGATCGGTTCCGCCATCGGGCCGAACGGATCCACGGCGAGCTGTCCCGCGGGCTCGACGGGGTGTACTCGGCGCATCAGCTCACCTACACCGAGCTGATGGCGACCCAGCGGGAGTTGCGCCGACTCGACACCGAGTCACGAGCACCCGCACCGCAGGCGTTCTGGGACACCTCGGCCCACCCCCGGGCCCAGATCCTCGTCACCGCGGCGACCGCCGTGATCGACCGCGGCGCCGATGAACTCCAGGACGCACTCGGCCGTCTGCGCCAGTCCGTCGACCTGCTCGAGGCGTCGGCACCGGCCCAGACCGCCACCACCCCCGGCCTCACCCGTCACGTCGTCGACGACGCGGCCGACCGCATCGCGTCCGCCATGCCCTCACGGGAGCCGCTCGACCGGGTCGGTGAGCGCTGGCATCGCCGCCTGCGCCGCAGTGCCTGGCTCCAGACCGTGCCCGGCCGGGTCTGGGCACCCTCGACCGATCTCGACGACCAGATCGACCGGGCCGAACTCGTGGTCCTCGAGACCCTGCCCTGGGCCCACGGGGACCGCATGCTCTCGGCATTCGAGCTCGCCCACGTCGACATCCGGAACCACCTCCGGCGACGCCTCACCCTCGCCACGGGCGATCCGGCCGAGGCGCTGCTCGCCGCCATCCGGCTCTGAGACACACCCCGACGGCGGCATGCTGATCGGGTGCATCCGATCAGCACCCTGCTCATCGTCCTCGGCTACGGCCTCGCGCTGCCCGTCGCCGTGCGGTGGCGCACCGTGCGCCCCGGCATGCGCAATGTCGCCCTCGTCGGCCACCAGGTCGGTGTCGGCATCGCCGCGGCCGGCTGGTTGATGCGGGGGCTGATCCTGCTCGCCGTCATCCACCTCGTGTGGATGTTCGCGGCGCGATTCGTCCTCGGCCGCCTGCTCAGCTGACGCTGTCGGACGACGCGTCGCGCACTCCCGTGGCCACAGAGCCCGCGTGGTGCGACGACCGGGTGAGAGGGCTCGACTCCACGTGGGCGATACCGAGTTCGTCCTCGCCGATGCGTTTCCACTCGGCGAACTCGTCAGGAGTCCACCACCGTTCGATGGGCAGGTGGTGCGTCGTCGGACGCAGATACTGACCGATCGTCACGATCGAGGTCCCGACGGCGGCGAGGTCGGCCATCGTGGCCACGACCTCGTCGAAGGTCTCCCCCATGCCGGCGACGATCCCGGACTTCACGGTGTGGCCGGCGGCGGCGCTGCGGGCGAGCACGGTGAGCGACCGGGCGTAGTTCGCCGAGGGTCGCACGGCCCGCTGCAGGCGGGCCGGTGTCTCGATGTTGTGGTTCACGATCTCGGGTGCCGAGGCGAGCACGGTGTCGAGCGAGGCCCGGTCACCCTTCAGGTCGGAGATCAGGACCTCGACGCCGACACCCGGCGATCGGTCGTGGATGGCCCCCACGGTGTCGGCCACGATCGCGGCACCGCCATCGGCCAGATCGTCCCGGGCCACCATGGTCAGCACGGCGAAGTTGAGATCGAGACGTTCCACGGCCTCGGCGATCCGGATCGGCTCGGCCGGATCCGGGACCAGCGGTTTGCGGGTGTCGACGAGGCAGAAGCCACACGCACGGGTGCAGCGCTCGCCGAGCAGCATGAACGTGGCGGTGCCTTCGTTCCAGCAGTCGAAGATGTTCGGACACCCGGCCTCCTCACACACCGTGACGAGATCGAGCTCCCGACTCACCTGCTTGAGGCGCCGGTACTCGGGGCCGGTGTCGAGCTTCACGCGCATCCACTCCGGTTTCCGGGTGGCGAGGTCGAGCCCACCCGACACACCGGCCTCGGCGAGCCGACCCTTCAGGCGGACCGGCACACCGGCGGCGGGGTCGGGACTCGACGTGGGGTCCGGATCGGGCGCCGCCTCCCGGCCTCGGGTGGGGCGACTCGGACGGATCGCATCGCCGGGGCCTTCACCTCGACTGAAGGGTGAGAGATCGAGGTCACCCACGGTGGCGGACGACCGCGAGACGACGTCGGCACGCTCGACCGGTCGACCTTCGGCGAGGTGTACCGCTGCGTGGCGGTTGAGCTCGTCGACCACCTCACGCATCGACGCGTCGACGCCTTCGGCACGAAGGCTCGTCACTCCCTTGTCGGTGATCCCGCACGGGACGATGTGGGAGAACCAGTCGAGGTCGACGTCGACGTTGAGCGCGAAGCCGTGCATCGAGCGAGCCCGTCGCAGCCGGACCCCGACCGCGGCGATCTTGCGGGGGCGTGGCCCCTCGGGCTCGATCCACACACCGGGCTCGCCGGCGAGGCGAGCCGAGGCGAGGCCGAAGGCGGCGAGGGTGTCGATGATCGTCTGCTCGACGGCGCACACATAGGCGCGGGTGTCGGCGAGGCCGCCGCCTCGCCGACCGGGCACCGTCATGACCGGATACCCGACGAGCTGTCCGGGCCCGTGGAACGTGATGTCGCCGCCCCGATCGACCCGGTGCAGCTCGGCACCGAGCGAGGTCGGGTCGACGAGCATGTTCGCCGCCTCGCCGCGTACCCCGAGGGTGTAGGTCGGCGGGTGTTCGAGCAGCAACAGATGGTCGGCGTCGCCGCCGACCAGCCGCTGCTGGAGATCCCAGGCCTCGATGTAGGGCACCCGACCGAGCCAGCGCGACCGCAGTGGGCGCACGCTCGACCCGGCGCTGGCATCGCCCGGCACGGGAGCCGGGGCGTCGACCTCGCCGGAGACGGCCATCAGGCCAGCTCGGCCTCCCAGTCACGGGTCTCGATGATCTCGCGGACC
>JAHDBV010000003.1 GCA_020630195.1 Acidimicrobiales bacterium
CCTGGTCGACCCAGCGCACCACGTAACCGAGGATGCCCTGCGCGTTGTTGTCGAGTTCGGCCTGGATCTCGTCGTCGCTCCAGTCGGCGGACGCCGAGACCGGGATGCGCAGCAGGTCGTCGAGGGTGGCTCGGGGCCCGTCGGCCGCCGCGGCGGCGAGCAGCTTGCCCTGCTCGTTCACCACGTCGACCTGGTGGTAGTGCGTGGCGTGCAGCGTGGCGGCGGTGGGGGAGGGGACCCACGCACAATTCGCACCGGACCGAGGGTGGCCGATCTTCTGATCGAGCATGTCGGCCATGCGGTCGGGGGCGGCCCACATGCCCTTCCCGATCTGGGCCTTGCCCCGGAAGCCGCAGGCGAGGCCGACGTCGACGTTCCAGTCCTCGTAGGCGCCGATCCAGGTCTCGGCCTTCATGTCGGCCTTGCGGACCATCGGACCGGCCTGCATCGAGGTGTGGATCTCGTCGCCGGTGCGGTCGAGGAAGCCGGTGTTGATGAAACAGACCCGGTGGCGGGCCTTGCGGATGCACTCGGCGAGATTGACCGTGGTGCGGCGCTCTTCGTCCATGATCCCGATCTTCACGGTGTGGCGGGGCAGGCCGAGCAGGTCTTCCACCCGGTCGAACAGGTCGTTGGCGAAGGCGACCTCGTCGGGGCCGTGCATCTTCGGCTTCACGACGTAGACGGCGTTGGTGCGGCTGTTGCGCCGCACGCCCTCGGGCTTGGCGAGGTCGTGCAACGCACAGGCCACGGTCATGAGCGCATCGAGGATGCCCTCGGGGATCTCGTTGCCGTCGGCGTCGAGCACGGCCGGCGTGGTCATGAGGTGGCCGACGTTGCGGGTGAGCAGCACCGCCCGGCCGGCCATCGTGAGCTCGTTGCCGTTGGTGCCGGTGTAGGTGCGGTCGTCGTGGAGGCTGCGGGTGAAGGTGGTGTCGCCCTTCGTGACCTCTTCCGCGAGGTCGCCCTTCATCAGGCCGAGCCAGTTGCGGTAGGCGAGGGCCTTGTCCTCGCCGTCGACGGCGGCGACGGAGTCTTCGCAGTCGACGATGGCGGTGAGGGCCGACTCGAGATGGATGTCGGCGACCCCGGCGGCGTCGGCCGCACCGATCGAGTCGGTCGGATCGATCTGGATGGCGATGCCGAGGCCGTGGTTGCGGAGCAGGATCTCGGTGGGGGCGGCGGCGTCGCCCGCGTGGCCGGCGAAGGCGCCGGTGTCGGCGAGGCCGTTGGTCGAGCCGTCCTGCATGGCCACGACGAGCGCACCGTCGGCGACCGTGTAGCCGGTGGCCTCCGTGTGTGAGCCGGTGGCGAGCGGCGCGACCTCGTCGAGGAAGTTGCGCCCCCAGGCGATCACCCGGGCGCCGCGGGCCGGGTCGTAGGGGCCGGGAGGTGCGGTGTCGCCGAGGGCGTCGGTGCCGTAGAGGGCGTCGTAGAGCGACCCCCAGCGGGCGTTGGCGGCGTTGAGGGCGTAGCGGGCGTTGGTGACCGGCACCACGAGCTGGGGCCCGGGCACGCTGGCGATCTCGGGGTCGACGGCCTTCGTGGTGATGATGAAGTCGCCGGCCGGCGGCACGAGGTAGCCGAGCTCCTCGAGGAAGGTGCGGTAGGCCTCGGCGTCGTGGGGCTCACCGGCCCGCTCCCGGTGCCAGCCGTCGATGGCGGCCTGCATCTCGGCTCGCACCTCGAGCAGCTCGGCGTTGCGGGGGCCGAACTCGGCCACGAGGGTGGCGAGGGCCACCACCACGGTCTCGGCGTTGAGTTCGATGCCGTCCACGAGCTCCTCGGTGATGAAGCGGTGGAGGGGCGCCGAGATCCGCAGATGGCTGGGCGTCTCGGCGGGGGTGGGCGACGAAGGGGGGTGTTCGCTCATACCCCGGACCCTATGGGGTCAACTGTTAACAGTCAACATCACGTGCTATCGTTGCCCTCGTGAACCTCTCCCTGGCGCACACCGACCTCGGCTCGGCCGTGACGACGGCCCTTCGCGACGCCATCGTCTCGGGGCGGTTCGAGGCGGGGGAGCGGCTGGTGGAGACCGAGCTCGCCGAGCAGTTCGGCACGAGCCGCGGGCCGATCCGCGACGCCCTGGCCGAGCTGGAACGCACCGGCCTCGTCGAGTTGCGGCCCCGGAAGGGGTCGTTCGTCCGCACGCTCACGGCCACCGACGTCGCCGAGGTCTACAGCCTGCGGATCACGCTCGAGTCGATGGCGATCCGCACCGCGATCGAGGCCGGGCGGGGTGACACGATCGGGCCGGAGCTGTTGGACGCGTTGGCCGTCGCTCACGCCGAGTCCACGAACGGCGACGGTTCCGCGATCGGCATGGCCGACATCGCCCTCCACCGGGCGGTCGTGGCCGCCGCCGGGCACCAACGGCTGCTCGACGCCTGGGAGGCGCTGGCCGATCAGACGTTGCTGATGATGGCGACCCTGCCGTCGGTGGCGCCCGACATCCAGGGCCCGATGGGTGCCCACCGGGCGATCGTCGATGCGCTGTCGTCAGGTGATGCCGACGTCGCCGTGGCGGCGCTCGTCGACCACCTGACCGAGGCCAGCGAAGCGATGTCGGCCCGCTTCACCTGAGTCCCAAATCCCCGCGCTCGGTGATGCCGGGCATCACGCAGTGGTGGGAACTCCGGCGAGCGCGCCACGTCGGTCTCGGCCGATTCGTCAGATCTCCCCGAGCTCGATCGGTCGGTACCCGAGTGCCGTGTCAACGATCTCTTCGACGCTCGGCAGTCGATCGATGGTCGTCGACCAGGCGAAGGTTGTCTCTCGAGGAAGTGGGCCCTTCCACTGCAGACCTGATCGGAGCGGACCTCCGGCTTCCGGCCGTACATCCCAAACCTTCAAGTGGGTCGTCCGCCGGAGCTGGGGAGGCTTTCCTCGATGTGCTGGTTCGGTGAGAGCGTGATCGCCTCCAATGCTGGGTAGTAGCGAAAGACAACATCTCGCTGGATGTTGTTCGCCATTTCCTGCGCAAGGCGTCGGCCGAGCATGTTGTGGAGTTCGATGCATGAACTGCACTTGAAACCGCCGCCTGGGGGAGGGTCGTTCGTGTAAGTATCTCGGTAGAGGGAGTTCCACCTGAGAATGTCGCTGGCCAGCTCCGACGGTAGTCCGAAGGCATGGAAGCGATCCGGCGGAAGCGTCTCCACGTCCCCGTTGGCGGATGCAATTTCTATCGGACTTTCAAGATAATTGTACGCAAGTCTGGTTTGCACCTGATCGCTCCGCCTCGCGGGACCTTGGGTTCGCCTGCACGACGAATCCGTTTTCGCTGATTGTGATCTGGACCTGTCGTACTCGCCCGTCAAAGAACACTCGGTATGCGCTGGTGTCAGTGTCTAACACATCAACAGCTCGACCCCCCGAGGCGGCGGTGTGGAGGAGTGGGAGGATCTGGTCCTCGCTGGTGCCTTTGTTGGCGAAGCCTTGTCCATGACGCAATGTGACGTTTCGGCTGTTGATGTCGGCCCGCTTCACCTGACCGCCGTGCGTTGGAAGTCCAGCGCGCTCGGCTGACCCACCTGTCACGATCGTCGGATGTTGACCCGACTCGAACTTCGTCATGCCGATGCCCTGGAGACGTTCCTCGCCGGCTTCGACGGTCGGGAGGACGAGCTACACGGCTACTTCTGCGACCGCGACGCCACGATCGAACGAGCCGTCGCCGAGTTGGCCGCCTGGGAGGCCGGTGACGGCCTGCCCGACGGTTGGGTGCCGTGCACGACGTTGTTCTGGGAGGACGATGGCGCGCTCGCCGGGGTCATCAACATCCGCCACGACCTCAGCCCGCAACTCGAACAGGTCGGTGGCCACATCGGCTACTCGGTGGCACCGTCGCATCGAGGACACGGCGTCGCGACCGCCATGCTCGGTGGTGCACTCGACGAGTGCCGGCGCCTCGGCATCGAGCGGGCCCTCCTCACCGCCGACTCCAGCAACGTCGCCTCGTGGCGGACGATCGAACACCACGGCGGTGTCCTCCAGAAGGAGGAACCCCACGAGGGTGTGCCGCAGCGTTGGTACTGGATCGACGCGACCGCCGACTGATCCGGCGCTGCGTCGACCCGGCGACCTTGGTCGGGGCCTCGACTAGGTTCCGCGGGACCACGTCCCCAGGAGGCCGCCGTGTCGGAACCGATCACCCTCGCCGCACTCGAGACCGACCCCGATCCGATCCTCGCCGCCCTCCGACGGGACCAGCCCGTGGCCTTCGTCGACGCGCTCGACATGTGGCTCGTCACCCGATGGGACGACGTCGAGACGATGGAGAACGATCCCTCGACCTACTCCGCCGCGACGGAGCCGTCGTTCCTCGCCCGGGCACTCGGCGACAACATGCTGACGACCGATCCGCCCGACCTCGAACGGATCCAGGGCCTCTTCCGCCCCACGTTCCGACCGAGCGGCCGAAGCGGCGGCTTCGTGTCCGACGAGCTCGTCGCGCTGGCCGACTCGTTGATCGACGAGGTCGACCCGGCCGGCTTCGATGTCATGACCGAGCTGGCCCAGCCGCTCGCCGCCGCCAGTCTCGCCACCGTGCTCGGCCTCGACCATCACGGCTTCGACCGCATGTGGGCCTGGTGCGAAGGGCTCTGTGCCGACATCGCCAACTTCGAGAACGACCCGGCACTCACCGAGATGGGGCGGGTCGCTCGCGAGGAGCTGGGTGAGGCCATCGCCACCCGGATCGACACGGCCCGTGACGCCGACGACGGGAGCGGAATCGGCGCCTTCGTCCGGGCCGGGGCGAGCCCGACCGAGATCGTCAACAACGTCCGACTGATGATCTCGGGCGGGATCAACGAGCCCCGCGACGGCATCGGTCTCGTGGTCTGGACCCTGCTCGAGCGACCCGACCTCCGATCGATCGTTCGTGACGAGCCGGCC
Organism: Acidimicrobiales bacterium; assembly: GCA_020630195.1. GTDB lineage: Bacteria > Actinomycetota > Acidimicrobiia > Acidimicrobiales > SZUA-35 > JAHDBV01. Next base: position 4,900 of record JAHDBV010000003.1, read on the forward strand.
AAGATGCAACGCCTCATCGAGGAGGTGTTCCGCGTGTTCAGCCCGGTCGGCACCGTCACCCGTCAGACCACCTCCGACGTCGAGCTCGGCGGTGTCGCGATCCCGGCCGGCGCCCTCGTCGCCGGTGTGCTCCGCTCGGCGAATCTCGACGAGACGCGCTGGACGGACCCCCTCGAGATCGACCTCGAACGACGCGAGGGCCCCCACGCCGCCTTCGCCCTCGGCGCCCACCGATGCCTCGGCGAGTGGCTCGGTCGCCAGGTCGTCCGAGTCGGCGTCGAGCGCCTCCTCGCCCGGTTCCCCGACCTCCGCCTCGACCCCGGCGCCGACGTGACGCTCCACGGATTCGAGTTCCGCGGCCCGACGTCGGTCCGGGTGATCGCGGCCTGACGCCGGAGGCCTCGACGGTTCGCGCCGTCGATGACGCGACACTGACCCGATGACCGAGCGCACATCACACGTCGCCCTCGTGACCGGCGCGTCCCGGGGGCTCGGAGCCGCCATCGCCCGACGCCTCGCCGCCGACGGCTGGTCGGTCGCCGTCAACGGGATCGACGCCGAGGAGACCGAGGCCGTCGCGGCCGCCATCGTCGCCGACGGGGGCACGGCCGCCCCGTTCGTCGCCGACGTGCTCGACGAGGCGACCATCGTCGCGATGGTCGGCGACATCGCCACCGTGCTCGGACCGGTCACCTGCCTGGTGCTCAACGCCACCGGCCCACAGCCCGACGGCGACGTCGACGGCACCGGGTGGCCCGAGGTCGAGGCCGAACTCGACTTCTTCGCCCGATCACCGCTGATCGTCGGGCAGGCCGTGCTCCCGGGTATGCGGGCCGCCGGAACCGGGCGCATCGTGCACATCGACTCCGAGGTCGTCTCGAAGACCCCCGCCAACCGGGTCGCCTACACCACGGCCAAGGCCGCCCAGGTCGGCCTCGCCCGGAGCTGGGCCGTCGAGCTCGCGGCCGAGGGCATCACGGTCAACACCGTCGCCCCCGGGTTCGTGCCGGTGGAACGCCACGACGTCGTCGCCGAGGTGCACCGCGAGGCCTACCGGGCCACGGTGCCGATGGGCACGATGGGCAGCCCCGACGACGTCGCCGCCGCGGTGGCCTTCTTCGCCTCCGACGACGCCCGCTTCATCACCGGCCAGCGACTCCTCGTCGACGGCGGCCGCTCACTCGGCTGACCGGCCCGCCCCGCGGGTGGGCGACCGCTCAGACGGTGAGCAGGCGGAGCAGGCCCAACACGAGCGACCCGATCGACACCACCGTGAAGATCGCCCGAGCACGCTGCCCGGTGTCGGACAACGACGCCCACGCCGACAACGCGAGCCCCGTGGCGAACATCACCAGTGCGGCCTGGAAGTTGACGCTCCGGGAGCTCTGCTCGAGGCCACGCTGGTAGGCGGCGTCGGCGAGATCCTGCGCCTCGAACCCACCCGACCAGATCGGGTCGTCGGCGAACCGGGCCCGGAGATCGTCCTCACCGTCGCACGTCGTCTCGGCATCGGCGTCGATCAGCGCGAGCACGCAGACCCGGTCGAACTCGTCGTCCGACTCCTCGAGCAACGACTCGACGGCCACCCCGAGCAGGAAGTTCGCATCGGTGAGGTCGAGATTGGATGCGGCGTACTGGTCGTCGGCGTCGGACGCCGCCCCGGCCGCCAGGAACGCCGAGACGGCCACGAGGACCGAACACACCGCCGTGAGACCGGCGGCCGTGGTGGTCGACGCCCACCACGCCCGCTCGAGATCGGGGGTCTTCATCGGTTCAGAGCGCGTCCCAGCCGCCGGCGTACCCGACGTTCTGGCCCGTGGTGAATCCACTCGACCCGTCGCAGAACACGGCGCAGAAGGCCGCGAACTCCTCCATCGAACCGAGACGACGCATCGGGACCTGCGACTCGATCCGAGCCCGGATCTCCGGATCGTCGGCGCCCGAGGCGGCCCGGAAGGCCGGGAAATCCATGAAGTTCGTGCCGACCGAGTTCACCTGCACCCCCGAGCGGCTGACCTCCATCGCGGCGTTCTGCACGAGCATGTTCGCCGCGGCCCGGGTCGACGAGTACAGCGGCGCACCCCACGTGGGACGCAGGCCCGAGGCCGACGTGATCACGAGGGCCTGCCCGCCGCCGGCGGCCACCATCGGCGGCAGCACGGCCTGGAGGAAGTGGAACGGCGCCTCGACGTTGCCCCGGGTCACCGCACGCAGGTCGTCGAGAGACGCGTCGAGCATCCGGCCCTGGATGATCTGGCCCGAGAACATGACGGCCGAGTCGAGCCGACCGAAGCGCTCCTGTGCCGCCGCGACGAGACGGGCCGGAGCATCGGCGTCGCCCAGATCGGCGACGCCCTCCACGACCTCGACCGCGGCGCCGGCTCCGGTCAGTTCCTCGACCAGGCCGGCGGCGGGGTCGCCGAGCACCAGGTCGTGCTCCCGGGCGGCCAACAGCCGGGCCAGATCCGGACCGACGTAGAAGCCGGCGTTCGCGACGACCGCGACCCGGCGGCTCACGGCAGCTCGATGACGGTCACGGTGCCGGTGTTGCCGTCGACCTCGATGGTGGCGCCGTCGGGGATCGTGCGGGTCGCCCCGACGGCCGACACGACACACGGGATACCGAGCTCGCGGCTCACGATCACGGCGTGGCTCATCGTCGCGCCCACGTCGACCACGACCGCCTCGGCGGCGAGGAACAGCGGCGTCCACGACGGGTCGGTGATCGGGGCGATCAACACGTCACCCGGGCCGAGATCGCCGGGTTCGGCCGGATCGAGCACGACCCGGGCGGTGCCGCGGGCCACACCGGGGCACCCGGCGATGCCCTGGAGGGTGTCGCCGGCCCCGGACGCCTCGACGTCACCGTCGGCCGACTCCCAGGTGTCGACCGGCGGGATCGTGCCCTCGAAGATGAACGGCGGGATCTTGTTCGACAGCTCGGCCCGCAGCGCCTTGCGCTCCTCGATCGTGTCGAGCCACTCGGCCGGATTCTCCATGCACGCCGCCAGCTCCTCGGAGTTCAGCAACGCGAGATCGACACCGTCGGCGGGGCCGCCACGTTCGGTGACACGGCGTCCGAGTTCACGTCCGGAGAGGCGCACCGTGTGCACGGCCTTGATGATCGTCGTCTTCGACCGTTCCCGGCACTGCGAGAGGATCTGGGTCGACCGCAGCGCCTTGTCGAACTGCCACCGGTCGACTGGATTCAGTGCCGCACGGACCTCGGCCACCGCGGCTTCCCGTTCGGCCGAGAGCCGTGCGCTCTGGGCGGCCGGAGCATGGGAGTCGTCCGCGTAGCGCATCCGGTCGATGGCGGCGAGGGCCAACTCGGGGCGAAGCTCCCACGGATCGGCGCCGGCGTCCCACTCGTTCGGGCCACGGGAGCCGAACTCGGCGATGAACTCGGCGAAGGAGGCCTTCCAGGCGGCGGCCGCCTCGTCGCCACCGTTGGCGAGGGTGTCGATCGAATCGAGCACCCCGTCGATGCCGGTGTCGAACACGCCCCGCAGCGACGGGGCGTCGTGGGCGGAACGGGCGAGGGCCCACATCGCCGACGACGGTGCCGCCGACTCGACGTCACCGATGCCGCCGAGGATCGACACGAGCTTGTCGCCCTTGTCGGCCTTGACGCAGAGATCGGTCAGGAGCCCCGAGGTGAGGGCCACGGCGAAGGTCACCTCGATGTGGCGGCTGAACAGATCCCGGAAGAGCGGCTTGAACTTGTCGGGCAGCTCGTACAGCTCGGCCTCACTCGCCGTGGCGAGCTCGGGCATGGCGTCGGTCCAGGCCTGTACCCGGCGCTTGTCGTCCTCGAGCTCGGGGATCGGCTCGGTCATCCCGAGCAGCTGGAAGACCTTCTTGCCGATCTTCAGCGTGGACCGGAGGTTCTTGTCGCCCTTGCGGGGCACATACGCCGGGGCGTCGGACTCGCCGAAGAACTGGGTGTCGATCTGTTCGACCGAGCCGCCCGGCGCCCGCACACCGACCATGCGGACGTAGCTCGCGTTGATGTAGCAGTAGCCACCGAAGACGCCGAGGATCACCATCTCGTCGTCGCCGAAGTCGCCCGGGGCCACGATGCCGAACCGCTCGTAGGCGTCGCGCCAGCCCATCTCGGCCTCGTAGCCGTAGCTGTCCCAGGTCAGCGGCAGCACGACCTCGGGGAACACCTCACCGACGTTGCCCCGGGTGTAGAGCGGCCACTTCGCGCTCGGTTGGTCATCGGCCGGCCAGATCTTCGTCATCGAGTCCCCCTCGTCATGGTCGCTGCGACGGTAGTCGGTCCTCCCGGAAGCGTTCGAAGTCCGTAGCCTGCGCGGGGTGAGCGACGACGAGCAGCTGTCACCGGACCGCCAACTCGAGCTGCTCCGACGGTTCGCGCCGACCCTCGCCCACGACGAACGCGAGCTCTTCCACCCCACCGAGGTCGACGCCTTCGCCCGGGCCGCCACGTTGTGCCGGGGCGACATCGAGCTGTGCCAACCCGGCGAGCTCGCCCTCGCCGACCTCGACGACCGCTTCGGCATCGGCGCCCACCTCCGGTTCGTGTCCGACGACGACCGGCGGGCCGTGGTGAAGGACGAGGCCCGCCGGCTCGCCCGCAAACTCCTCAGTCCCCGCCTCGGACGGGTCGGCATCTTCGGGCGGATCCTCGACGCGATCTTCCTCGTGTCGCTCCTCGTCCGCCCGATCACGCCGCAGCGGACCACCGTCGCGGCGGCGTTGAAGGCCGAACGGCTCGGCCTCGTCGACCAGCCACCGGTGGTCTACGGGCGGGTGTTGCGGGAAGGCGAGTGGCTGGTGTGCCACTACGCCTACTTCTACGTGATGAACGACTGGCGCTCGGGCTATCGGGGCGTGAACGACCACGAGGGCGACTGGGAGATGGCGTGGGTCTTCGTCGACCCCGCCGACGAGCAACCCGTGTGGGTCGCCGCCTCGTCGCACGACCATCACGGCGCCGATCTGCGCCGCCACTGGGAGGACCCCGAGCTCGTCTGGAGCGACGGGCACGTCACCCTGTTCCCCGGTGCCGGATCCCACGCCCTCTACATGCGCCCCGGCGACTACGTCACCCGGATCGACGTGCCGGCACTGCGGCCGTTGTTGCGGGCCCAACGTTGGCTGCGGCGGGCGCTGCGCATCCGCGACGACGCGGCCGACCGTGGCCTCGGCCCGGCGCTCGGCGCCCCGTTCGTCGACGCCGCCACCGGCGACGGTCGGCGGGCAACGGACTGGGACGTGCGGCTCCTCGACGAGTCGGCACCGTGGGTCGGGGAGTACCGGGGCCTGTGGGGGCTCGACACCGGCGACCCGACCGGCGGCGAACGCGGACCGTCGGGTCCGAAGTTCTCCCGCAACGGCGAGATCCGCACCTCCTGGGCCGACCCGATCGGCTTCGTCGACCTGCACGGCACGCCGCCACCGTCCGCCCTCGACGTCCGTCTGAGCCTCCCGAAGCTCGACCAGGTGCTCGACGATCTCCAGGTCGAGATCAGTCGGCGGGGGCGCCTCCTGCCGCTCGCCAGCCGGACCGGCGACCCGGACGAGATGGCCGAGGAATCGGAACGCATGACCGAGCTGCTCCAGCAGAAGGCCGAGCTCGAAGACCTGCGGCGGCGCTACGAGCGGGGCGACGACGACCGGCGTGACGTGGCGATGCGATCCCACCTCACCCATCCGGCCATCCCCCTGCCGGCGCCGAAGGAGACCGGCTGGCTGCTGGCGTTGTGGGCGGCCGCCTCGATCCCGTTGATCCTGCTCGCCGTGGCCGCGGTGTTGATCCTCGAATCGGCGACGCTCGTCACCGTGCTGGTGCTCGGCGCGATGGTGGCCACGTTGCTCGAACAGCTCGTCCGCCGGCACTTCCAGGCGACACTCCGTCTGGGTCTGGTCTTCGGTGCACTGGCGTCGATCTGGCTGGTGTTCCTCGCCGGTGCGATCACGGTGTCGCGCTATGCCCTCGGTGCCGCCCTGGTGGTGGGTGCCGGGGTGCTGTTCTTCGCGAACGTCGGTGAGCTCGGCGCGGCCCAACGCTTCCGCAGCCGGGCCGAAGCCGCCCGCAACGCCCCCGACCGCTGACCCGACGCCCGGCGTCGTCGATGCCCGGTCGCTGTCTCAGATGTCGCCCATGATGGGCGGATGCAGACCGATGTCCGCAACGGCTACGACCGCAACGCCGAGGTGTACGCCCGCCTGTTCACCGGCGAGGTCGAGGCCGATCCCGACGCCATGGCCTGGCTCGGCCGGTTCGTCGACGCCGTCGGCCCACGAGCCGGTGCCGTCGCCGATCTCGGGTGTGGGCCCGGCCACGTCACCGATCTCCTGTGCCGGCACGGGGTCGCGGCGGTCGGGTCCGACATCTCCGCCGGACTGCTCGCCGAGGCCCGGCGACGGTTCCCGCAGCGCTCCTATCGGCTGGTCGACTCGACGGCGCTCGACATCGGGGACGGTGCGCTCGGGGGCATCGTGAGCCGCTACTCGATCATCCACATGCCGGTCGGCTCGTTGCCCGGCGTGTTCGCCGAGTGGCGTCGGGCGCTGGCCCCGGGCGCACCGATGCTGCTGTCGTTCTTCGGCGCCCGCACGCCGGACACCCATGCCGAGGCGTTCGATCACAAGGTCGTCACGGCCCACGCCCTCGAGCCGGCCACCATCGCCGAGCTGCTGGGCACGGCCGGGTTCGACGTCGTCGATCGGGCAGCGATCCCGATCCCGGCCGGCGGTCGCCCGTACGACCAGGCGACGATCCTGGCCCGCCGGTCCACCTGAGCCGGTCGCCGGGGCCTTCGGTCAGCGCAGCTGCTTGAGTCCGGCCCCGGACGATTCGAATCCGCACACCTCGACGTAGAAACCCCGCAGATCGTCGTCGAAGTCGACGTGGAGCCACTCACACCCGGCCGCCGCCGACTGGGCGGTGGCCAGCGTGACGACATCCCGGCCGACGCCACGACCCTGCTGCCCGGGCTCGACGATGACGTCCTGCAGCCAGGCGTGGTCGCCGCCGTCGGTGACGACGTTGCAGAACCCGATCAGACGTCCCTCGAGCCGCGCCACGACCCAGCCGAGGCTGTGTCGTTCGAGGCGTGCGTTCCACGGCACCTCGTCGGTACCGCCGTGTCCGAAGGCGGCGCCGTGGAGCGCTTCGATCTCGGTGTCGGTGGCCGAGCCGCGCCAGGTGATCTCGATCACCGGTCAGGACCGGTCATTGAGGAACGGGTAGCGGTCGCGCACCTGCGCCACCCGCTCGGCCGAGAGATCGGCGAGCAGCATCGTCTCGACACCGGCGGCCGAGGCGACGACGTCGCCGAACGGATCCATGATCATCGAGTCACCCGAGTAGGCGAGGCCGCTGCCGTCGGTGCCGACCCGGTTCACCCCCACCACGTATGCCAGGTTCTCGATGGCCCGGGCCCGCAGCAGCGTGGTCCAGTGCTCCCGCCGCGGCCGGGGCCAGTTGGCGGGGATCACGAATCCGTCGACCTCGGGGCCGAGCCGCCAGAACTCGTCGGCGAAGCGCAGGTCGTAACAGATGAACCAGGCCAGGCGGACGCCGTCGATCTCGGTGATCAGGTACGAGTCGCCGCCCTGATAGTGCTCTCCCTCGGTGCCGTAGGAGAACGGGTGGATCTTGTCGTAGGTGACGGTCTCGCCCGACGGGCTGGCCAGGACCAATCGGTTCACCGGCATGTCGAGCTCGGGGTCGTTCGTCGGGATCGACCCGGCCAGATGCACGCCGTGGATGTCGGCGAGGGTCATCAACCACTCGGTCGACGGACCCATCGGTGGCTCGCAGACCTTCGCCGTGTCCATGGAGAACCCGGTGGGGAACATCTCGGACACCACGACCAGCCCGGCGCCGGCGGCCACCGCGTCGTTCACCTTCGGCACGAGGTGCTCGCGGGTGGCACGGGCGTCCTCCCAGACGATGTCGTGCTGGATCCCGGCCACCCGCAGGTGCCCCGAGCCCTCCCGGGCCGTCTCGTCGAGATCGATCTCGATCTCCGGCGTGTCGGATGCGTCGGTCATGCGAAGGCCTCCACCAGTCGTTCGCCGGCGGCGATCAGGGTCTCGTCCTGCTTCGCGAAGCAGAACCGGATGATGTTCGTCCCGTGCCGGGGATCGTCGTGGAAGACCTGTGTCGGCACCGCCACGACTCCCGCCGTCTCGGGGAGGGCGAGACAGAAGTCGACCCCGTCGGCCGGCAGGCCGTCGTGTCGGGCGACCACGGGCTCGATGTCGACGGTCGAGAAGTAGGTGCCCTGGGCGGCGTGGAGCCCGAACCCGGCCCGCTCGAGGTAGCTGCCGAGCAGGTCCCGCTTGGCCAGATGGGTCGCCGTGTAGCCCTCGTAGAAGTCGTCGCCGAGGCGGAGCCCGACCGCCACGGCGTGCTGGAACGGGCCGGCGTTCACGAACGTCATGAACTGCTTGGCCGTGCGGACCGGTGTGAGCAGTTCGGCCGGGCCACAGGCCCAGCCGACCTTCCAGCCGGTGAACGAGAAGGTCTTGCCGGCCGACGAGATCGTGATCGTGCGCTCAGCCATACCCGGCATCGAGGCGAGCTGGCGATGTGCACCGTCGAACACGAGGTGCTCGTAGACCTCGTCGACCACGGCGATCACGTCGTTGGCGACACACAACTCGGCGATGAGGGCGAGCTCGTCGGCGTCGAACACCTTGCCCGTCGGGTTGTGGGGGGTGTTCAGCAACAACAACCGGGTGGACGGCCGGATGGCGGCCCGCAGGTCCGACTCGTCGAACCGGAAGATCCCGTCGGTGTCGGGTCGGAGCACGACTGGGCGCAGCGTCGCCCCGGCCATCGCGATCCCGGCGGCGTAGGAGTCGTAGGTGGGTTCGAACGCCACCACCTGATCACCCGTGTCGCACAGGCCGATCAACGAGGCGCTGAGCGCTTCGGTGGCGCCGGCCGTGATCAACACCTCGGTGTCGGGGTCGAGGGTCTGGCCCCAGAAGCGGGCCTGATGGTCGGCGACGGCGGCCCGCAGCTCCGGGATGCCCGGCAGCGGCGGGTACTGGTTCTTCCCGTCCCGGATCGCGGCGATCGCCGCGTCGGCGACCTCGGCCGGACCGTCGGTGTCGGGGAACCCCTGGCCGAGATTGATGGCCCCGGTGCGTTGCGCGAGGGCCGACATCTCGGCGAAGACGGTGGTGCCGAAGCCGGCGAGTTTGGCGCTGATCTGCGGAGCTCTCGTCACGGCGTCACCCTACGACCTGGGCATCGCGGCGTCGTTTCGTGCGAGAGTCGGGGCATGGCTCCCTTCTCCCGCCTGCTCCGTCTCTCCGTCGCGCCCGCGCTGGCCGCCCTCGCCGTGTTCGGCGCGGCCGGTGGTGCCTCCGCCCAGGACTCGGGCGACGACCCGGCCCTGGTCGACGAGGGCGCCGTCATCTACGAGAGCTCGTGCGCCGGCTGCCACGGTGCCGACGGCGAAGGCACCGGCTTCGGTCGATCGCTCATCGGCGTCGCCGAGCAACAGCCCGACCGCACCGTGCACCTCGCGAGTGTGGCCAACGGCATCCGCAACATGCCCGAGTTCTCCTCCGACCTCGACGACCAGCAGATCGACGCCGTGGTGTCCTACGTACGCCTCACCTTCGTGGCCGCACAGGCCGACGACGGCGAGGACGCCGCGGAGGAGACCCGGGACGAGCTGCCCCGCACCGGTGGCACGCTCACCCTCGCCGGGATCGCCCTCGCCCTCATCGGCGGCGGCGCCGGGCTCGAGCTGCTCGCCCGCCGACGGGACGTGGCACCGATCGACTGATCGGCGTCGCCGGGCACGGGTGCCCTTGTCCGCCACGCCCGGGCCACCTACGGTCGGTCGCCGTGCCCGCCTGGCGGGCACCTACAACTGAGACTCGTGTCGCATCGGCGCCGCACCGAGGTGGGGACCTCTCGGGTGTCGGGCGACCGGAAGGGGACCCATGACCGACACTGCTTCGCGTCCGGTCGAGCCCGATGTGCTCGACCGCGTCGTCATCCGCTTCGCCGGAGACTCCGGCGACGGGATGCAGCTCACCGGCGACCGATTCACCTCGGCCTCCGCCCTCGCTGGGAACGACCTGGCGACACTGCCGGAGTTCCCGGCCGAGATCCGGGCCCCGCAGGGGACCCTCGCCGGTGTGTCGGCCTTCCAGGTCCACATCTCCGACCACGACATCCACACCCCGGGCGACGCCCCGGACGTGCTCGTGGCGATGAACCCCGCGGCGCTCAAATCGCAGCTCGACCGGCTGCCCATGGGCGGCACGGTCATCCTCAACGGCGACGCCTTCGACGAGCGGAACCTCACGAAGTGCGGCTACGAGGTCGACCCACGCAGCGACGACACCCTCACCGGCTACCGGGTGCACGACGTGCCGATGACGTCGCTCACCGTCGGCGCCACCGCCGACCTCGACGTGAAGAAGCGCGACGCCGAACGGTCGAAGAACTTCTTCGCCCTCGGCCTCGTGTCGTGGATGTTCTCCCGCCCGCTCGAACCGACCCTCGAGTGGATCGAGGACAAGTTCGGCAAGCGACCCGAGGTGGTCGCCGCCAACACCGCGGCGTTCAAGGCCGGGCACGCCTATGGCGAGACCGCCGAGGTGTTCGGCAACCCGAAGAAGGTGGAAGCGGCTCCACAGGAGCCCGGCACCTACACGAACATCATGGGCAACCAGGCGCTCGCCTGGGGCATGGTGGCGGCCGGGCAGCTCGCGAAGCTGCCGGTCTTCCTCGGCTCCTACCCGATCACCCCGGCCTCCGACATCCTCCACGAGCTGTCGAACCACAAGAACTTCGGGGTTCGCACCTTCCAGGCCGAGGACGAGATCGCCGCCGCCGGGTCCGCCGTCGGCGCCGCCTTCGGCGGCCACCTCGCCTTCACGACCTCGTCCGGGCCGGGCATCGCACTCAAGGGTGAGACCATCGGGCTCGCGGTCTCGATGGAGCTGCCGATGGTGATCATCGACGTGCAGCGGGGTGGGCCGTCCACGGGTCTGCCGACCAAGACCGAGGCCTCCGATCTGATGCTCGCCCTGCACGGTCGCCACGGTGAGGCCCCGATGCCGGTGGTGGCGGCCCACTCGCCGTCGGACTGCTTCTTCGCCGCCATCGAGGCGAGCCGGCTCGCGCTCAAGTACCGGACCCCGGTGCTGCTCATGACCGACGGCTACCTCGCCACGGGCTCCGAGCCGTGGAAGTTGCCCGACGTCGCCGACCTGCCCGACATCTCCGTCGAGTTCGCCACCGAACCGAACATGACCGACGAGGACGGCAACGCCCAGTTCTGGCCGTTCCTGCGGGACGAGACGACACTGGCCCGCCCCTGGGCGGTGCCGGGCACGCCGGGACTGGAGCACCGCATCGGTGGGCTCGAGAAGGCCGACGGCACCGGCAACGTCAGCTACGACCCCGCCAACCACGGCCACATGACCGACCTCCGCGAAGCCAAGGTCGCCGGGATCGCCGCCGACATCTCCGGCCCGGTCACCGACCTGATCGACGGCGCCTCGATCGCCGTCGTCGGCTGGGGCTCCACGCTCGGCTCGATCACCTCCGCGGTCGACCGCTGCCGGGCCCAGGGCCTGCCGGTCGACCGGATCCATCTCACCCACCTCGCGCCGATGCACACGGGCCTCGGTGACCTGCTCTCGAGGTACGAGACGGTGCTCGTGCCCGAGCTCAACAAGGGCCAGCTCGTCAAGGTCCTCCGGGCCGAGTACCTCGTCGACGCCAAGCCCATCTCGAAGGTGATCGGCCTCCCGTTCACCGCCTCGGAACTCGTCGAGGCCATCCGAACCGCCGCCGGCCTCGCGCCGACCATCGATCTCACGAACGGAGCATCCGCATGACCGCCACCGAAGTGATCCTCGACCCGACCAAGCGGGGCTACTGGACCTCCGACCAGGACGTCCGCTGGTGCCCCGGCTGTGGTGACTACGGGATCCTCGCCGCGATGCAGATGATGCACACCGACCTCGACGTGAAACGCGAGGACACGGTGTTCGTCTCCGGCATCGGATGCGCGGCCCGCTTCCCGTATTACATGTCGACCTACGGCATGCACTCGATCCACGGACGTGCCCCGGCGATCGCCACCGGTCTCGCGGTCGCCCGACCCGACCTCCACGTCTGGGTCGTCGGTGGTGACGGCGACATGTTGTCGATCGGCGGCAACCACCTGATCCACGCGCTGCGCCGCAACGTCAACCTCACGATCCTGCTGTTCAACAACCGGATCTACGGGCTGACGAAGGGCCAGTACTCACCGACCTCCGAGGTCGGCAAGGTGACGAAGTCGACCCCGCACGGCTCGATCGACCCGCCGTTCAACCCCATCTCGGTCGCTCTCGGCGCCGGTGCCACGTTCGTGGCCCGGACCCACGACCTCGACCGCAAGCACATGATGGCCACGTTCAAGCGGGCGCATGAGCACCGGGGTGCCGCACTGGTCGAGATCTTCCAGAACTGCAACGTCTTCAACGACGGCGCCTACGACAACATCCTCAAGCGGGACGTGCGCAGCGACAAGCTCATCGATCTCACCCACGGCGAACCGATCGTGTTCGGCGCCGAGGGCGACAAGGGGATCATGCTCGTCGACGGTGAGGCCACCGTCGTGAACGTCGCGGACGTCGGCACCGACGCCCTGCTCGTCCACGACGAGACCCGGCCCGAACCGACCGTGCCCTTCGCCATCGGGCGCCTCACCGAGGAGTCGTCGGGCGTCACGCCCGTCGGTGTGTTCCGGTCGGTGCAGGCCCCCGAATACACGAGTGCCGTCAACGACCAGCTCGTGGCCGCCAACGCCGAGCAGGGTCCGGGCGATCTCGACGCCCTGCTCCGCAGTGGCGCCACCTGGACCGTCGACTGAGCCGTCGGTCGCCCCGCCGCCACCGGCGGGGCGACATCGGCCAGTAGCCTCCGGCCGGTGCGCACCCGAACGACCCCGCTGACCGCGCTGCTCCTCGCTCTGGCTCTCGTGGCCGGCGCCTGCGGCCTGAGCCGGGACGGTGGTGACGCCGCCGCCGTCCGGATCACCTACCCCGACGGTGACGTCACGACGATCCTGTCGTCGGAGATCGACGAGCTGTTCGAGGCCAACACCACGAACGAACGACTCATCGAGCTCAACCAGGGCACGCCGTTCCCGGACACCTATCGGACCGACCTGGCCAACCAGCTGATCTCGGTCGACCTGCTCCGCAGCGAGATCGACCGGCTCGGTGGTGAGATCACCGCCGAGGACGAGACCGAGGCCCGCGAGGACCTGCTCGACCAGCTCCGCAGCTTCTACCCCGACGAGGCCGAGGTCCAGACCGCGGCGGACGAGCTCAGTGTGTTCCTCGGCCTGCTCATCGACACCCGGGCCGGCCAGCTCGCCTTCGAGCGGGCGCTCGCCGACACGGCGCCCGACGACGCCGTCGGCGTGCCCTGTGTCCGCCACATCCTGCTCGAGACCGAAGAGGCCGCCGTCGACGTGATCGGGCGGATCGACGGTGGCGAGGACTTCGCCGCCGTGGCCATCGAGGCCTCCACCGGTCCGTCCGGCCCCGCTGGTGGCGACCTCGGCTGCTCGCCGAGCACCAACTACGTGCCCGAGTTCCGCGACGCCGTCGATGCCGCCGAGGTGGGCCAGGTCGTCGGTCCGGTCCAGACCCAGTTCGGCTTCCACGTCGTCGAGGTCACGGGCTACGAGGTCCAGACCCTCGAACTCGCCCAGCAGCGCTTCGGCGAGGCCTTCAGCGAGCTCGAGGTCGAGGTGCTCGACAGCGACAACCTCGGACAGTGGAGCGAGGGGCTCGGCCAGATCGTGGCCCCGACCTCGTGACTCCCAGGGTGGTCGTCGGTGGGCTCGGACCCGGCGCCGACCACCACGTGACCGACGAGACCCGCCAGCGGATCTCGTCGTTCCACGATGCCGGCCTGCCGGTGCGGCTCCGGACCTCGATCCATCCGAGCGCCCATCTCGCCGGCGACCCGGCGAACGCACCCGACCTCGCCACCTACGACGAGTACTACGAGACGGCCGACCGGTTCGCCGACGTCTACGCCGCGATCGTCGACGACCTGGTCGCCCTGGCCGGGGCCCACGGCTCCGTGCTCTACCTCGTGCCCGGCTCACCGCTCGTGCTCGAACGAGCCGTCGCCCGCCTGCGCGACCGGGACGATCTCGACGTCGAACTGCTGCCCTCGCTGTCGTTCCTCGACCTGTGCTGGGCCCGCCTCGGCGTCGACCCGGTGGAGACCTCGGTCCGCCTCGTCGACGGCCACACCTTCGCCACCCAGGCGGCGGGGGAGCGGGGTCCGTTGCTCGTGGCCCACTGCCATGCCAACTGGGTGCTGAGCGACATCAAGCTCGCCGTCGACGACGGCCCCGACGAAGTCGTGCTGCTGCGAGCCCTCGGGACCGACGACGAGGAGATCGTCCGCTGCTCGTGGGACGACCTCGATCGCACGATCGATGCCGACCATCTGACGTCGTTGTGGATCCCCGAGCTCGCGGCGCCCGTCGCCGTCGAACTCCAACGCACGGTCGAGCTGATGGACACCCTCCGCACGTCGTGTCCGTGGGACGCCGAGCAGACACACGATTCACTCCGGCGCTATCTCATCGAGGAGAGCTACGAGGTCGTCGAGGCGATCGACGCCCTCGACGTCGAGGCCGGCGAGGGCTACGAGGACCTCGAGGAGGAACTCGGCGACGTCTGGTTCCAACTGCTGTTCCACGCCCGCCTCGCCGCCGAGGCCGGCCAGTTCACCATCGCGGATGTCGCCCGCACCGTGCACGACAAGCTGGTCTCCCGCCACCCGCACGTGTTCGCCGACGTCGCCGTCGACGGGGCCGACGATGTGGTCACGAACTGGGAGGCGATCAAGCGCGAGGAGAAGCAGCGCAGCTCGGTGATGGAAGGCATCCCGGGAGCCCTGCCCGCGCTGAGCTACGCCGAGAAGGTGCTCCGCAAGGCCGATCGGGTCGGCACCTCGATCCCCGATCTCGAGGCCGAGCCGACGGCCGACGCCGACCTCGACGAGGACACGCTCGCCCGGCAGCTCCTCGCCCTCGTCGACCGGGCCCGCCGGGCCGGACTCGACCCGGAGCAGGCGCTGCGGGAACTCGCCCGCCGCGCCGCCGACCGGCACGCCGCGGGCGAACGTGCCGGAGGCACCGTGCCGGCCGACTGGCTCGACTGAGCCCGAACGCGAACACCGCCACCCCGGAGGGTGGCGGTGGTTCGACTCGGACGCTCCGGATCAGCTCGAGAACGGAGGCGGGGGCAGATCCCGCTGGTGATCGTCGCCGTCACCGAACGGGGAGTCGGTCGGTGTGAACGGCGACGGATCGAACGACGGTGGCGGCGGCACGTCGGGCATCGGCGGGATGTCGAGACGCTCACCCGACAGTGCGTCGTCGAGACGTTCGCCCACGTCGCCGACACCTCCGTCGACCACGTCGGCACCGGGCATGCCGTCGACCGCTTCGGAGAGGCCCTCGAGCGAGGGTTCCGGCAGGCCGTCGGTCAGACCACCGAGTGCGTCGGCCGGGTTCGGGACGGCGTCAGCGATCGAGCCCATCGCGTCGCCGGCGGCCTCGGACGCGCCACCCGTGAACTCATCGACGGAGTCACCGAAGCCGGCGGCGGCACCACCGGCGAGACCGGCCGCGCCGGCGGCGGCACCGGCCGCACCCGTCGCGAACGGCGACGGATCGACATCGGGCCGGGACGAGCGGGGCATCGGATCGAAGTCCGGGGCGGTCTGGGGAACCGGCGGTGGGGTCCCGAAACCCGGAGCGGGCGGCGGTGCGCCACCGGGAGGTGGTGGGGTCGCACCCGGAGGCGGGGGCTGCATGCCCGGCGCCGGTGGCGGCGGGGTGCTGCCGAATCCCGGCGGCGGAGGCGTGCCGGGTGTCGGTGCGGCGGTGGGTGCCGGCGCAGCGGCGGGCGGGGGCGCGGCGGCAGGAGGCGGCGGGGTCGATGCCGGGGCCGGGGGTGTCGAGAACCCGGGGGCCGGCGCCGACGACATCGTGGGTGCCGGGGCCGGCGAGGGCGGCACGGCGGCGGAGGGTGCCGGGGCCGGAGGTGGCGGCGTCGATGCGGGGGCCGGTGCGGCCATCGGGGCGGGCGGCGTCGCGGGAGCCGCATCCAGGGCGACGTCGAGACCGCCGCCGTGAACCACGCCGTCGGTCAGGCGGGTCCAGGTGAGGGTGTCACCCGAGTCGGTGCCGTCGACGACCAGCGCCACGGCGGCCTCGTCGAGCACGCTCGTGTCCCATCCATCGACACCGCTACCGCGCAGCTGCTTCGTCGCCGTGGCCGCACTGGCGGCGCCGAACAGGAACAGCACCGAGGGCGAACCCTCGAGCACGGCGGCCATGCCGGTCGGATGATGTCGCACGACGAGGTCGTGGAGACCACCGGCGACGGTGTTGAAGTCCCAACGCGACGCCGCCATGCGGTCGATGAAGGCGGCGAGGTCGGCATTGAGAGCCGGGTCGTTCACCGAGGCCACCGCAAGGGGGCCCCGGACGGCGACGACGCCGGTTCCGGCTCGAAGACTGGATCGCATGTGCGGGTCGATCTCCTCGTGAGGTGCGGGTCCGTCCGAACCTAGTCGGACGGATGACCCCGCCAGGTGAGGGTCCGGACCGGATCCGATGCATCCGGAGCTGTCCGCACGTCGGCCCGACGTGGTGAACTGTGCGGGTGATCGCCTCTCGACCGCCCCGACACCGCGACCCCCGGGTGGTGGCCGTCGGCCGCCTTCCGGGCCATGCCCTCGGCGTGCCCGACGACGCCGTCGATCTCGGCGGGACGTGGGCGTTCCGCCACTGGACCGAGACCGCCCCCGACGACGACTGGGCCTCACCCGGCGCCACGCTCGACGACTTCACGACGCTGCCCGTCCCGTCGTCTTGGTCGGTCCACGGCCACGGCATCCCGATCTACACCAACGTCCAGTACCCGTTCCCGATCGACGCCTACCCCGAGTTCCCCCAGCCCGACGAGGGCGGCGATCACGTCCGCACCATCGACGTGCCGGCCGACTGGGACGGCGATCGGATCATCCTGCGGATCGGTGCGGCCGAGTCGACCGTCGACGTGCTCGTCGACGGTGTCGAGGTGGGCTACGCCACCGACAGCCGGCTGCCGTCGGAGTTCGATCTGACCGACCACGTCCGGCCCGGCTCGACCCACACGCTCGCGCTCCGCGTCCAGCGCTGGTCGGCGTCGACCTGGCTCGAGGACCAGGACATGTGGTGGATGGCCGGCATCCACCGGGAGGTCCACCTCCTCCGTCGACCGGCGACGGCCCTCGCCGACGTCTCGATCGACACGCTCGACTGGACCGACGACGGCGCCGCCGAGGTCCGGGTCACCGTTGCCGTCGCCGGTGGTGAGGCCGGCACGCTCGTCCCGCTGCGGGTGCGCATCGCCGACACCGTCGTCGACGACGAGGTCGAGCTCCCCGGGAGCGGCAACGACGCCGGCACCACCATCTCGCTGACCGTGCCCGACGCGCCGGCGTGGAGCGCGGAACGCCCCGATCTCGTCGACGCCGAGGTCGTGCTCGGCGACCCGTCGGCCCCGCTCGACCGGTTCGGGCGTCGAGTCGGGCTGCGCACCGTCGAGATCCGAGCCGGACGTCTGCTCGTCAACGGTGTGCCGATCGTGCTCCGCGGCGTCAACCGCCACGACCACTATCCCGAGACCGGCCGCGTGCTGGACGAGGCGCTCCTCGACGAGGACCTCCGGCTCCTCAAGACCCACAACTTCAATGCCATCCGCACCGCCCACTACCCGCACCACGAGCGGCTCTACGAGCGTTGCGACGAGGTCGGCCTCTACGTGGTCGACGAGGCGAACCTCGAGAGCCACGGGCTCGTCCGGGACATGGCCTCCCACCGTCTGGTGAGCCAGGCGTCGCCGATCCCCACCGACGACCCGGACTTCGCCGACGCCTTCGTCGAACGCGGCGTGCGCATGGTGCAGCGCGACCGCAACCACGCCTGCGTGCTCGCCTGGTCGCTCGGCAACGAGTCGGGCTGGGGCCCCAACCACCGCCGCATGGCCGATGCGATCCGGGCGCTCGACGACACCCGCCCGATCGCCTACCACCCGGCCGAGCTCGATCCCGCCGTCGACATCATCGGGCCGATGTATCCGAGCCTGACGGTGCTCGCCGAGCTGGCCGACCTGCCCGACGAGCGTCCGATCGTGATGTGTGAGTACTCCCATGCGATGGGCAACTCCAACGGTGGGTTCGCCGAGTACGACGAACTGATCGACGCCACCGACCGGCTCGGTGGCGGCTTCATCTGGGACTGGGTCGACCAGGCCATCGCGGCCGAGACCGACACCGGCCAGCGGTACTGGGCCTACGGCGGCGACTTCGGCGACGAACCGAACGACGACAACTTCAACTGCAACGGCCTCGTCGACGCCGACCGGACGCCGCACCCGGCGCTCGCGCACTGCGGCTGGGTGCACCGCCCCGTCGTGACCCGCGCGGTCGATCCGGCCGGCCGACGCCTGGCGATCCGCAATCGCTGGTCGTTCGTCGACACCTCGCTCCTCAGCGCCAGCTGGTCGCTTCGTGTCGACGGAGCGGAACTGGCCGCCGGTGCCCTCGCCGCCCCGGTCGTGGATCCGGGGGCGGAGATCGAGGTCGATCTCGACCTCCCGACGGTCGAGGTGCCCGCCGGTGCCGAGGCCCGCCTCCTCGTCGCCTGGCACGACCCGTCGGGCCACCGTGTCGCTCACGACGACCTCGCCCTGTCGATCGGGCGCCCCGTGCCCGCCGTCTCGGCCGCCGACGACACCTGGGTCCAGGTGAGCCAGGCCGATCGGACGATGATCACCACCGAGCACATGGAGCTCGTGCTCGACCCTCACGGCGTGCCGTTCTCATGGGTGATGGGTGGCCGCCAGTGGCTGGCCGGTGCCGGCGTGCTCGGCATCACCCGGGCGATCACCGACAACGACCGGGGCCACTTCGGCCCCGAGCAGGCCGCCCGCCGCCTCAAGAAGGCCGGGCTGCGTCACGCGGTGCCCGAGCCGCTCGGACCGGTGTCGGTCGACCGGTCGTTCCCCGGCATGACCGTGATCGAAGCCCGGTCACGATTCGGTCACGGCCTCGTCGTCCGGCTCCGTTGGATGCTCACCGGCGACGGGGGCGTCGCCCTCGACGTGCTCACCGACGCCGAACTGAACACCCCCGCACTGCTGCGGGTCGGGGTCGAGCTCCGCCTCGCCGACGACGATCCCGAACTCGTCTGGTTCGGTCCCGGCCCCGACGAGAGCTACAGCGACCGGGTCGGCGGGCTCGTCGTCGATCGCTGGCGCGAGGGTGTGGGCGGCTCCGACTTCGCCTACGCCCGACCGCAGGAGACGGGGAACCACACGGCGGTCCGGTGGGCCGGTGTGGCCGCCGGCGGTGCGACGCTCATGGCGATCGGTGACACCCGATTCGACACGGCGCTGCGCCGCAACTGGGACCACGACATCCGCAAGCACCACCGCCACCCACACGAGGTCGAGCCGGCGCCCCGCCCCATCTGGCGACTCGACGCCGCCCACTCGGGACTCGGTACCGGCTCCTGCGGTCCGGGTGTGTTGGAGCGGTACCAGGTGGCGCCCGACTCGGTCCGCAACCGGATCCTGTTCGCCGTCGTGCCCGACGGCGTCGACCCGGCCGAGCTGGCCCGCCAACCCCACCCGCTGCGCCGCAATCGCCGCCAGCTCTTCTGAGCGGGGCCGGGCGGTCTACAAGCCGTAGAGCGTCGCCACGTTGGTGCGGGTGATCTTGTCGCGGGCCTCGGGGGAGTAGCTCTCGAACATCTCGTCGAGCACCTGGGCCGAGCACGGCCACGTCGAGTCGGTGTGGGGATAGTCGGAGCCCCAGAGCAACGTCTCCTCGCCGATGAGGTCGCGGGTGCGCAGCGCCGCGGTGTCGTCCTCGATCGTGGCGAAGAACTGTCGCTTCCAGATGTCGAGGACGTCGACCGGCGGTGTGCCGGACGGGTCCTTGGCGAACTCCCGGGCCCAGCCCTGCTGGACCTTGTCGAGCCAGTGGGCGACCCAGCCGGCGTTGAACTCGGCGAGCACGAACTTGAGGTCGGGGAACTTCGCACACACGCCACGGACCATCAGCTCGATCATGGTGTCGTGGATGAGGGCGGGTGAGCCGGCGTACTGGACGATCGGATCGCGCCCGGCCGAGGCCTTCAACCAGTCGGGCACGTGCGACATGCACGCCACGTGGAAGGCGACGGGGAGTCCGGCCTCTTCGGCCCGAGCCCACATGGGGTCGTACTCCGGGTCGGAGTAGCGGCGGCCACGCGGCGCGTTCGAGGGCAGCACGATGCCCTTGAAGCCGAGGTCGATCACCCGTTCCAGTTCGGCGACGGCGACCTCGGGGAGCTGCACCGGCAGGGGCGCCAGCCCGATCAGGCGGCCGTTCGAGCGCACGTACTGGTCGTGCATCCAGTCGTTGTAGTTGCGCTGCAACGCGACGAGGAGGTCGAGGTTCGACAGGCTGAACATCGGGAACCACCCCGGGTAGAGGATTTCGGCCGAGATGCCGTCGATGTCCTGGTCGTCGGGCCGGCGGGCGCCGTCGGTCAGGCCGGGCCGCATCGCCGCGAAGCCGCCGGTGAAGTACGCCTGTACCTCGGGATCCTCGAGGGAGCCGGCGCCGGGCTTGGAGGCGAACGCACGGGGGAGTGGTTCGGCGTAGTCGAGTCGGGTGCCGGCGAGGGCCATCACGGCCACGTTGCGGGAGCGCTTCGGGTTGCTCGGGATCACGATCGAATCGCCCCGGCCCTCGGTGTGCACCACTCGGGGTGCGTCGTCGCCGAAGACCTCGGGCAGGCCGGCGAAGACCTCGGGTTGTTCGACGGCGTGGGAGTCGGCCGAGATCGGGCGCGGATCGTCGAGCAGGGTCATGTCGTTCCTCCGTGGTGGGCGATCGGCACGCTAGCCGGTTCTGTGAACGCGTTCAAAGAATGCGTCGGGTGTCGTGTCGGCGGTGTTCGCCTCCGTGGTGCGGTCGTCGCGGTGACGGCCGAGCGCCGTTGCCCCGGAGGCCGCTCGCGGTGGTGGTCGGTCACGCTCCGAGGTTGGCGCACCGCACACCGCGGCCGCTGCTAGGTTCGGTCCACGTGAGCACCATCGAGCATGTGATCGGTCGTGAGGTTCTCGACTCCCGTGGCAACCCCACGGTGGAGGTCGAGATCCACCTGGACTCCGGAGCTTCCGGTCGGGCCCTGGTGCCCTCGGGCGCCTCCACCGGCGCCTTCGAGGCCGTGGAGCTGCGTGACGGCGGCGACCGGTTCGGCGGCAAGGGTGTCCTCACCGCCGTCGGCCACGTCAACACCACCATCGCCGAGGCGATCGTCGGGCTCGACGCCATCGACCAGCGGGCCATCGACGGTGAGCTCCTCGCCGCCGACGGGACCGACAACAAGGGCCGCATCGGCGCCAACGCCATCCTCGGCGCCTCGCTCGCCACCGCCCGGGCCGCCGCCGATCACCTCGAGATCCCGCTCTACCGTCACGTCGGGGGCACCAACGCCCACGTCCTGCCGGTGCCGATGATGAACGTGCTCAACGGCGGCGAGCACGCCGACAACAACGTGGACTTCCAGGAGTTCATGTTCATGCCCGTCGGTGCGTCGTCGTTCTCCGAGGGTCTGCGCTGGGGCTCCGAGATCTACCAGGCGCTGAAGAAGCTGCTCGTGTCGAAGGGTCTGTCGACGGGCCTCGGTGACGAAGGCGGCTTCGCCCCCGACCTCGAATCGAACGAAGCGGCACTCCAGCTCCTGATGGAAGCCATCGAGGCCGCCGGTCGCACGCCCGGCGACGAGATCGCGCTCGCCATGGACGTGGCATCCACCGAGTTCTTCTCCGACGGTGTCTACACCCTCGAGGCCGACGGTCGTTCGCTCGACTCCGCCGGCATGTCCGAGGTCCTCGCCGACCTCGTCGACCGCTACCCGATCGTGTCGATCGAGGACGGCCTCGCCGAGGACGACTGGGACGGCTGGGCCACGCTCACCGGCATGATCGGCGACCGCTGCCAGCTCGTCGGTGACGACCTCTTCGTCACGAACACCACCCGGCTCGCCCGCGGCATCGAGGGCGGCATCGCCAACTCGATCCTCGTCAAGGTGAACCAGATCGGCTCGCTCACCGAGACCCTCGAGGCCGTGGCCATGGCCACCGCCGCCTCCTACACCTCGGTCATGTCCCACCGGTCCGGTGAGACCGAGGACACCACCATCGCCGATCTCGCCGTCGCCACGAACTGCGGCCAGATCAAGACCGGCGCGCCGGCCCGCTCCGACCGCGTGGCCAAGTACAACCAGCTCCTGCGGATCGAGGACGATCTCGGCACCGCCGCCCGCTACGCCGGTGCGGCCGCCCTCGCCCGCTGATGTCGGAGCTGTTCGCCACACCGGTGCGCTGGTTCCAGAGCGTCGTCTGGCGGGTGCGTCGATTCTGGGCCCACCGTCGGGTCCAGCAGATCCGCTCCGGCGGCTCGGTGGTGATCGCGGCGGCCGTGTGTGCCCTCGTGCTCGTCTCGCTCGGGGCCATCCCCGTGCGCAACTACGTGACCCAGCGTGATGCACTCGACGAGGCGAACGCCGAGCTCTCCCGGATCCAGGCCGAGGTCGACTCGACCCGCCTCGAACTCGATCGGCTCCAGACCGACGCCGAGATCGAGCGTCAGGCCCGGGCCAACTACGACCTCGTCTACCCGGGCGAGGAGAGCTTCCGGATCCTGCCCGCCGCTCCCGGCGAGTGATTCCGACCCCGACCGGCGGCGGGGACGGCTGACGGTTTTCCGACGCCACGCGCCCGACGAGTAGTGTCGGCCGAGCCCATCGGCAGCACGCTCCAGATTCAGGGGGACCACGCGTGAGCATTCTCGGCACCCGGGTGCAACGGGTCGAAGACCCGAAGTTCCTGACCACCGGCGGTGTGTACACCGCCGACCTCGACGACGAACGTCTGGCCGGCGCCGGCCACGTCACCTACGTGCGTTCGACCATGGCCCACGCCACGATCGTGTCCATCGACACCTCCGATGCCGTGGGGATGGACGGCGTGATCGGCGTCTACACCGCGGCCGATCTCGGGCTCGAGCCCGTACCGCCCTTCGCCCTCGCCAATCCGGAGATGACCAAGACGCTCCTCGCCACCGGCAAGGTCCGCTATGTCGGCGAGCCCGTGGTGGCCGTCGTCACCGAGCGCGCCGACCAGGGCGAGGACGCGGCCGAGGCCGTGTTCATCGAGCTCGAACCGCTGCCGGCCGTCGCCTCCATCACCGACGCCCTCGCGGCCTCCGGCGACTCCCTGCTCTGGCCCGACACCGGCTCCAACGTGTGCTCGGCATCGACCGCCGTCGGCATGCCCGCCAACACCGACCCGGCCGAGTTCTTCGCCGGGTGTGAGGTGATGGTCGAACACACCATCACCAACCAGCGTGTCGCCGCCTGCCCGCTCGAGGTCCGCTCGGCCGCCGCCGCCTGGATCGACGGTCGCCTCGTCCAGTGGGACTCCACCCAGCACGCCCAGGGCGCGCGGGACGCACTCGCGGCCGCCAACGGGGTCGAGGCCGACGCCGTGCGCGTGATCGCCCCCGATGTCGGTGGCGGCTTCGGCGCCAAGATCGGCGTCTACCCCGAGGAGATGTTGCTCGGTGGGATCGCCAAGGCCTGCGGTCGGCCCGTGCGCTGGACCGAGACCCGCTCGGAGAACATGCTCTCCCAGGGGCAGGGCCGGGCCCAGCTGCAGACGATCCGTCTCGGCGGCACGCCCGACGGTCGGGTGACCCACTACCAGCTCGACGTCACCCAGGACGCCGGCGCCCATCCCGAGATCGGGGTGGCGCTGCCCACCTTCATGACCCGGACCATGGCGCCCGGTGTGTACGACATCGAGAACGTCGAGTGTGAGACCCGCTGCGTCGTGACGAACACCGCGTCGATCGTGGCCTACCGCGGTGCCGGACGACCGGAAGCCACCGCCGCCATCGAACGGGGCATGGACCTGTTCGCCCTCGAGTGCGGGCTCGATCCCGCCGAGGTGCGTCGCCGCAACTTCTTCGCACCGTTCACCGAGCCCGTCGAGAACCGGATGACCGGCGTCTACGACGTCGGCGACTACATCGGTTCGCTCGAGAACGCCCTCGACGCCGCCGGCTACGACGAGCTGCGGGCCGAGCAGGCCCGCCGACGCGAGTCGGGCGACCAGAAGCTGCTCGGCATCGGGGTGTGCACCTACGTCGAGATCACCGGCGGCGTCGGTGACTTCTCCGAGACCGGCCGCATCGTCGTCCACGGCGACGGCACGGCGACCGTCTACACCGGCACCTCCCCGCACGGGCAGGGCCACGCCACGGCCTGGGCGATGATCGCCCAGGACTCGACGGGTATCCCGATGGAGTCGGTGACGGTGATCCACGGCGACACCGACGTGGTGCCCTCCGGCCTCGGCACGATGGGATCACGCTCGCTCCAGCAGGGCGGCATGGCCGTCAAGCAGGCGGCGGACGCACTCGTCGAGAAGGCGAAGCCGATCGCGGCGTCGCTGCTCGAGGCGAACGAGGCCGACATCGTGCTCGACAACACCAACGGCACCTTCCACGTCGCCGGGACACCCGCCGTGTCGAAGGGGTGGCCGGAGATCCACGCCGCCGCCACCGAGCAGGGTGAGGATCTCGACGTCGAGGAGGTCTTCAAGGCCGCCATGCCGACGTTCCCGTTCGGGACCCACGTGGCCGTGGTCGAGGTCGATCGCGACACCGGTCAGGCCCGCCTCGTGCGTCACGTGGCCTGCGACGACGCCGGGGTCATCATGAACCCGATGCTCGTCGACGGTCAGGTCCACGGCGGCATCGCCCAGGGTGCGGCCCAGGCCCTCTACGAAGAGGTCGTCTACGACGCCGACGGCAACAACCTGACCTCCAACTTCATGGACTACGCCATGGTCTCGGCCGCGGAGCTGCCGAGCTACGAGCGGATCCCGATGGAGACCCCGACGCCGGTCAACGCCCTCGGGGCGAAGGGCATCGGGGAGTCGGGCACGATCGGTTCGACGCCGTCGATCCAGTCGGCCGTCATCGACGCCCTCTCGCACCTCGGCGTGCGCCACATCGAGATCCCCTGCACCCCCATGCGGGTGTGGGAAGCGATGAACGCCGGCGGCTGAGGCCGACCGGAGCGTGGCCCGACGAGGGCCACCGTGAACGACGAAGGGGCCGCACCCAATGGGTGCGGCCCCTTCGCGTGGTGTGTGTTGTGATCGTTCCGAGCTGTACCCCACCTGCCGCCGGGCGAGGGGAGGTGCCGACGGTGGCGGGGACGCCCGGGCGAGTGGGTCAGATCTGCTTGAACTGCACCCGGCGGTTGGCGGCGAGCGACTCGGCGTCGTCGCCCTCACCGAACTGGGTGGTCTCGCCGTAGCCGACCGGCTCGAGGATGTCCCGGCTCACACCGAGCGACACGAGCGCCTCGACCACCGACTCGGTGCGGGCCTGCGACAGTGCCTGGTTGGCGGCGTCGTCGCCCCGCACGTCGGTGAAGCCCTGGACCTCGATCCGGGTGCCCTCGGGAGCGTTGAGCATGATCTCCGCCGCCCGCTCGAGCGTGGGGCCCGAGGCGGTCAGGATCTCCGCCGAATTCGTGGCGAACTGGACCGGCTCCAGCTCGACGAGGGCGTTGAGCTCGTTGGCGGTGGGGGAGTCGACCTCGACCTCGTCGATCACCTCGGTCACGCCGGTGATGGCGGCCGGGGCGGCGAGGGCGGCGGCCTCGAGGCTGTCGGACACGACGGTGCCGGTCACGGTGACCACACCGTCATCGACCGTCACGTCGAGCCCGCTGGCGACGACGTCGACGGCGTCCTGGGCATCGCCCTGGATCACGGTCATCTCGTCGACGACCTCGGTGACGCCCTCGATGCCGGCGACCGCGTCGATGGCGGCGGCTCGGTCGGCCTCGTCGTCGACGATGCCGGTGAGGGTGATCACGGTGCCGTTGGCCGTGGCCGTGCCGTTCTGCACCCCGGCGGCCTCGACGGCGGCCTGGGCGTCGGGCTGGAGCACGACGAGCTGGTTGTCGACCGACTCGATGCCCTCGACGTCGGCGGCGGCACTCTCGGCGGCGATGGAATCGGCCTCGGTCCCGACGAACCCGGTGAGCACCGTTGCCGCACCGGTGGTGGCGGCGGCGATGCCGAACGACCCGACGGCGGCGTCGACGTCCGGTGCGAGGTCGACGACCTCGACGACGGTCGTCGTGGCGGCCTCTTCCTCGGCCTCGGTGGTGGTCGGGGCGACGGTCGTGGTGGTGACCACGACGTTGCCGTCCTCGTCGACGACCTCTTCGGCGTCGGTCGGAACGGAGGTCACCACGGCGGCGACGTCCTCGAGGTCGCCACCATCACGCCAGGTGTTCCAGGCGGTGACACCGATCACGGAACCGACCACGAGCAGGCCGGCGGCCACGATCTGGCTGTCGGCGGACCAACCCCACTCCGGGATGAGCTTGTCGCCGTAGCCGGCGGCCCCGCCACCGCCACCGCCGGTCGAACCGGTGGAGGCGGATCCGGCACCGGCTCCTGCGGCGGCACCTCGGCCCGAGGCCGAACCCGTCGCGGCACCCGCGCCGTCGTCATCGGAGACCGAGCCACGCACGGTCGAGGCCGCAGCGGCTCCACCGGCGGCGACGGTGCCGGCGGCACCGGCCACCGCACCGGAGGCCGACCCGGCGGCCCCACGAGCGGCATCGGCAGCGGAGCCGGCAGCATCGCCGACGGCCCCGGTCGCGCCGGACGCCGCAGCGGCGGCACCTCCGGCGGCGGCCGCTCCGGCCCCCGCAACGGCGGCACCCGCACCACCGACGGCATCGGTGGCCGAGCCCGCGGCACCGGCGGCGGCGTCCTTGGCACCCGCCGCGGCGTCCTTGGCCGAATCGGCGGCACCGGCGGCTGCGTCCTTGGCGCCTGCCGCGGCGTCCTTGGCGGAATCGGCGAGCCCGGAGAGCTTGTCCTTCATCTTCCCGCCGAACTTGCCGGCGCCGGCGGCCAGGCCACCGGCGGCAGCGGCAGCGGCGCCCTTGCCAGCGCCTGCGGCACCGGTCACGCCGTCGATCGCACCGGCGGCGGCGTCGCCGGCCGCACCGGCGGCATCGCCCGCCGCTCCGGTCACACCATCAGCGGCACCACGCACGGCCTCACCGGCCGTACCGGCGGCGTCGCCGGCCGCACCCCGTGCGGCCCCGGCGGCATCGGCCGCCGCGTCGCCGTCGAGCAGCTGTCGCTCGATGGCTTCGGTGTATTCGGTGGAAGCGGACTCAGCGTCCTGCGGTCGTTCTTCGCCCATTGCGGTTCTCCCTCGTCTCGCACCCGACGCTTCGGCGGGCGGAGAAGTCGCGCAGAAGTCTGACACGTCCGGTCCCGCCCGTCCGTCGAACGATCACATCCGCCCCGACGGCGACCTCCGGCGCCACTTGTGTGGCGCCTCCGTCGCTGTGCCAGACTCGCCGTCGCTGTTCATCACGACTCAGGGGGACGCCGGTGGAAGTCACCGTCACCATCAACGGGCAGGCCGTCTCGGCCGACGTCGAGGCCCGCACCTTGCTCGTCCACTACATCCGTGACACCGCCGGCCTCACGGGCACGAACGTCGGGTGCGACACCTCGTCGTGTGGCGCCTGCACCGTGCATCTGAACGGCGAGGCCGTGAAGAGCTGCACGATGCTCGCCGTCCAGGCCGACGGCCAGGACGTCACGACCATCGAGGGCCTCGCCCCGTCCGCCGACGAGATGCATCCGATGCAGGAGGCCTTCATGCAGTGCCATGCGCTGCAGTGCGGCTACTGCACTCCCGGCATGGTCATGGCGTCGGTCTCGTTGCTCGACGAGAACCCGAACCCGTCCGAAGCCGAGGTCCGCGAGGGGCTCGAGGGCAACCTCTGCCGCTGCACCGGCTACCACAACATCGTGAAGGCCGTGCTCACGGCCTCCGGTGCCACCGAAGGGATGCCGGCATGATCCCCGTCGCCTTCGACTACCAGCGGGCCGATTCGGCCGAGGCGGCGCTCGCCGCGCTCGCCGAGCACGGCGACGAGGCCAAGCTCCTCGCCGGTGGCCACTCGCTGCTCCCGATGATGAAGCTGCGCCTCGCCTACCCGACGGTGCTCGTCGACATCGGTCGTCTGAACGACCTGTCGTACGTGCGCGACGGTGGTGACCACGTGGCCATCGGTGCGCTGACCCGCCACCGCGACATCGAGATCGATCCGATGATCGCCGAGCACGCGCCGCTGCTCGCCCGCGCCACCGCCAACGTCGGTGACCCGCAGGTGCGCCACCGCGGCACGCTCGGTGGTTCCCTCGCCCACGCCGACGCGGCGGCCGACCATCCCTCGGCGCTGTTGGCGCTCGGTGGGTCGGTGGTCGTGCGCTCGGCCGACGCGGAGCGCGTGATCGACGCCGGCGACCTGTTCACCGGCTTCCTCGAATCGGCACTCGAGCCGACCGAGATGATCACCGAGATCCGCATCCCCAAGCACACGGGTGCCGGCTGGAGCTTCCAGAAGTTCAACCGCCGCGCCCAGGACTGGGCGATCGTCGGCGTGTCGGCGCAGCAGGTGAACGGGCACGCCCAGGTGGCGCTCGTGAACATGCACCCGACCCCCGTGCGGGCCACCGCGGTCGAAGAGGCCCTCGCCAACGGCGCCTCGGCGGCCGACGCCGCGGCACTCGCCGCGGAGGGCATGGAGCCGTCGAGCGACCTCAACGCGAGCGTCGAGTACCGCCAGCACCTCGCACGGGTGCTGGTCGGGCGGGCGCTCACCGACGCGGGCATTGCCTGACCGGAGCGGCGACCGCCTGCGCGACGCACACGACGTGGCCGACGGGGACGGCGCGACACGGATCGTGTCGTTGCTGCCGTCGGCCACCGAGATCCTCTTCTGGCTCGGCCTCGGCGATCGAGTGGTCGGTGTCACCTACGAGTGCACCGTCCCCGCCGAGGCCGCGTCGCGTCCGCACGTCACCGACACGATCATCCCGGCCGGAGCGACCCCCGCCGAGATCGACACCGTGATCCGCGAGGCGGTGGCCGAGGGCCGGGCGCTCTACGAACTCGACCGTGACCTCCTCGCCGAGCTCGATCCCGACCTGATCGTCACCCAGGACCTCTGCCGGGTCTGTGCACTGCCGGCGGGCGACGTCGACGCGGCGGTGGCCGAGCTCGGGTGTCGAGCCCGGGTGTGTTCCTACGACCCGATGACCCTCGACGAGGTGCTCGACGGCATCGAGGCCATCGCCGTGGCCGCCGGCGCCGGCCCGGACGGGTTCGCCCGGATCGAGGCGGCCCGGGAGCGGCTCGCCGCCCAACGGGCCCGCGGGGCGGCGATCACCGACCCGCCCGAGGTCCTGCTGCTCGAGTGGGTCGACCCGCCGTTCGGACCGGGGCACTGGATCCCCGATCAGCTCGCCGCGGCCGGGACCGTCCCGGTGCTCGCCCACGCCGGCGGACGGTCCGCCGCCACCGAGTGGACGTCGATCGTCGACGCGGACCCCGCCGTCGTGCTCGTCGCTCCCTGCGGATTCGACGAGACGGCTGCGGCCGAGCAGGCCCGCAGCGTCGTCGACCGCGACGAGCTGTCGGATGTCGCCGCCGTCCGGAGCGGACGTGTCCACCACCTCGACGGCGACAGCCACGTGGTCCGTCCGGGGCCCCGGCTGCTCGACGGCATCGATGCGATGTACGACCTCGTCCACGGTGGGAGCTCCGGCGAGCCCACCGGACCGCGGCAGTAACCTCGATCCCGATGCGAGAGATCCTCACCGACCTGCAGCGCTGGCGCCGCCAGGGCAAACGTGTCGCCATCGCCCGCGTGGTCGACGTCGAGGGTTCGGGCCCCCGTCAACCCGGCGCGGCGATGGCCGTCGCCGAGGACGGCGAGGTGGCCGGCAGCGTGTCGGGTGGTTGTGTCGAGGGCGCCGTGGTCGAGGCGGCGCTCCAGTGTCTCGAGACCGGTTCCCGGGAGCTCGTGACGTTCGGCTACTCCGACGACGACGCCTTCGCGGTGGGCCTCACCTGCGGCGGCACGATCCATCTCTTCCTCGAACCGCTGGACTGGTGATGTCCGACGATCCCACCCTGTTCGACCGGGTGGCGT
Source organism: Acidimicrobiales bacterium (assembly GCA_020630195.1). Taxonomy (GTDB): domain Bacteria; phylum Actinomycetota; class Acidimicrobiia; order Acidimicrobiales; family SZUA-35; genus JAHDBV01. The sequence continues at coordinate 35,103 of JAHDBV010000003.1, forward strand.
CCGCACTGGCGGCCCAGGAGGCCGCCGCGCTCGCCACCGTGATCGACGGCCCGAACGCCGGCGCGAAACTCCTGCTCGACACCGACGGTGCCCTGCTCGGATCGCTCGGCAACGACGATCTCGACCGGGTGGTCGGCCGGGACCTGCAGGGGGAGCTCGCCGCCGGGACGTCCGGCATGCGCCACTACGGCGAACGAGGCGAGGCCCGGGCCGACGAGGTCCGCGTGTTCGTCGAGACCTACGCGCCGCCGCCGCGGATGTTGATCTTCGGCGCCGTCGACTTCACGGCCGCGCTCGTGCGGGTGGCGAAGATCCTCGGCTACCGGGTGACGGTGTGCGACGCCCGTCCCGTGTTCGCCACGAAACGTCGCTTCCCGGCCGCCGACGAGGTCGTGGTCGACTGGCCGCACCGCCTGCTCGACGAGATCGGTGACGAGCTCACGGGCCGCGATGCGGTGTGCGTGCTCACCCACGACCCCAAGTTCGACGTGCCGGCCGTGATCGCGGCCCTCGAGACCGGCGCCGGCTACATCGGGTGCATGGGGTCGCGGCGCACCACCGACGACCGCAACGCGCGGCTGCGCGACGAAGGGGTTCCGGAGGCCGACATCGAGCGGATCTGGGCGCCGATCGGGCTCGATCTCGGAGGTCGGACACCCGAGGAGACCGCCATCTCGATCTGTGCGGAGATCATCGCCCGGCGGGCCGGCAAGGACGACGTCAAGCCACTCACCCGCACCGAGGGCGACATCCACGGCTGACCGTCGGTCAGTCACATCCCGGGTGGTCCCACCCCATCTGGGCCGCCCGACCCATCGGACACTGGATTCCGATGCCCGCGGGCCGATGGAGGTCCGATGGCCATGCCGGATCTCTCACGTGCGCTCGCCCCCTGGCGGCGGCTCCAGCTCGGCCAGAAGGCCGCGCTCGCACTGCTGGTGTCCTGTATCCCGCTCGTGTTGATGGGTCTGCAGATCTCGGCGATCGCCGGTGAGCAGCTGCGGGCGCAGACCCTCCAGTCGCTCGAACTGGCCTCGACACTCGGCTCGGAACGGGTGTCGGTCTCGATCGATCACCTCGAGGAACGTGTCGCCGAGATCGCGGCCACCCCCGAGTTCCGCGACATCGTCGCCGACCACGCCGAACGCTCGTCGGAGAGCACGGTGCAGCGCTTCGCCGACATCACGGCCGACCTGCGCACCGGACTCGCCCCGGACGGCCTCGTCGGGATCGCGGTGTACGAACGCGGCCAGCCGACACCCCTCGCCGCCGACGGGTTGCTCGCCCCCGAGTCGACCTCGACGGCCCTGCGTGACGCCACCCCCGACGGGATCGTGAACGTCGCCGACGCCTTCGTCGCCGACGGGGTCGCCCACCTGCCGGTCGTGCGACGCGTGTCGGTCGATGGTTCGAAGTCGATCGAACTCGTGACCCAGTGGAGCCTCGACACCGTCGTCCCCACCGACGACCTGTCCGGACTCGGCCGCACGGCCCGGTCCGAACTCGGCGCGTTCCAGGCCGACGGCCGGGTCGTCGTGCTGCGCTCCTGGAACGCCGACCGGGTCGGTGTCGCCGAAGCCCTCGAGGTCTCCACCACCGCGGCCGGGATCCAGATCGACGACACCGGCGAGACGGTGCGGGCCACCGCCCGGATCGACGGGCTCGGTTGGGTCCATGTGACCGAGGTCGAACGCGACGAGCTCTACGCCGATCTCGCCGGGGTCCGTGACGCCCTCATCGCGGTGTTCATGGGCGCCGGACTCGTCGTGCTCACCGTCGGAGCGGTGCTGTTCCGCTCGTTCACCCGCCGCCTCGGTCGGGTGACCGCGGTGGCCGAGTCGATCGCCGAGGGCGACCTCACCGTCCGGATCGACGACCCCCAGGCCGACGAGGTCGGTCGTCTCTCGACCGCGTTCGACACGATGGCGGTGAGCCTCGCCACCGACATCGATCGCCGGGAACGGGTCGAGCAGCAGCTCGCCTTCCAGGCCACCCACGACGCCCTCACCGGCCTGCCGAACCGGATGGCCCTGACCGACCATCTCGACACACTCGTCGCCGACCCGACGAACCACCCGGTCTCGGTGTGCTTCGTCGACCTCGACGGGTTCAAGGCCGTCAACGATCAGCTCGGTCACGCGGCCGGTGACGAACTCCTCAGCCGGGCGGCACAACGGCTGTCCGACGTGACCCGGACCCACGACTACGTGGCCCGACTCGGTGGTGACGAGTTCGTCCTCGTGTTCCCCTCCACCGGGGCCAACGAGGCCTCCGCCATGGCCGAGCGGATCGTCGCCGCACTCGAACTGCCCTTCGAGGTCGCCGATGCCGAGGTCGAGATCTCGGCCTCCATCGGTGTGGCCGACGCGACCGATCCGACCGAGGCCAGTGAGCTCATCCGCCAGGCCGACATCGCCATGTACCGGGCCAAGGCGCTCGGCAAGGGCCAGGCCGCCGTCGTCGACCCCGAGACGTTGCGGGAACTCGACGATCGCCTCCAGATGGCCGCGCAGCTGCGTGAGGCCCTCGTCGGTGACGGGCTCGAGTTGGTGTTCCTCCCCATCGTCGATCTCGCCAGCCGTCGCCTGGTGGCCGTCGAAGCCGAGGTCTGCTGGCATCACCCCGACCGCGGCGTCATCGCCGGCGACGAGTTCGAGCAGTTCCTCACCAGTGCCGGCCTCGAGTCGTTGGTCGACGAGTGGACGATCCGCACCGCACTCGGCACCTGGGCCGACCTCACCGTCGACGGCTTCGCCATCGACGACCTCGAGCTCGCGATCAACCTCGGCAAACGCACCTTCCTCACCCCGAAGACCCGCCAGGTCCTGCGGAAGTCGCTGAACCGGCACGAGCTCCGCGCCGACCGGCTCCGGCTCGAAGTCGACGAGACGGTGTTGCGGGCCAACCGTGACGGCCTCGCCGATGCGTTCGCCGGTTACCGGGCCCTCGGTGTGCACGTGATCATCGACCGGTTCGGCTCGGACTACTCGAACCTCGATCGTCTCCGTCGCCTCGCGATCGACGGGGTGAAGCTCTCGGCCGGCGCCGATGGCCTCACCGACCGGGACGATCTCCCGGGCAGAGCCCTCGTCGGCTCACTCGCCACCCTGGCCGAGGCCGCCGGACTCCGTGTCGGTGCGACGGGTATCGATCGCGCCGACGCGCGTGACCGGCTCGTCGAGCTCGGCTGCCACGAAGGTCAGGGCTCCTGGCTCTCGGAGCCGCTGACCCGACGCCAGCTGGAGCGTCTCGTCGAGTCCCGCCACCTGCTCGAAGCCTGACCCGAGCCCCGCCACGTCCGCGCCGTTAGGTTGCCGGCATGCGTCGTCGGGGAATCGCGGGTGTGTTGTTGGCCGCCGGGGCGGGATCCCGGTTCGCCGGGCCCGACCACAAGCTGCGATCCGAGGTGCGTGGCCGCCCACTCGTGTCGTGGCAGCTCGACGCCATGGCCGCCGCCGGGTTCGACCGCTGCTTCGTCGTCACCGGTGCGGTGGACCTGTCCGACCTGGTGCCCGACGGCGTGACCGAGGTGCACCATGCCGGATGGGCCGACGGCCAGGCCGGATCACTGCAGGCCGGTATCACCGCCGTCCGTGAAGCGGAGCTCGGCGCCGCGGTGGTGGGCGTGGCCGACACCCCCGGGGTCACCGTCGCCGCGTGGCGGGTGGTGGGGGCCTCGGCCGGGCCGATCGTGGTGGCGAGTTTCGACGGAGCCCACCGCCCACCGGTGAAGCTGGAGTCCGAGGTCTTCGACCTGTTGCCCACCGACGGCGACGAAGGAGCACGCGCCCTGCTCCGGGATCGGCCGGATCTCGTTTCTGCGGTACCGTGCCCGGGCGACCCATCCGACATCGACACCGAGGAAGACCGGAACCGATGGAGCTGACCAACGACTTCGTCGTCGACCGACCCGTCGACGAGACCTGGACGATCCTGAACGATCTCGAGTTCATCGCCCCCTGCATGCCCGGGGCCCAGCTCCAGGAGATCGAGGGTGACGAGTACCGAGGGGTCGTGAAGGTCAAGGTGGGCCCGATCACCGCCCAGTACAAGGGCAAGGCCCGGTTCGTCGAGCAGGACGAGGCGAACAAGACCGCCAAGCTCAAGGCCGAGGGGCGCGACCCCCGCCAGGGCAACGCCAACGCCATGGTCACCGCCACCATGAGCGCCGGCGAGGCGCCCGACACGACCAACGTGACGGTGCACACCGATCTCGCGCTGTCCGGCAAGATCGCCAGCTTCGGCCGCGGCGCCATCGAGGACGTCTCCAAGAAGATCCTCGGCCAGTTCGTCGACAACCTCCGCGACAAGCTCGCCGAAGGTGCCGGTCCCGCCGCCGAGGCCGCCGCGCCCGCGGCGGCTGCCGCTCCGGCCGCTGCCGCTGCTGCGCCCGCCGCTGCCGCCGAGGCCGTCGCCGATCCCGCTCCGGCCGCCGAGCCGGCGGCCGCCGCCGAGCCCGCCGCACCGGCGGTGCGCAAGATCGACTCGCCCGAGGCCGAGCCCGTCGACCTCCTCGACGTCGCCGGCGACTCGATGGTGAAGCGCCTCGCACCGGTGCTCGGTGGCCTGGTGCTCCTGCTCGTGCTGCGGATGATCCTCCGCGGCGGCAGCGACGACTGACAGCGTCGATGACGGATCGGGTGGTCGCCTCGACGGCTGCGGAGGCCGGTGCCGACGCGCCGACCGACGACCTGGCCGAGGTCGTGACGCGGCTGCTCGGACGCAAACCGATGGGACGGTTCTCCGTCGTGGTCGCCCGACCCGACGGCACCCCGGCGGTGCTGCGCAACGCCCCGCTGCTCGACGACGGCCGTCCGATGCCGACGACGTTCTGGCTCGCCGATCCGGCGCTCAACAAGGCGATCGGCACCCTCGAAGCCGAGGGCGGGGTCAAGGCCGCCGAAGCGGCGATCCCCGCCGCGGACATCGCGGCGACCCACGCCCGCGCCGATGCCCGTCGGGCCGCCGAACTCCCCGCAGGCCACGACGGCCCCGCACCGTCGGGCGGCGTGGGCGGCACCCGACAGGGCGTCAAGTGCCTGCATGCGCACTACGCCAACTGGCTCGCCGGTGACGAGGACCCGGTCGGGGCATGGGTCGATGCCCGGCTCCGACTCGTCGGCCGACACTGGCGTGACGACCGGGGCGACGCCGCATGACCAGGGTGGCGGTGGATCTCGGCACCAACACGCTGCGATGGCTGATCGACACCGGTGACGGTGCTCCTCGGCGGGCCGTGCGGATGTGCGGGCTCGGTCGAGATCTCGAGCGCACGAAGGCCTTCCATCCCGACGCCCTGGCCGCGGTCGACGCCGGCCTGGCCGAGCTCGCCACCGAACTCGCCGGTCTCGCCGGCCCCCGCATCCGTGCCGTGTCGACCGCCGTGGCCCGGCGTGTCGACGACGTCGAACCGCTCGCCGCGCTGGTGCGGTCGCACCTCGGGGTCGAACTCGAGGTCGTCTCCGGCGAGGACGAAGCGGCACTCGCCGCCGCCGGGGTGACCGCCGGGCTGCCCGATCTCGCCGGTGCCGGCCCCGTCGTCGTGATCGACATCGGGGGCGGTTCCACCGAGTTCGTCCTGCTCGACGACGGCGCCGTGACGGCGGCGATGTCGCTCGACATCGGCGCCCGCACCGTCACCGACCAGTACCTCGACAGCGATCCTCCCCGGGCCGCCGAGCTGTCGGCCGCTCTCTCGGTCATCGAGCTCTATCTCGACGATCTCCGTCGGGATCGTCCGGCCATCACCGACGCCATCGACGACGGTGCCTCCGTGGTGATGGTCGCCGGCACGGCCACCACCGTCGCCGCCGTGGAGATCGGACTGCTCGAGTGGGATCCCGCCCGGGTGCACGGCTTCGAGCTCGACAAGCCGGCGGCCGAGGACGTCTACCGGACCCTCGCCACCGAGTCGGCCGAGGATCGGGCCTTCAACCCCGGCCTGCCCGCCGACCGGGTCGACGTGATCGTCGGCGGCTGTTGCGTGCTCGTCGAGACCATGCGCCAACTCGGCATCGAGATGGTGACCGTCTCGGTCAGCGACCTGCTCGACGGGCTCCTGGCCTCGGTGGGGGACTGATGGCCACCATCCCGGCACCCACCGCCACGACGCTCATCGGTCGGCGCGTGATCCTGCGGCCGCTCCGCCAGGACGACTTCGGCTCGTGGCGCGAGGTCCGTCGTCGCAACCGCGACTGGTTGACCGTGTGGGAGCCGTCGCGGCTGCCCGGCAGTCCCGACGTCGTCGAGGACCGCAATGCGTTCGCCCTGCGCTGCCACGCACGGCATCGTGACTGGCAGAACGGTTCGGGGTACGGCTTCGGTGTGTTCGTCGCCGGTCACTTCGCCGGTGAGGTGAACATCAACTCGGTCCAGCGGGGTGCGTTCCAGAACGCCTACATCGGCTACTGGATCGACGAGGCCAGGGCCGGCCACGGCTACACCCCCGAGGCCGTCGTGCACGTGCTCCGGTTCGGGTTCGAGACGCTCGGTCTCCACCGCCTCCAGATCGCCATCGTGCCCCGCAACACCGCCTCGCTGCGTGTGGTCGACAAACTCGGCGTCCGTTCCGAGGGGGTCGCCCAGCGCTACCTCGAGATCAACGGCACCTGGGAAGACCACGAACGGTTCGCCATGACGACCGAGGAGTGGACGGCCCGTCGCTCGGAGCTGCTGGGCGCCTGGCTGTAGCCGTCGGCGCCTCGTCGGCGGACGGGCGACGCTGGACCCGGTCGAACTAGCGTCGGCCCATGGACGCCACCTTCACCGCACCAGGGCCCGGGAAGTGGGCGCTCGACCGCAGCCACTACGACGGCGGAACCACGCCGCTCGTGCAGGAACTGCTCGCCGGGGCGATGACCGACGCCGTCCGGGGCGTGTTCGACACGCTCGGGGTGCCCGCCGAGACCGTCGACTGCCGCTGGGTACACGGGTTCTGTTACACGCGTCTGCGTCCGCTCGTGCGGCCGGACCAGCCGAGCACGTCGGCCCCGCCCGCCGCCGCCGTCTGGTTGCTGTCCCGACTCCACCCCGAGTTCCGGCGCCGCAACAAGCTCGCACTCGAGAATCTCGAGACCTCACCCGCGCCGGCGGTGATCGACGAGTGGCGCTCGACCATCCGACCACGGCTCGTCGAGATCAACCGTCGGCTCGGCGCGGTCGATCTCGACGCCGCGTCGACCGACGCCCTCGGTGCCCATGTCACGGAGGTCATCGAGCACTGCGAGTTCACCTTCCGCGAGCACTTCCGTCTGCACGGCTACGACCTCGGTCCGATCGGCAACCTCATCATGGAGGCCGAGCCGTGGGGGCTCTCCGCCGGTGAGGTGGTCGCCGCACTCGCTGGCGCCTCACCCTCCACGACCGACCCGATCGACGAGCTGGCGGCGATCCACGCCGCCGTGGTGTCGGCCGGTGCCGTACCCGCCGAGCTCGGCTCCCTCGACGACGTCCGGGCGGCCTCACCCGAGGCCGCCCGTCTGCTCGAGGCCTACCTCGATCGTCGCGGCACCGTCCTCTACGCCGGGTACGACGTCGAGTCGCCGACACTCGGCGAAGCCCCCGAGGTGGTGCTGGCCACGATCGTCAACACCGCCAGCCCGTCGGGCGACCACGAGGCCGCCGCGGCGCTGGTGGCCGACGAGCTCCGGGCCCGGGTCCCCGCCGGCGACCGCGATCGGTTCGACGAGTTGTTGGCCGAAGCCCGCGACGCCATGGATCTGCGCGACGACAACGGCCCGATCACGATCGAGTGGCCGACCGGGTTGCTCCGGTTGGCCGTGTTGGCGCTCGGGCGCCGGCTCGTGGCCGACGGTCGCCTCGATGGTGGTGCGCCCGATGCGTCGACGCTCGTGTTCGAACTCACCGTCGACGAGATCCGCACCGCGAGTCGCGGTGGGTCCGTTCCGGCGACGGCCGAGCTGGCCGACCGGCGTGCCGCCCGCCGCGCCGCCCTCGACCTCGATCCACCGCTCGCACTGGGCGACGACGAACCCTCACCCGACCCGTCGGTGTTGCCGGAGGGTCTGCGACGCCTGATCGTCATGACCGAGACCGTGCTCGCCGAGCTCGGCATGAACGCGAACGACGTCGAGATCGGGGCCACGGCGGCCGAGGCCGCCGGTGCCGACGGGCTGCGGGGCACGGGCATCGGGATGGGTTCCGTCACCGGGATCGCCCGGGTCGCGACCACCGCCGAGGACGCGCTCGCCGGCCTCGAGCCGGGTGAGATCCTCGTGACCCGGATGACCAGCCCCGCCTACAACATGGTGCTCACGTTGGTCGACGGGCTCGTGACCACCGACGGTGGCCCGATGAGCCACGCCGCCGTGCTCAGCCGTGAGCTCGGCATCCCGGCGGTGATCGGGGCCGCCGCCGCGATCGACCACGTCCGGACGGGCGATCGCATCACCGTCGACGCCGACCGGGGCGAGATCCGCCTCGGCGACTGAGCGCGGCTCGGGTCAGCTCTTCGAGCTGATGCGGGCGGCCAGCTCGGCGAGGCGGGCCTGGAACTCGGGCTGCTGGGTCGAGTGGGCCTGGGGGGCGACTTCGTAGGCCACGGCGGCGTCCTGGGTGGTGATCGCACCGGACCGCATGTGGGCGAGCGACTTCTTCGTCTCGATGATGAGGTCCCGTGGTGCCGCCGCGGCGCGGGCCGCCATCTCCTGGGCGTGGGGGAGGAGCTGGCCGTCGTCGACACACCGATGGGCCAACCCGACCCGGGCCGCCTCCTCACCGTCCATCACGTCGGAGAACAGGATCGCGGCCGCCGCGGTCTGCGGGGTCGTGATGTTCTGGAACATCCAGGTGTGCCCACCGCCGGGGTGGATGCCGAGCTGCATGAAGCGCACGTCGAAGCGGGCCTTCCGGGCCGCGAGGCGCACGTCGCAGATCAGGGCGAGGTTCATGCCCGCCCCGACGGCGGCGCCGTTCACGGCGGCGATGGTCGGCAACGGTGAGCGGCCGAACCGCAGGAAGCCCTGGTAGATCGCCATCAGGCTGCCTTCGGCGGCCTCGACGTCGGTGCTGCCGCCGAGGTGCGACAGGTCGGCGCCGGCGGAGAACGCCTTGCCCGCACCGGTGACCACGATGGCGCCGACGTTCGGGTCGGCGTCGACCCGGTCGAGGATCTCCTCCACCTCGTCACACATGGCGAGGGTCATCGCGTTGCGGCGGGTGGGATCGTCGAGGGTCACGGTGGCGACGCCGTCGGTGATGTCGAGGTGAGCAAGAGCCATGGCGGCAGTGTGGCATCCCGCACGACCCCGACACCACGCCGACCGTGGCCGGAGGTTCCCCGCCGGGGGGTGATCCGGTGGCAGCGCCGGGGCGGGACGGACCTACGATGCAGCGGTGGCGTTGATCCTCGCTTCGTCGTCGCCCCGACGGCTCGAGCTCCTGGGCCTCCACGGTCTCGAGCCGGTGGTGGCACCGGCGGACATCGACGAGACGCCGCGCCCGTCCGAATCGGCCGACGAGCTCGTTCGTCGGCTCGCGGCGGAGAAAGCCGCCACCATCGGTGCTCGCTCCGACGCCGACGCCGTGATCGTCGCCGCCGACACCATGGTGGTGCTCGACGGTGACCCGCTCGGCAAACCCGTCGACGCCGACGAGGCCCGCTCGATGCTGCGCCGGCTCGACGGCCGGGAGCACCGGGTGCTCACCGGTGTCGCCGTGGCCACCGCGGACCGGCTCGAGGTCGAGGTGGCCGCCACCACCGTGTGGTTCCGGGCACTCGGGGACGAGCTGGTCGAGTGGTACGTCTCGACAGGGGAGTGGGACGGCAAGGCCGGGGCCTACGGCATCCAGGGGCGAGGCGCACTGCTCGTCGAGCGGATCGACGGCCCCTACGACAACGTCGTCGGCCTGCCGATGGTGACCCTCGATCGTCTGCTCCGACGGGTCGGCCCGGCTCTGCACAGCCTCGCCGAGGTGGCCGGTGTCTGAGGAGCCCCGCCGCCCCAACCGGCTCAACCGGATGGCGAGCACCCGGGTCGGCATCGGTCGATCCGAGTCGGTCACCGACCTCGTCGACGAGATCGGCTTCGGTGAACTCGGCGGTCAACGCATCGCCCAGTTCCTCAAGCAGGGGGCCATCTTCGCCCTCGGTGTCGTGGCGCTCTACCTCTTCGCCCCCCAGCTGCTCGACATCATCTCCCAGGCCGAACGCCTCGTCGTGATCCGCTGGTGGTGGTTCGTGGTGATGATCGGGCTCGAGGTGCTGTCGTTCGTCTTCGTCTGGTACCTCACGCGCCTCGTCCTGCCGAACCTGTCGTGGTTCGTGGCCGCCACGGCGCAGCTCGTGTCGAACGCCGTGTCCCGGGTCGTGCCCGGTGGCGCCGGCCCCGGTGGCGCGGCGCTCTACCGGATGCTGGCGGTCTCGGGCGTCGATGCCGCCAAGGCGGGCGGGGCGCTGGCCGCGACGTCGATCGTCCAGACGGCCGCCCTGTTCGCCATCCCCGCCGTCGGTCTGCTGTTGGCCCTCGTCGGCGCACCCGTCCCGGAGAGCCTGTATCCCGTCGCCGTCGCCGGTGGCCTGTTGTTCCTCCTGCTCGTCGGGCTCGGGTGGCTGTTCGTCACCTTCGATCGCCCACTCGTCCGGGCCACGGTCGGCGTCGACCGGACGATCGGCGCCGCGTTCCGCCGGTTCGGTGGGTCGCAGCGTTTCGACCCCGACCACACACTCGACGAGCGTGATCGCCTCGTCGAGGTGGTGGGCGACAACTGGCTGCGGGTGATCGTGGCCGCCGCGGCCAAATGGGTGCTCGATTACCTCGTGCTCGTGGCCGCCCTGTTCGCCGTGGGCGCCGAGCCCCGGCTCTCGGTCGTGCTGCTGGCCTATTCGGCCACCGCCGTCGTCGCCATGATCCCGATCACCCCCGGCGGGCTCGGGTTCGTCGAGGTCACCCTCGTCCAGGTGATCGTGCTGTCCGGTGTGTCCCTCGAGAACGCGTTGCTCGCCACGCTGGCGTACCGGATCGTCAGCTGGCTCCTGCCTCTCGTCGCCGCGGTGCCCGCCTGGGTGCTGTATCGCCGGCGTTTCCCGCCGAATCCCGAGCGGCTCCGTCAGCCCGCCGCGGATCGGGGCCCCCGACGTGGCAACGTGGCGTCGTGATCACGATCTCCACGCTCTGGCGGTTCCCCGTGAAGTCGATCGGTGGTGAGTCGCTCGAGGCGGCCACCGTCGGCCCGTTCGGCATCGACGGCGACCGTGCGTTCGGCATCCGGGACACCGAGACGGGCAACATCCTGACCGGCCGCCGGGCGCCCGCCCTGCTGATGGCCACGGCACGGCTCGTCGACGGATCACCGGTGATCACCACGGACCGAGGTGATCGACTCGACGACGACGCCGCGCTGTCGGCCTGGCTCGGTCACGGCGTCGAACTGGTCGAGGCCGACCCCGAGCTCGGCGGCACGTTCGAGAATCCGATGAACGTGGAGCACGACACCGACTGGATCTCCTGGACCGGACCGACGGGTGTCTTCCACGACTCGGGGCGCACGCAGGTGTCGCTCATGTCGACGGCGTCGGTGGGGGAGTGGGACGACCGTCGCTTCCGCACCAACGTCATCGTCGACGGCATCGAGGCGGCTGCCGGTGAGGACGCCTGGGTGGGTCACCGCCTCGGGCTCGGTGACGACGGTGTCGAGGTGACCGTCGGCAAGCGGATCGACCGGTGTGTGATGGTCACCCGGCCCCAGCCCGGTCTGGATCGGGACCTCGACGTCTACCGGACGATCCGGGACCAGCGGGGCAACTGCCTCGCCGTCGGGTCGCTCGTCGCCAGCGGAGGGCGGGTGGCGGTGGGTGACGCCGTGACGGTGCTCGGCCCGATCGACGGCTGAGTCAGGCCGACTCGAGTTCGGCCAGGAACTGCTGGCCCACCCGACAGTCCTCGCGCTTGGCACACCACTTGCAGGCGTGCGACGGCCGGAAGGTGGCCTCGCGCTGATCGGTCGTGAGCTCGACGATCTTGCCGACCGCGTCGACGGTGCGCTGGGCGGTGGCCCACAACATGTCCTCGGTGACCTGCTCGGAGCGGGCCTGGCCGGCGTCGAGGTAGTAGTTGACGAGCATCCGGGGCGGTGTGCCGTTCTTGAGCGTCTCGAGCAGGGCGTAGAAGCGCAGATCGTCGATGTGGGCAGGCTGGGGGCCACCGGTCTTCATGTCGAGCAGCACACGGCCGGCCTGGTTGCCCCGGGCGAAGCCGAGGCTGAGGTCGACCTTGCCCGACAGCACGATCCGGTCGTCGCAGAGGTCGGCTCGGACCCGGCTCTCCGTCACCGGACGCCATGCTCGTCGCAGCGGCGGGAACCCGTCGAGGAAGGCCGCCACCCGGTCGTTCGCCGCCGCGAGCAGCTCGGCCCGGGTCGGTTCGTCGAGGGTGGCGAGGAAGTCGCCCACACGGGCGTAGGGGTCGGACTCGAGGCGGGCGATCGCACCCTCGACGAGGTCGAGCGGGGTGGGGGTCCCGCGCCAGGTGATCGACAGCTCGATCGCCTTGTGGGCCACGACGCCGCGGGCGATCGGCACGGTCCAGGCGAAGGTGTCCTCCGCCTCGGCGAGGTAGCGCTGCTCGCACGCGTGGATCTGGCTGATCCGATGCTTCGACACGAAGAGCGGATCGGGGCGACCGTCACCGTCGTGATCGTCTCCGCCCCGTCGGTGTTCGAGCCAGGCCGCATGGGCGTCGGCCGCCGTGGCGAGTGACGACTCGAGCTGCGCCCGCAGGGTCGGGCCGAGGTCGGGGTCGAAGCTCGGTCGATCGGTGGTGCCGAGCTCATCGAGGAGCCGCTGCTGGGTCGGGGTCAGCTGCTCGGGGACGAGACCGCCGCCCGAGGCCGCCGGGGTGGGGCGCGGCGGCGCCGATGGGTCGACGGGGGTCGGGGGTTCCGAGGCCGGTGCGGCATCGACGATCTCGCCGTCGGCGAGGAACTCCTCGGGCGGTGCGGCCTCACCGGCCACGTCCTCGCTCACGTCGGACCACCGGCCCGGGCCACCACCCACTCGAAGAGGACGTCATGTCCGTCGTCGAGCTGGCGCTCGGGATGCCACTGGACGGCGATGAGCGGTTGGCCCTCCATCTCGACGGCCTCGACGTGGCCGTCCGCGGTCCGGCCGGTGACGGTCAACCCGGGTGCGATCGCATCGAGGGCCTGATGGTGGGCGGAGTTGGTGTCGATCGAGGTGTCGTCGAAGACGGTGGCGAGCTCCGAGCCGGCCGTGGCGGTGACCCGATGGCGGAACGCCCACCGGGCGGTGGCATCGGCTTCGGCGTCGTCGGTGCGGGGCAGCCGGGGATGCGCGTCGGAGTCGCCGATCATGTGCTGGTGCAGGGTGCCGCCGAGCGCCACGTTGAGGATCTGGACGCCGCGGCAGATGTAGAGGGTGGGGAGCCGGGCGGCCAGTGCGGCGCGCACGATCGCGAGGTCGGAGGCGTCGGCCGCGGCGTCGGGGGCGAACGATCGGGTGTTTTCGTGCCCGTAGTTCGCCGGGTCGACGTCGCGCCCACCGGTCACGACCAGGCCGTCGAGTGCCTCGACGAGATCGCCGGCGGTCGTGTCATCGGCGAACGGGAGCAGCAGCGGGATCCCACCGGCCCGCTCGACCGCCGTGACATAGGTGGCCGAGAGGGTGAACAGGTCGTTGCGGGGGTGCACCGACGTGGCGAGCTCACGTCGCCAGGTGGTGAGTCCGATCCGGGGCGCCATGGGCCGAGTCTGCCAGGAGACGGCGCCGCTGCCCTTCACTGTCAGACCCCCTCGTCATGATGGTGTTCGTGGAGCAGATGACGTCGGTGCGATTCGCCGAGATGGCGAGGCGATTGGGGCAGGACGCCCGTCGTCTCGGCCATGTCGTGCCGACGTTCCGCTCGCCGCCTCGCGCGGCGGGTGTGCGGCGATCGATCCGGCGTCGGGCCGATGGCGGTGCCACCGTCGCGGTCCGGCTCCGGGATCGTCCGGTGCTGGCCGTCGCCGCCGACATGGTCGACGGCATCGCCGCCACGAACCGACTCGAGGGAGCGGCGGCCGACGCGCTGCGGGACGCGCTGTGGCGGACGGTCACCGAGGTCGCCGCCGGCTTCGAACAGCGGGTCGAGCGTCCCCTCGCACCGGTTGCCGGTGCCTCGGTGGCCGAGGTCGCCGTGGCGGCGGGGGTCGGGCCGGTGTCCACGGTCGCGGCGCCGCTCGCCGCCTGAGTCAGACGTCGCTGGTGGTCGGGCTGGCGTGGCCGCTGGTGGTGCGGGCCACCAGTTGGGGCTCGAACACGTAGGTGTCGTTGAACTGATGCGAGCCGGCGATGCCGGAGAGCACGGCGTCGCAGATCAGCTGCGACATGTCCTCGAACGGTTGGCGCAGTGTGGTCAACGGGGGGTTGCTGTAGCTGGTGACGTCGGTGCCGTCGTAGCCCACGACCGAGAGCTGTCCCGGGACCGACAGGCCGTTCGAGACGGCGGCCGACACGGCGCCGAGTGCCATGAGGTCGTTGCCGGCGACCACACCGGTGATGCCCTGGCGCACCAGGCGACTGCCCCCGGCACGGCCGCCTTCGATGGTGAACACGGTCTCGACGATCGCGTCGTCGGGCTCGGTCAGCCCGTGGCGGGCGAGGGCACGCCGGTAGCCGTCGATGAAGCGTGGGGTCGGGATGTAGCGCGGCGATCCCAGGATGAGCCCCAGCCGTTCGTGGCCGAGTGCGACCAGGTGGTCGACGGCTCGTTCGGCACCCGCGCCCTCGTCGCATCGGATGTGCGGGACGTCGAGGTGGGTCGTGTCGCCGTTCACGAACACGAGCGGCACGTTCCGCTCCCGGAGACGTTCGTAGGCGCCGAGATCGCCGCCGACCTCCGCATGCCGGCCACCGACGAAGATCATGCCGTCGACGCCGGCGCTGAGGAACTCGTCGATGTTGCGCTCCTCCGGTGCCAGGCGGGGATCGGCCGCGGCGACCGAGGTGAGGATCCCGTGCCGGCCGAGCCGGGTGCCGATGTGGTGGGCGAAGGCCGGGAACACCGGATTCGTCAGCTCGCCGACGATGAGGCCGACCACACCCCGCTGCACGGCGCGGGGCTCCGGCACGTCGGTGAATCCGAGCTCGGCGAGTGCGGCCACTACCCGGGCCCGGGTGCTGCGGGCGACGCCGGGACGACCGTTGAGCACACGGCTCACCGTCGGCTCGCTCACGCTGGCGAGCTCGGCGACGTCTTTCAGGGCGGGCCGGTTGATCACCGGGCCAAGTCAACCCGGCTTTCAGAAAACTTGCAAGCAACCTCGGTGGCCGTTGCAGGAAAGTTTGCCTAGATTGCCTGGAGCTTTCGAACTACTGCGGAGTAGCAGCAGTTCCTCGATGCAGCTGTTGCGTCGAGCAAGTTGATTCAGGGAGAGACCCATGACCAAGCGATTCCGACTGCTGTCGGCGCTCCTGGTGGCCCTGGCCCTCGTGGCCGCCGCCTGCGGGAGCGACGAGTCCACCGCCACCGACACCGAGGAAGCCGAGGCCACCACGACCACGGCGGCCGAGGAGACCACCACCACCGAGGCCGAGGCCATGGAAGAGGAGGCGATGGAGGAAGAGGCCATGGAGGAAGAGGTCGCCGAGACCCTCCTCATCTGGGCCGACGAGAACCGCGTCAACGCCCTCAGCGCCGTCGCCCCCGCCTTCACCGAGGCCACCGGGGTCGAGGTCGAGATCGAGCTCGTCGACTTCGGCGAGATCCGCGACCAGGTCACCCAGGCCGGCCCCGCCGGCGAGGGCCCGGACATCTTCGCCGGCGCCCACGACTGGACCGGTGAGCTCGCCGCCAACGGCGTCATCGACGCCATCGACGTCTCCGGCAACGGCGGCTTCGTCCAGACGGCGCTCAACGCCTTCAACTTCGAGGGGCAGAACTACGCCGTGCCGTACGCGACCGAGGCGATCGCCATGTACCGCAACACCGACCTCGTGGCCGACGCCCCGGCCACCTGGGCCGACCTCGAGGCCGCCTGCGCCGAGGCCGGCGTGGCCACCTGCGTGGTCGTGCCCGGCGGCGGTGACGCCCCCGACGCCTACCACAACTACCCGTTCGTCTCCGCCTTCGGTGGCTCGATCTTCGCCTTCGACGCCTCCACCGGTTTCGATGCGTCGGTCGTGAACCTCGACGCCGCCGAGACCGTCCAGGGCATCGAGTTCCTCGAGGCCCAGTCGGCCGCCGGCACCATCGCGTCGACCAACTACGACGGCGCGAAGAACCTCTTCCTCGAGGGTGAGGCCGCGTTCTGGATCACCGGCCCGTGGGAGCTCGGTGGCATGCGCGACCAGGCCGACATCAACTTCGACGTCTCGCTCATCCCGCAGATCGGCGACGCCCCCGTGCAGCCGTTCGTCGGCGCCCAGGGCTTCTTCATGTCGGCGTTCTCCGAGAACCCGCTGCTCGCCCAGTCGTTCCTCGTCGACTTCATCGCCACCGACGACACCATGCAGGCCCTCTACGACGCCGATCCCCGCGGCACCGCCTGGACCGCCGTGCTCGACGGCCTCTCGGCCGACCCGCAGGCCCAGGCCTTCGCCTCGTCGGCCTCGAACGGCATCCCGATGCCGAACATCCCGCAGATGGGTTCGGTCTGGGGTCCGCTCGGTGACAACGTGCAGCTCGTCCGCAACGGTGAGCTCACCGGCGCCGACGCCATGACCGCCGCCGCCGAAGCGGTCCGGGCCGCCGTGGCCGGCTGATCGACCTGATCCACGAACCCGGGGCCCGGCCGCATGAGTGACCTCGAGACCACCGAATCGACCACGACCGATCCGGTCGTGCCGTCGAAGAAGGTGGCGCTCCATCACTCGAGCGGTCGGGCCCTGCTCGTTCGGACGGTGCTCGTCGCACTGTTCGACGCCGTGGCGATCTACCTGATCGCCCAGTTCCTGGCCAACCAGTCGTGGGCGGTCGCGGCACTCACCGGTGTGGTGATGCTGCTCGTCAACTACGCCTACCTGCACCCGCGCGCCCAGGCGAGTCGCTGGTTGACCCCGGGCCTCGCCCTGATGATCGTGTTCGTCGCCTACCCGGTGCTCTACACGACCTACATCTCGTTCACGAACTTCCAGACCGGCAACCTGCTGAACCGCGACCAGGCCATCGAACGCCTGTTGGAGGTGCCGATCCGCACCGGGGAGTCGGGCGAGCTGCTCACCATGTACGTGTATCGGGACACGGCGGACACGCTCGCCCTGCTCGTCGGTGGCGACGACACCGACCCCTACATCGCCGCACTCCGCGACGGCCCGGACGACACCGAGCTCCGCCCCGTCGCCGACCTGTCCGGCACCACGATCGACCTCGCGGCGCCGCCCGAGACGATCGAGGGCTTCGAACTCGTCGCCGGCCTCGGCCTCACGGCCGAGAACCGCCGCCTCGAGGGAGCGGCGATCAACGTGCCCGGCGGTTCGGCCACCGTCGAGACCCTGAAGACCGCCCGGATCGAGATCGGCGGCCTGCGCTTCACCCACGACGAGGCCCGGGACGTGCTCGTCGACGCCCAGCTGGGTGTCGAGTGCCCGGCAGGGGAGGGCACCTTCTACTGCGACGGGGTGCCCGAGGCCGAGGTGCAGCGCATCGCCCTCCTCGCCGAGGACTCCGGCATCGTCTGTGCCGACGGTCGTTGCGACGACGTGCCTCTGTTCGCACTCGACCAGTCGCTCGCCGGCTGGCAGCAGATCATCGGCTTCGACAACTACGCCGAGGTCGTCTCGAACGAGCGCATCCGCGAGCCGTTCTTCCGGGTGCTCGCCTGGAACGTGGCGTTCGCGTTCGGTTCGGTCCTGCTCAACTTCGCCTTCGGGCTCGGGCTCGCGCTCACCCTGAAGGACGATGCGATGCGGTTCCGCTCGGTGTACCGGGCGATCTACATCGTCCCGTACGCCATCCCCGGGTTCCTCTCGATCCTCGTCTGGCGGGGGCTGCTCGACCGCGACTTCGGTCAGATCAACGGGATGCTCGAAGGGGTCGGGCTCGGCGGGGTCGACTGGTTGGCCGACCCGACGAACGCCATGATCGCCGTGTTCCTCGTGAACCTCTGGCTCGGCTTCCCCTACATGTTCCTCATCTGCTCGGGTGCGCTCACGTCGATCCCCGAGGAGTTGCTCGAGGCGGCCCGGGTCGACGGCGCCGGGGCCTGGAAGTCATTCCGGATGATCACCCTGCCGCTGCTGCTGGTGTCGACGGCGCCACTGTTGATCGGGGCGTTCTCCTTCAACTTCAACAACTTCGTGTTGATCTTCCTGCTCACGAACGGCGGCCCGCCGCTCACCGGCTACGACGTGCCGGTCGGCTCGACCGACCTGCTGATCTCGTTCACGTTCGACATCGCCGCCGGTGCCGGACGCGGCTCACAGTTCGCCCTCGCCACGGCGATCATCGTGATCATCTTCCTGTTCCTGGCGACGACGTCGGCCATGAGCTTCCGGCTCACGAAGAAGCTGGAGGAGATCTATGACCAGTGAGCTCCGCTCCGCCGCCCCGGTCCGGCGTCGCCGATCGTTCGGCGCCTGGTTCCGCCGCTCCGGCGGGCGTCACCTCGTCGCGATCCTCGCCTCGGTGTTCGCGCTCTACCCGGTCGTCTGGATCATCTCGGCCGCGTTCAACCAGTCGAACACGCTCGCCTCGGCCCGTCTCATCCCGCGCAACATCACGTTCGAGAACTTCTCCGGCATCTTCGACAACGACGTCTCGCCGGTGTCGACGTGGATGTGGAACAGCTTCTACATCGGCCTGATCGCCGCCTCGATCAACGTGCTCGTGGCCGCCTTCGCCGCCCACGCGTTCAGCCGGTTCGACTTCCGTGGCCGACGGGCACTGCTGACGTCGCTGCTCGTGATGCAGATCTTCCCGCAGTTCCTCGGATTCATCGCCTTCTTCGTGATGTCCCGCCAGATCGGCGAGGTGGTCCCGGCGTTCGGGTTCAACACCCACGGGTTCCTGATCCTCGTCTACATCGGCGGCGCGGCGGGCTTCAACGCGTTCCTGCTCAAGGGGTTCCTCGACACCATCCCGAAGTCGCTCGACGAGGCGGCCACGATCGACGGTGCGGGTGCGTTGACGCAGTTCTTCCGGATCATCCTCCCGCTCGCCCGTCCGATGCTGGCGGTGATCTTCATGATCACGTTCATCGCCACGTTCTCGGAGTTCATCCTCGCGAGCTTCCTGCTGACCGAGTCGTCGAAGGACACGCTGCCCGTCGGTCTCCAGACCTTCCTGGCCGAGGGCTACAACGCCAAATGGGGAGTGCTCGCCGCCACGGCCCTGCTCGGAGCGGCGCCGATCGTGACGGTCTTCATCGTCGCCCAGAAGCACATCATCGGCGGCCTCGCCGCCGGCTCCGTCAAGGGCTGAATGTTGCGGTACCCGCACGCGAGAAGGCCGATCTCGGCCGGTCTGCGTACGGGGTTCCTGGTGCTCGCGCTCATCGCGGCCGCGTGCACGTCGTCCGACGCGACCGAGGACACGGCCGAGCCGACCGCGTCGATCGAGACCACCGTCGCCGCACCGGCCGAGACGACGACCAAGCTGCCGCCGGGGCCCGAGGTCGGTCCCGTCGCCGCACCCGTGCGGCATCCGGCGACCGCCCGACCGATCTACTTCGTCATGCCCGACCGCTTCGAGAACGGCGACCCGACCAACGACACCGGCGGGATCGACGGCGGGCCGCTCGACCACGGCTTCCTGCCGACCGACCGGGGCTTCCACCACGGTGGCGACCTCGCCGGCCTCACCGCCCGGCTCGACTATCTCGAGGGGCTCGGCGTCGGCGCCATCTGGATCACCCCGCCCTTCACGAACCGTGCGGTGCAGGGCAACGGGACCATCGAGGGCTCGTCGTCGGGCTATCACGGCTACTGGCAGATCGACTGGGACCGGGTCGATCCCCATCTCGGGACCGAGGCCGAGATGCAGGCCTTCATCGCCGCCGCCCACGATCGGGACCTCGAGGTCTATTTCGACGTGGTGATCAACCACACGGGCGACGTCATCTCCTTCGCCGAGGACAGCTACGTCTACTACTCGACCTCGGCCCGACCGTTCCGGGACGCCGACGGTGTCGAGTTCGACCCGGCCGACGTCGCGGGCGCACCCGACTTCCCCGAGCTCGATCCCGCCGTGTCGTTCGCCTACACCCCGACGTTCGCGAGCCCCGATCTCGCCGAGGCGAAGTCACCCGCCTGGCTGAACGACGTGACGCTCTATCACAACCGGGGTGACTCGACGTTCCAGGGGGAGTCGAGCATCCACGGCGACTTCTTCGGCCTCGACGACCTCTTCACCGAACATCCCCGGGTCGTCGAGGGCATGACGCAGCTGCACGGCGACCTCATCGAACGGTACGGGATCGACGGGTTCCGGATCGACACCATGAAGCACGTCAACATCGAGTTCTGGGAGCACTTCGCCCCGGCGATCCGGGCCCGGGCCGCCGAGCTCGGCGACGACGACTTCTTCTTCTTCGGTGAGATCGTCGGGTCCGACCCGATCCTGCAGTCGGCCCACACCAACCTCGGCGTGCCGGCCACGCTCGACTTCATCGTCGACGCAGCCCTCGAGCGCTACGTCGGCGGCTCCGGCCAGGGCGCGGTCCTCGCCCAGGCCTTCGACGACGACGACTGGTTCACCGACGCCGACAACAACGCGTCGATGCAGGTCACGACGTTCGGGAATCACGACCACGGCCGGATGGGCTACCTCGTCGACCGGGCCAATCCGGGCGCGAGCGAGGACGAGCTCCTGATCCGGATGCGGCTCGGGTTCGACCTGCTCTTCCTCGTGCGGGGTCAACCCGTCGTGTACTACGGCGACGAGCAGGGGTTCGTCGGCACGGGCGGCGACCAGCTCGCCCGTCAGTCGATGTTCCGGTCGGTCACGCCCGAGTACGTCGACGACGACAACGTGGGCTCCGACGAGACTCCGGCCGACGACAACTTCGACACCGACCATCCGCTCTACACCCACGTCGCCTCGCTCACCGAGCTGCGCCGGCAACACCCGACGTTCGTCACCGGGGCGATGATCGTGCACGAGACGCCCGGACCGACCTTCGGTTTCTCCCGCATCGATCGGGACGAACGCGTCGAGTACCTCGTGGTGACGAACGCCAACGAGTCGCTCGGTGTGCCGACCCGGCTCACGGCGCTGAGCCGTGACACGACGTTCGAGTCGGTCGCCGGGGTCGGGGTCGCCATCGATCCGGTCACCACCGACGCCGCCGGTGAGGTGCTGATCGAGGTGCCGCCGCTCTCGGCGGTGGTCCTGCGTGCCACCACCCCGCTGCCGATCGCGCCCGAACCACCGACGATCTCGATCGTGCGGCCGGACGACGGCGGTCTCGTCCCCACCGAGCGCTACCGGATCGAGGCCCGCGTGGAGGGTGCCCGCTATGCGGAGGTGACCTTCGCCTACTCGGTCGACGGCGCAGCGCCCGTTGTCATCGGCACCGACGACAATCCGCCGTACCGGGTCTACTGGAACAACGCCCACCTGCCCGGCGGGACCGACATCGAGATCATCGCCACCGTCGAGGACGGCTCGGGTCGATGGGTCGCCGATCGCACGACCGCCACCATCGGAGACCGATGAACCGCCCCGCACCCGCCGATCCCGCCGAGCTGCTGACCCGCTGCCACCACGACCCGTCGGTGCGGTGGGTCTCGAACCCGACGCCCGCCCCGGGGGAGACCGTCACCGTGACGGTGCTCGTGCCGGGCGCCAGCGACGTGAGCGAGGTGCGGCTCCGCACGATGCACGACGGTGAAGCCCGGTGGTGGGAGGGGGTCGCCCGGCCCGTCACCGGGGGAACCGAATGGGACCTCGAGCTCCGGTGCCACAACGCCACCACGAACTACCGCTTCTGGCTCGACGGTGACGACGGTGCCCGCTGGCTCACCGGCCTCGGTGAGGTGTGGCACGACCCGCTCGACACCCACGACTTCCGGCTCGTCACCACCGGACGGACCCCGACCTGGGTGCCCGAGACGGTCTGGTATCAGATCTTCCCCGACCGCTTCGCCACCTCCGGGCGGCACCGGCACACGTTCCCCGAGTGGGCCGACCCCGCCGACTGGTCGGACCCGGTCGTCACGGGCCCGCCGGCCATGACCCAGCTCTACGGCGGCGACCTCGACGGCATCGTCGAGCACCTCGATCATCTCGTCGAGCTCGGAGTCGGCGGCATCTACCTCAACCCCGTGTTCCCCGGTCGTTCGAATCACCGGTACGACGCCGCCACCTTCGATGAGGTCGACCCCGTGCTCGGCGGTGACGAGGCCCTCGTCCGGCTGCGGGAGGCGACCCGGGCCCGGGGCCTGCGACTCATGACCGACATCACCCCGAACCACACCGGTGACGGGCACGAGTGGTTCCGGGCGGCCCAGGCCGATGCCGACTCGGTCGAGGCGGGCTTCTTCCACTTCACCGACCATCCCGACGAGTACGAGAGCTGGCTCGGTGTGCGCTCGTTGCCGAAGCTCGACCATCGAGACCCGGAACTCGGGCCGCGCCTCATCGACGGCCCGGCCTCGGTGATCGGCCGCTTCCTCCACGAACCGTTCGACATGGACGGCTGGCGCGTCGACGTCGCCAACATGACCGGCCGCTACGGGCTCATCGACGAGAACGAACAGGTCCGCAACCGGATCCGGGCCACGGTGGAGGGCGCCGGCGACGACAAGTGGCTCGTCGGTGAACACTTCTTCGACGGCACCCGTGACCTCGACGGCCAGGGCTGGCACGGCGTGATGAACTACGCCGGGGTGGCCCGGCCGATCGTCTCCTGGCTCGGTGAGTTCTCGACCCTCGCCGCGATGATGCCGGGGCCCGGCCAGGACCCTCGCGACGGTGTGCAGGTGGCCGCCGCGATGGACGACGTGCGAGGTGCGTTGCCGTGGCAGGTCGTGCTCGGCTCGATGGCGCTGCTCGGCTCGCACGACACCGCCCGCTGGCAGACGATGGCGCGGAGCCCGGAGCTCGCTCGGGTCGGGTTCGCCTTCATGGTCTGTCTCCCGGGTACCCCGTGCTTCCTCTATGGCGACGAGGTCGGGCTCACCGGCACCGATGCCGAACAGGCCCGCCGCACGATGCCGTGGGACCCCGACGGCTGGGACCACGACCTGCTGGGCTTCCACCGCGAGGTGCTCGGCCTGCTGCGCTCCACTCCGGCCCTCGCCCACGGAGGCTTCCGTTGGGCCGAGATCGCCCCCGACGCACTCACGTTCCTGAGGGAGACCGACGACGACCGGATCCTCGTGCGGGTGAGCCGGGCCGCCGCCGAGACGATCCTTCCGCTCGCCGGACTCGTCGCCAGCGGGGCCACGCCGCTCCTGCTGACCGGCGACGCCGCGGTCGACGTCGTCGACGAGTCCGTGGTGCTGTCGGCCCCCGGGCCCTCGGTGACCGTGGTCCGTTTGGCCTGATCAGACAGTCCGACTGACCATCGGAGCGGGCCGGGTGCGATCCTTCCGGACGTGAGCGACGGCACCGGCGAGACGCGACACGACCTCGCCGCGCTCGCCGAGGCGGCGCTGCTGGCCGACCTCGCCGTCGGGATCGCCGTCGGGTTCCGACTGACACCGGTCGCGGCGCTCGGTCACGTGCTCGCCGCGGTGCCGATGGGGGTCCTGGCCGCCCGTCGTGGCACCCGCACCCTGGCCATCGGCGGGTTCGTCGCGCTCACCCTCACGTTCCTCTTCGCCGGGCTCGGACAGGCCGGCACCACCCTCGTGTCGATCCTCTGGGGAGGGGTCGCCGGGCTCGCCCACCGCCGGGGATGGCCCCGGTGGCGCGCCGTCGTCACCTCGGTCGCCGTCGGGTGGACGGTGGTGGCGACGCTCACGGTCGCGTGGTTCTCGACGTTCTCGGGGCTCCGGGAGGTGGCGTTCGAGTCGGGCGAGGCCCAGTGGGGCGGGGTGGCCACGCTGTTGCGATCGGCGGGGCTCGACGTCGTCGCCGACCTCGGCGACGAGACCGTTGCCTGGGGAATCGAGCACTGGTGGATCGCGGTACCCGCCTTCCAGGTGCTCGTGTCGATCTGGCTCGCACTGCTCGTCCGCCGCCTCGCCGCCCCGGCGTTGGCGCGGATCGACCGGGCCTTCGCCGTGCCGTCGCCCGGCTCGGCGGCCACCCGCCCCGGAGCGTGGGTCGGAGCCCGGCCCGACGATGGCCGGTCGGTGCTCGCCGCCCGGGGCGTCGGTGTGGCGGGTCGACTCGCGCCGGTCGATCTCGATCTGTGCCCGGGGGAGATCGTGGTGGTGCGGGGTCCGAACGGGTCCGGCAAGTCGACGTTGCTCGGTGTGTTGGGTGGTCGGATCCATCCCGACCACGGCTCGGTGACGACCGACCTGGTGGGCGGAGCGGTCGGCGGTGTGCACGAGATCGGTCAGCGGCCGGAGTCGGGCGTGCTCGGTGTGACCGTCGACGCCGATCTCCGTTGGGGTCCCACAGCGCTGCCCGATGCGCTCGTGGAGGCGACCCGGCTCCGGCTCGGCGTGCCCGACGCCGACCGGGAGGCGAGTGGTCTGTCGGGCGGGGAGCTCCAGCGTCTCGCCGTCGCGGCGGTGGCGCTGCGTCGTCCCGGCCTGGTCCTGAGCGACGAATCGACGGCGATGTTGGACGTCGACGGTCGCGAGGCGGTCCGGACCGAACTCCGACGGCTCGCCGAGGCCGGCGCCGCCGTGGTCCACGTCTCCCACCTCGACGCCGACCTCGCCCTCGCCGACCGGATCGTCGAACTCGCCCCCGCGGTCGGGGTGCGCCGATGAGCCTCGAGGTCCGCGATGTCGGTGTGGTCCACGACGTGGGGACCCCGTGGGCCCACCCGGCACTCGACGGGGTCTCGTTGCGGGCCGAGGCGGGCGACCGGCTCGTGGTGGTCGGCCACAACGGGGCCGGGAAGTCGACCCTCGCGTGGGTGCTGGCCGGGGCGACCTCGCCCACGTCGGGCACGGCGACACTCGACGGGTCGCCGCTGACCGACCGGGCCGGCGACATCGGGTTCGTGATCCAACACACGAGGCTCCAACTCCAGCGGCCCACCGTCGGGGCGGAGCTGGCCGCACACGACCTCCGCCCACCCGAGTCCTTCGCCGCGCTCGCCGCCGTCGGCCTCGATCGACGGCTCGTCGCTCGACGGATCGAGGAGCTCTCGGTGGGTCAGCAGCGACGCGTCGCGCTCGGCATCGCGCTCGCGGCACGGCCGCGGCTTCTGGTGCTCGACGAACCACTGGCCGGCCTCGACCGCGACGGGGTCGAGGTGCTGCTCCGAGCGCTCGCCGCCGTGCCGGCGTCGACGATCGTCGTGACCGTCACCCACGAGCTCGACGACTGGCGTCGGCTGGGGGATCGACGGGTCGAGTTGCGTCGAGGACGTGTCGAGGTCGGCACATGACGAGCGCCGCCGGTCTCACCCTGCTCCGGGTCGTCCCGGTCGACGGGTGGCTGCACCGCCTCGACCCGCGCACCAAGATCGCCGTGCTCCTCGCCGTGGTGCTCACGGTCTCGATCAAGCCGAGCTGGGCGGGTCTCGCGGCGGTGGCCGTCGCCATCCTCGCCGCCGCGGCGACCGGTGGAATCCCTTGGTCGGCCCGGCCGCGCCTGCCCCGGATCTTCCTGCTGGCGATCGGCCTCAGCCTCGTCCTCGGACTGCTCGCGGGTGGTGAGCCGGGTGTGGCGATCGGTGGTGTCACCGAGATCGGCATGGGCGGTCTGCTCGCCCAGCTGCGGTTCCTGGCCGTGACGTTCGTGATCCTGGCGGCGACCCATCTCTTCGGTTGGACGACCTCGCTCAGCGAGCTGCCCGCAGCGGCCAACTGGTACCTCCGGCCGTTGGGACGCCTCGGCCTGCCGGTCGACGAGCTCGTCACCGCGCTGGCGCTGGGCGTTCGTGCGTTGCCGCTCCTGCTCGACGAGGTCGCGGCGGCCGTGCGCCTCGCACGCCGCCGCCCGAGGCCACCGGTGACGGACCCTCGTCAACGACTGGTCGGCCCGCTCGTCACGTTCGTCGACCTCGCCTCGACGGTCACGTCCAGCACGGTGCGCCGGGCCCTGGAGGTCGGCGAGACGCTCCAGCGGCGTGGGCTCGACGACGGCGGTGACCTCGGCGGTCGTCCGGGGCGTGGTGATCTGATCGCCGTGGTCGCCACGATCGGCCTCGTCGTGGCGGTCGTGCGGCTCCCGGGGTGAGCCGACCCCGGTCAGAGGCGCTCGACGCGGATCTGTTCGTCGCGGATCACCGACGCGAGATGGGCCGGAAGGCGATCGGGCGACCAGTCGTCGTCCGTGTAGCCGGCGACCGCCGACTCGTCCTGCCATGCCGCATCGATCCCCGGCGCGAGGAGCGCCGCGAGCAGCTCTCGCTCGTGGTCGGAGAGCCCCGAGGCGAACGCACGGAGCTTCTCGAGCAGGCCGGCGGCTGAGTTGACGTCGTCCACGGTCACTCCTTCTGAGGCTATCCGTCAGCGGTCGTCGATGATCTGACGTTCGAGCGACCCGCGGGTTACAAATCGTCGCGAGGAACCCTCCGAGGACGGGGGTGGGCTCACCCCGTCGAGGCCTGCACCTGCCGCACGAGCTCCACCGTCTCGGAGTCGAGTGTGAGGTCGTTGGCACCGATCGCGGCGAGATGATCCCGCCACGTCACGAGCGCGCGGTCGACCCGATCGGGCATGTCGGCCCGCAGCCGCAGCCGGAGCGCTCGTTCCGATCTCGGCGTGAGGGTCGCCGCCCGGACCCCCGCCGCTGCGGCTGCGTCGACGTCGCCGGCTCGCAGGAGCAACTCGCCGGCCCGACACGCCGCCGAGGTCGCGAGCGACCGGATCCGCGCCCGGTCGGCTCGCAGCCACGGCTCCTCGGGCTCTTCGGCGAGGAGGTCGCCCGTGAACGTCGCGGAGCCGTCGAGGAGACGTCGAACCGCCTCGGAACCGATACCGGCGACCTCCAGCTCACGGGCCCGCTCGCACTCTTCCTCGAGGTGCTCGAGGTCGGTGTGGTGCGCGGTGGGATCGAGCCGGATGATGGAGCCCTCGACCCGGAGGATCCTGCGGATCGTGTCGTGGTCGTGGCAGCGCCTGAGGGCGGCGGAGAGGTTGTTCTGCCGACGCTTGAGGTCGAAGTCGGGCCAGAGGCGTGCGGCGAGTTCGTTCCGATCGATCGGGCCGAGGACGGCGAGCAGGCCGAGCAGCCGCCGTTCGGCCAGTCGAGGCAATTCGACCTCGCGTCCGGTCTCGTCGAAGGTCCGTGTCGGGCCGAGGACGTGGACGGCGATCCGGGGGACGAGTTCGGCCGGGAGCCCGGCGAGCAGGCGATCGAGGGCATCGTGGTGATCGACGTGGCGAGCCCGGAGGGCCTGCCAGTGGTGTCCGATCCCTGGCACCTCGAGTGCGAGCTCGTGGCGGGTCTCGTCGGGTTCGGCGATCGACGCGGCGAGCAGGAGCTCGGCGAGTTGCACCGGGGCGACGCGGGCACGGAGCACGCCGGTGTCGCTCCAGGGAAGCGCCGCCGCGGCGGTCGGGTCGTCGTGGTGGCGGAAGCGGGCGAGGGCCCGGCCTGCCTCGATGGCGACGCGGGCCGACGGACCGACGTCGAGGTCGTCGAGGAAGTCGGCGACGGCCGGTCGGTGGTGGGCGGCGCAACGCAACGCCGGCAGGATCGACCAGGTCGCCACGAGGGGCCAGGGCTCGACCACGTCACGGTCGAGTGCGGCGAGTGCTTCCTCGTCGATCGCGTCGAGGTCGCCGACGGCGAGCGCCCGCAGGACCCGAGCGGCCTCGGTGAATCGGAAGCTGGATGTGCTGTCCGGCGGGTGGGCGGCCTCCGCGGCCTCCGCGTGTTCCAGGGCCAGCCCCCGGCGCCCTGCCATGGTGGCGATCATCGCGAGCACGCCGTGCACGGGACCGGTCTGCTGATCGAGCTGACGACCCCGGATGCCCGCCGCTGCGGGCTGGGCCACGGCGAGGGCGAGGTCGGGAGGCACGTCACCGCGCATCCAGAGGGCGAACGCGAAGGTCATGTCGGTCGATTCGGTGGCACCGGTGTCGCGTCGGCCGAACACGCCGACCCGCTCGGGCCAACCGAGCTCGGAGTACCCGAGGTCCACCACCATCGAGGTCCAGGGACCGGGCGGGAGGTTCGACAGCGCCGTGGTCGCCCGACGGGCGTCGCCGAACCCCAGGGCGCCGCGGCCGAGGATCCGCGCACGGATCGCGGCCGCAGCGGGCTCGCCGGCGTCGATGAGTTCGCCGAGCCGTGGCAGCACCTGGATCATCGGCTCCCGGCTCCCGGCGAAGTAGGCGCTCTGCCCGTGGTGCCACAGTGCGGCGGCCTCGATCGTGGTCGCGCCTTCGGATGCCGCGAGGTCGGCGGCGGCCCGGAAGCCGGCGATCGCGGTGGGGTCGCCGTCGCGATACCCCTGGACCGCCTCGGCCAGCACCGTGGCGGCCGAGGCACGGTCGTCGACGGCTGCGAGTGCGGCGTGAACCGCCCCGATGACGGGGAGCGCCATGGAGATCGACGGAAGCGCCACCAGCTCGTGCAGGAGTCGGTGCAGAGCCGGGCCGTCGCCGGCGAGTCGCCAACGCCCGGCCGCGGTGACGACGTCGCCCCGCTCGGACGCCCAGCCGGCGGCGTCGCCGAGGATCCGCCGTCGATCCGCTTCGTCCAGCCGGCGCCGAGCGGCATCGGCCCACAACCCATGTGGTCGGTGGGGGCGGCGCTGCCGGTCGACCAGAGGGAGGTCGCCGAAGAGCGGACCGATGCCGTCCGCCGGTCCGTCGAGGCGTGCGACGTCGTCGTCGGTCAGATCGCCACCGTCGTCGAGCAGCACCGCCGCAGCGAGGAGCTGGGCCCGGCGCTCCGGCTCGAGCCGGTCGAGGGTCTCGTCGAGCGCGACCGTGATGTCATCGCCCTCGCCGTCGAGGGCCACGAGCGCCGGCCACCGATGCACGTCATCGGCCGGCACGGGACGCCCGAGCGAGCCGAGCTCGGCGTCGGAGAATCCGAGATCGACCACTCGCAGCCGTCGGATGGCGGCCGTGGTGGCGTCGCCGACCACCGGATCGACACGGCGGCCGGAGACGACGAGCCGGGTGTTCGGCGGGAGTCGGTCCGCGAGTTCGCCGAGTGGAACGAGGTCGGCGACGGGCACCGTCTCCGCGTCGTCGACCGTCAGCAGCAGCGGGCCGGGAGCACGACGCCAGCACGCGAGGACGACACCGTCGAGATCGTGGGTCGGCGCGTCGAGCTCCTCAGCGAGGGTCGTGATCGGGGGAGACGGCCCGGTCACCGCGATCGATCGTCCGTCGGGGCGGTCCGCGGTGGCGGCGCGGAGCTGCGTGAGGAGCTCCGTCTTCCCGAAGCCGACCGGGGCTTCGACGATCGTCACGCGGGGGCCCTCGGCGGCGAGTACGGACGCCACGAGGTCGCGTCGCTCGACCAGGGCGACGTCGGTCATCTCGCCTCCAACACACGGCGCATCGTCTGCACGAGGTCGATCGACGGTGCGACACCCTGCTCGGCGAGTGATGCGACCGAGGCCCGCCACGCCGTACGGGCCCCCTCGATGTCACCGGCGGCGGCGAGGGATCGGGCGAGGAGCTCGTGGGCCGCCTCGTCGAGGGGGGTGTGCCGGAGCGCCCGCACGGCGGCCCCCGCCGCCTGTTCGGGTTCGCCGCAGAGCAACTGGCGTCGACCGAGCCGACGCCAGGCCTCGGCCACACGGGCGGTGACGGCGTCGCGTCGGTCACCGATGAGATCGGTGTCCAGCCCGAGCAGATACGGACCGTCGTCGAGGGCGACGGCGGCCTCCAGGTCGGCGGGTGCGTCGGCGGGCCGCTCGGTGCGTTCGGCGAGCCGTGCCCGATGGAGCACCTCGTCCAGAGAGTCGAGGTCGACCCGGACCCTTCGGCGGTCGAGCGTCAGGTGGGTGGGCGAGGGTTCCAGCAGCCGGTCGACGTCGAGATCGCTCCGGGCGGCCGACAGAGTGACACGGAGGTTGTTCCTGCGTGCGTCGAGGTCGAGGTCGGGCCAGAGTCGCGTGGCGATGTCGTCGCGGGTGGCCCTCGGGTGGTGGAGGAGCGCATCGAACAGTTCGGCCACCCTGACTCTCGTCACCCGGCGGCCGTCGACACGGAGTCCACCGAGTGTTCGGATCTCGACCGGCTCCTCGCCGAGGCTCGGATCGTTGCGAAGGACACCAGCGAGTCGTTCCGCTCGTTCGGGGTCGCCGTCGGAGCGGCCGAGGCGGCGCAGGTGGTGGCGATGGCCCGGCACCGTCCGGATGAAGGCGGCGGCGACCGCCGGGTCGTCGCTCGTGGTGAGTGCCAGCTCGGTGAGGAGCGCCGGTGGGAGCAGTGCCCGGAGCCCGAGCGGCCACGTCGGGTCCTCCTCGGTGGCCTCCCACCCGACCGAGGGGCGCGGGTCGTCGACGGCGCCCGCCACCGGATGCCCGAGCGCGTGGGCGATACCCGAGACGAGGCGCACGGCCCGGGCGGGGCCGACGTCGGCTTCGGTCGTCGACGCGGCGATCCGGTCGAGGGCGATGCCGGCGCGCTCGGCCTCGCCCGATTCGATGGCGATCCAGCTCGCGAGGGCATCGAGAACCGCGGCGGTGCTGGCGCCCGGGAGGCGAACGGCGAGTCGTCGACTCGCGAGTTGATAGGAGCGGGCGAGCGCCAGGCGCCCCTCGGCGACCGAGGCCACCGCGGCGACCACCGTGGCGTCGAAGTGATCGTCCGGCGTCGCCGACCCGAAGCGGTCGCGGGCGAGCTCGTCGGCTCGGGCGGACGCTCGATGGGGCGAGAGGCGCCCGCCGAGCCAGACATCGATCGGGCTGTCGTCGTCGCACGCGGTCTCGAGCTCCCGCAGCCGTCGATGTCGGGACCGGTGTCGTCGAGCCGTCGGACGGAGCTCGTCGTCGGCCACGTCGGCCGCGTGGTCGAGCGCGACGGTGTCCCCGACGTCACCGTCGAGCCATGCCCCGATGCCCGACAGCACCGCCACGAGCGCCGGAGAGCACATCCGATCCAGTCGACGCGCCCGCAACACGTCGGCCCGAGTCGGTCGGTCCGTGTCGAGCACGAACCGACGGAGGCATCGTTCCGCGGAGGCCGTGTCGTCGGCTCCCGCGTGCAACTCGGCGGCGGCGACCCACGCGCCCGCTCGTTCGAGGTGGCCGATGAGCAACTCGGTGTCGCGTCGCAGGTTCGCCGGGTCGTCCCCATCACGCCGGGCCATCCGGCGGATCTCCGCACCGAGACGAGGTCGTGCCCGGTCGCCGAGGATCTCCGCGTGACGCCACCGGCCTTCGGGGTCGACACCTTCGTCGTCGGCGATCGTGTCCACGAACGACGGGGTCAGCTCGTCGAACGGTGCCAGGCGGGCGAGCAACGCTCGCTCCTTCCCGCCGAGACGCGCCCACAGGCGCGCACCGGGTGTGGTGTCCGATCGTTGGCCGAGATCGATGACGAGGTCCGGATCGAGCCCGGACGGCAGGCTCGAGCCGCCGAGCACGACATGGAGGTTCGCCGGCGTCGCCCGCGTGAGCGCGGCGAGTTCGACGACGACGGGTGTCGGCAGGCGATCGGCGGCGGGCAGCCAGACGACCACGTGATCGGGGCCGAGGTCGATGAGTTGCCCGATGAGGGTGGCCTCGTCGCTCGCCTCGCACGTGCCGCGCCACGCCGCGAACGCTCCGGCGACGATGCCGAGCCCGCTGTCGGGGCGCACGAGCCGCTCGACCGGCACGACCAGGTCGGTGCCGTCGGGGTCGAACCGGTTCTCGAACACGGCCCGATCGACCAGCGACCGAATCGCCGGCTCGGAACCGCCGACGATGGTCGACAGGCCGACGTCGAAGCGGGCGCGTAGTCGGCGCACGAGCACGTGGTCGACCGCATCGCCCCCGGCTTCGTGTGATGCGGTCGCTCCTCGAGCGGCACCGATGGCAGCGGTTCCCTCCACGACGCCCAAGCTACTCACGAGGGATTAAGGGCTCGCTAATGGGCCCCTGCAACCCTGCGTTGCAACGAGGGACACGCAGGGGGATTCCGGGAGTGACGACGACGACGCCAACCAATGGCACCGACGAGTTGCCCGTGGCCGTCGTGCTCGCTGCGATCGACGGCGACCATGACGCCTTCGGTGTGTTGATGGACCATCACCTCCCGCTCGTGCGACGTGTGGTCGGCGGCATCGTCCGATCCGACGACGATCGCAACGAGGCCGTCCAGATGGCGTTCAGTCGAGCCTGGGAGCATCTGCCGCAACTGCGGGAACCGCGCCGCTTCCGGGCCTGGCTCATGCAGATCGCCCGGCGCTCCGCGCTCGACCTCGTCCGGCGGCAGCGCCTGGTCCCGACCGACTTCGAGGACCAGGACCACCTGGTGCCGAGCACCACGGGTGGTGTCGCCCAGGAGGCGGAGGCCAACGAGCTCGCCTCCCGCCTCGAGGACGGTCTCCGTTCGCTGCGACGGCGCGACGCGGTGGCCATCACACTGGCCGCCCAACTGGGGTTCGGTCCCTCCGAGATCGGTGCGGCGCTGCACATCGAACCCGGGAATGCGAAAGTGGTGCTCCACCGGGCCCGGAAGCGGCTCCGGCTGGAGCTCGGACCGGAGTGGTTCGAGCCCGAGGGAGTCGAGGAGTGACCACCGTGAGTACTGCGTCGCGTCTGGCCGAAGTGCTGCCGGACTACGAGGTGTCGACCGAACTCGGGCGTGGTGCCATGGGCATCGTCCATCTCGGTCGCCATCGACGCCTCGACCGCAACGTGGCCATCAAGGAGCTGCCGGCGGCCTTCGCCGCCGACCCCGAGGTGCGCGAGCGGTTCCTCACCGAAGCCCGCGTGCTCGCCGGACTCGACCATCCCCACGTGGTGCCGGTGTACGACTACGTCGAGCGCGACGGCTACTGCGTCCTGGTGATGGAGGAGCTGCCCGGCGGCACCGTGTGGGACCGCTTCACGAGCGACGGGTTCACGATGGCCGGCGCGTGCGCCGTGGTGATGGCGAGTTGCGCCGGACTCCACCACGCCCACGAGGGTGGGGTCCTCCACCGCGACGTGAAGCCCGAGAACCTCATGTTCGCGAAGGACGGTGCACTCAAGGTCACCGACTTCGGCATCGCCAAGATGGTCAGCGGCCAGCGGACGTTGGCGACGATGGACGGTGGCGTGCTCGGCACTCCGGCCTACATGGCGCCCGAGCAGGCCGAAGGCAAAGACGTCGGCAAGTCGGCCGATGTCTACGCGCTCGGGGTGATGCTCTTCGAGTTGCTCAGCGGTCGTCTGCCCTTCGAGGCCGACACACCGACGGCGATGCTCGTGCAGCGGGTGACCCGTGACGCGCCCGATCTCCGCACGATGGCGTCCCAGGTGCCCGACGGGATCGCCGAGGTCGCCATGGCCGCGCTGTCCCGCTCGGAGAACGACCGACCGGGTTCGGCCGAGGAGCTCGGCGTCGAGTTGGGTCACGCCGCCGCTTCGGCGTGGGGCCCCGACTGGCTCGATGGTTCGGGCCTCGTGGTGCGGGGCGCCGACCGGTTGGTCACCGCAGCCCGCACGACGATCTCGCCAGCGACCGGTGGACCCTCGGGCACCACGGTGACGGGACAGGGCGATGCCCGGGCGACGATCGCGCCGAGCGACGGGCCGACCGTCGGCACCGGTGCGGCCCCGGCGACCGTGGGCCCGGATGCCGCGCCGGTCGTGCCCGAGGCCGAGCAGGCCGCGGACGACGCCCCGGCCACTCCCGACCTGCGCGCCGAGATCGCCGCGGAGACGCAGCGATCGATCGTGAAGCCGACCCGATCGACCCATCTGGCCGGCGGTGTCGATCTGAACGACGAGCAGGTCGAACTGGTCGATGTCGCCGATGTCATCAAGGCCCCCGCGGTCCCGTGGTGGGCGTTGGCCGTGTTCGCCGTGGCCGCCGCGGTGACCGCGATCATCGCGATGTCGGGCGTGGGTGATCCCGCGGAGCCGGTCGACGACCTCGGTGCGACGTTCGCCGCAGCCGGCGATCCGATCGAACTCGACCTCAGCGACCCGGTGACGGTCCGGGCCGCGGGCGTGTCCGAGGTCCGCCTCGGTGTCGGCGTCTTCGGCCAGACGATCGCGACGGGGGAGTGGACCCCGGTCGAGGGCGGCACCGCCGAGGTGGAGCCCGGCCTCGGGCGTTGGTTCGTGGCCGGCAACGTGACCGGCACGATCGAGGGACGCAACGGCGAAGACGGTGAGGTGCTCGCCACCGAGGTGCCGTTCCGGGCCACCCAGCCCTGGTTCGCCACGGTGGCCGGTGGCCTCGTGGTGCTCGGTGTGTTGCTCACCCTCGCCTACGCCGAGTCGAACCTGCGTCCGTTGCGCCGTGGTCGGCGTCGGATGTCGAGGATCGTGGGTGCGGGCCTGACGGGGGCCCTGGCGGGTGCCACGGCGGTACTCGGGACGGTGGTCCATGGATCGACCGCGGCCACCATGGCTACGCTGCTACCGGCGGTTGCAACTGGTGGGGTGGCAGGACTCGCGCTCGCGTGGTTCCTGGCCGGCCGTGGTCGCCGACGACGAATGAAGAAGGCGAAGCAATGACCTCGACCTCGAGCCACGCCATCCGGCGGGTGTTCCTGGCGATCCTGGCGGTCCTGCTGGGTGTCGTCGCGGCGCCACCGGCCGCTTCGGCCGCCCCGATCGAGCCGGACGTGTCGCCCCCCACCGTCTCGGTGTCGGTGATCAGCACGGATTGCTATGGCGAGGGCGCTGATCTGGAGCTCCGCGTGACCGTCGCGCCGAACCTCTTCGGGTCCGATTCGATCGTGGTCAGTGAGGGGTCGTACTCGGAGATGCTGACCCCGACCTCGACCACGACCGACGTCATCATGTCGGTCGAGCCGTTCGGGGACCCGACGTTCACGATCGTCTGGAGCGGATTGATCGGTGACGCAGTCGTCGAACTCGACAGGACCTCGGCGACCTTCACCAACCCGTGTGCTGTTCCCGACCCCGTTGTCGACTACGGCGTGACGGCCACGATGTCGAGCGTTTCGGTGTGCCCGGGTGAGTCCGCTGACGTCCGGGTCACGATGGGCTGGGATTGGGCCAACGCCGACGGCTCGGAGACGAGCCTCACCGTGTCGTCGTCGAAGCCCTCGGCGTTCTCCGTCATCGCCGACGGCTACACGGGTTGGGACGCCAGCGCGAACCAGTGGCGGGCGAATCACCGCGGGACCGATGATTCCCTCGGCTGGGTGGCGACCATTCGGGTCTTCGAACCCCAGACGATCACGTTCACGACGGCACCTGCCACCGGTGGGCGTCTCTCCGACTCCGCATCCGTCACGGTCGGCGAGTCGTCGAACTGCTTCGAGACCGACGCCGACGTCACGTTCCTCGGCGACAACCTCGTGTGTGCCGGCGACGAGCGCCAGATCCGCCTCGACGTGGCCAACAACGGCTACCTCGACTACTCCGACGCCTCGTTCCAGTTCGACACCCTGCCCGTCGGTGTCGACTTCGTCGCCCCGGTGGGGTTCACGGGCCGATGGGAGCCAGAAACGATCCCCGGGTTCGGTTCGGACAGCCTGACGATCACGATCCGGTTCACCCAGGATCCGACGACGTCGTTGCCGATCAGCGTGTCGTACGCGACGCCGGGCTCCTCGCCATCGACGTTCGGATCGTCCCTGCGTAGCTACGAAGCGGGCGACTGCGGTTCGCCCGATCTCGACATTGCCGTCGACTGGCCGGCCGACACCGACGTCTGCCTGCCCGACACCCGACCGGTCACGATCCGGATCTCCAACTCCGGCACGGCCCCCTCGAGCCCGACGACCGTTGCGCTCGGCGTGACCGGTGACGTCGCCTGGTCGGGCGACGGCATCTCCGGTGGCACGTGGAACGTGCCGGCGATCGCTCCGGGCGAGAACGCCACGGTCAACGCGACCCTGACCTTCTCCGGCCCGGCCACCGCGGCGTCGGTCACCTTCACCGGGCGTCCGAACATCCAGGGTTTCTCCACGGCCACCTGTGCGCCCGAAGCAACACTCGAGGTCGATTGGCCGCCGACCCCGACCTGTGTCGGCGACGTCAAGAACGTCACGGTCCGCGTGGTCAACACCGGTTCGGTGCCCTTCCCCGCCGGCGCCGTCAGCCTGGACGCCACGAGCGGCACGCTCGTGTGGTCGGGAGGCGGCGTCACCGGTGGCGACACGTGGTCGTTCGGTGAGATCGCCGTCGGCGGGACCGCCACGCTGAACACGACCATCACCTTCGCCGATGTGCCCGACACCGCGACGGTGGTGCTCGGATCGCAGTCGCTCCAGCAGACCTTCACCGAAGACGACGGCTGCATCGATCCGACGCCGTCGGCCGAGCTGTTGGTGACATGGCCGACCCAGACCGTCGTGTGTCCGGGTGACTCCCAGCAGGTGACCGTGCGGGTCCGTAACACCGGTGACGTGCCGTTCCCCGCTGGAACCGTCGGGCTCGGCTCGACCGGCGACACGGTGCTGTTCGCAGGCCCCGGCGTCTCGGCCCTCGGCTACTCGTTCGCCGAGATCCCCGTGAACACGACTCGTTCGGTCCAGGTCACGATGTTCTTCGCCGGTCCCGACACCGTCGAGATCAGCCTCGGCGACCAGACCCTCAGCCAGGCGTTCACCGAGGGCATCTGCATCGACCTGAACCCGAAGGCCGACTTCTCGGTGACGTGGCCACCGGTCACCTCGGTCTGCCCATCCGACCAGCGCACCGCCATCCTGCGGATCTTCAACTCCGGCGACGTCGAGTACCCCGGCAACTCCGCCGAGTTGTCGTCGGCCGACGGCAACGTGACCTTCCTGGTCGGTGGCGTGGACGTGACCGAGGTGTCCTACGACGACATCGCCGTGGGTGAGACCGCGACGATCGCCGTGGTCATGCGCTTCACCGGGCCGGACACCGTGACGGTGATCTTCAACGAGTCCGAGCTCGTGAGCGCGGTGGTCGCGTTCGTCGACTCGGGTTCGGTGGGTGACACCCGCCCGTCGTTCTCCCAGACCTTCACCGAAGGAACGTGCATCGATCCGACGCCGCAGGCGTCGTTCGAGGTGTTCTGGCCGGACACCACGGTCGTGTGCCCGGGCGATGCCGCCGGTGTGACGATCCGGATCGTGAACAGCGGTGACGTGCCGTTCCCGGCTGGTTCGGTCGAGCTCGGCTCCACCGACGGTTCGATCGTCTGGTCGGGCGTCGGCGTGAACGCCGCCGGTGTCGCATGGGACTTCGACGAGATCCCTGTGGGTGAGGCCGCCGAGGCGAACCTCGAACTCACCTTCCCAGCCGGTGCCGACACGGCGTCGATCGGTTTCGGCGACGACCTCCGGACGTTGGCCTTCACCGAGGGCGACTGCGTCGAGTCGGCGCCCGATCTGAGCGTCACCGCCACTGGCATGTTCCCAACGGTCTGCCAGGGCGAGACCGTCCAGGTCCAGATCAGCGTGACGTGGACGGCGTCGGATCCTGACGTCGACGAGTTCGCCGACGGAGCCTCGGGCACGGCGACGCTGCAGCTGACCGCTGATGCCCCGGTGAGCGTCGTTGAGCCTCTGGATGCCACGTTCAGCGGCAACGGACCCTGGATGATCGATGAGGCCGACATCGCCGACCAGGCCGTTCGGAGCGGCACGATCACCGTCGAGGTGACGGGGCCGACGACGCTGCAGCTGAACTCCAGCTCGACCTTCGACGAGATCGACGACGGCAACGACGAAGCGGTCGTCGAGATCAACCAGGCGAAGGCCGGCTGTGACGAGACCGACGCCTCGGTCCAGGTCGCCGACGCACTCGCCTGCCTCGGCGACGACATCACGATCCCGGTGACGGTGGACGTCGTCGACGCCTTCGGCCTGATGGGGCTCGGCTCGGTCAGCGGCATGGAGCTCCTCATCACCCTCGCCGACGGTTCGACCACCACGGCGACGGTGCCGCCGGTCTTGATCGGTTCGTCCGTTGTCGTCGAGGTCCCGGTCGCCGTGACGGCGCTCGGCTTGTTCTCGGTGTCCCTTGTCGACCAGGTCGACCTCGACTCGTCGAACGACCTGGCCACCGCCGAGTTCATCGAGGACGAGGGGTGCGAGGTCGAGGAGACGACCACGACGACGGTGGTGGAGCCTGAGGAGACCACGACGACGACGGTGGTGGAGCCTGAGGAGACCACGACGACGACGGTGGTGGAGCCTGAGGAGACGACCACGACGACGGTGGCGGAGCCTGAGGAGACCACGACGACGACGGTGGCGGAGCCCGAGGAGACGACCACGACGACGGTTGCGGAGCCGGAGGAGACGACCACGACGACGGTCGCCGAACCTGAGCCGGAGCCCGAGACGACCACGACGACGGTCGCCGAGCCCGAGGAGACCACGACCACCACCGTCCTCACCACGACGGTGGCCCCGACCGTGCCGCCGACGACGGAAGCTCCGACGACGACCCAGACCTCACTCCTGCTGACCTCCACCACGACCCCGCCGACGACGATCGCTCCGGTGTCGACGTCGGTGGTCGCCGAGGTGACCACGACGCTCGCCGAGACCACGACCACGGAGGTGGAGACGACCACCACCGAGGCGGAGACCACGACGACCGTGGCCGAGACGACCACGACTGTGGCCGAGGAGACCTCGACGACCGTGCAGGCGCTGGCGGCCACGACGCCCGACACGGCCGCCGCCGTGGAGGAGACGACCACCACCGAAGCCGAGACCACCACCTCGACCGTCGAGGTCCAGGGCACGGTCCAGGAGCGCGAGGAAGAACAGGCCGCACCCGAGATCGAGGTGCCGATCGACCGCAGCGACGTGATCCCGGCGCTCGTGCCCGGTGAGGAACTCGAGCTCGTCGTGCCCGGCGATGTGTGCGATGGGGAACTGAGCGTCACCATCGGCGGCCAGGACGTCACCCGGGCGTCGTCGTTCAACGACGGCGAGCTGCGGGTCGACGTCGCCACCGCCGGCTTCGAGATCGGTGACAAGGAACTCGTCGTGCTCTGCGACGGCGAGCCCGTGGCCGAGCGCACGGTCACCTTCGTGCTCCCGGTCGACGAGGGTGGCGGTGGTGGATCCCGCTCCCTCGTGGTGGTCATGTTGTTCGCCCTCGCCTCGGCCGGGGCATGGGTGGTCACCAATCAGGCATCCGGGGCGAACTCGGTCGGACGGAAGGAAGAGGTGGCGGCGTGAAGCGTCTCACCGGAATGCTGTTGATCGTGGCCGTGCTGTTGCTCGGCCCCGCCGCCGGAGCCCAGAGCGAACCGGTGCTCGAGCTCGAGTCGTCGATCGACGGGCGTGACACCGACGGTGCGGGCAACCGCGATCCGATCGTGTTGGACCCCAACGAGGAGATCCTGCTCCGGATCGACGTCACCAACCCGACGCCGTCGGCGGTCCAGGTCGACCGGGTCCGGATGGAGGGTGAGGCGATGGGCCTCACCTTCCTCGTCTACGACACCGGTGTCTCGTTCTCGGTCCCGGCCGGCGCCACCCGCGCGATCGAGTTCCCGCTCGACTTCTTCGACCTCGAGAACCAGGCCACTGGCTACCTCTCGACCTCGATCAAGCTCTACACCGAGGACCGCACCGAGTTGGCCTCGAACGAGTTCGTGACCGACGTGCGTGGTCGCACCATCTCGACGCTCGGGTTGTTCGCACTCTTCGCACTCGTGTTCACCGCCATCGCCGTGGCCGTGCTGTTGTGGACGATCGCCAAGCGACGCCTGTCGGTGAACCGGGCGTTCCGAGGCCTGCAGTTCGTGCTCGTCGGCATCGGTGTCGGCCTGTGTCTCGCCATCGGTCTCGCCGTGCTGCGCATCGTGGCCGTGCCGGCGACGGCGTCGCTGATCCTGTTGCTCGTGCCGACGGTGGGTGCGTTCGCACTCGGCTACGCCATGCCCGGGTTCCTCAGCTCCTACGCCGACGAGGAAGACCTCGACGACGGTGAGGTGTTCGATCTCACCGACGACGCCGACGAGCGCACCACGGTGCTCGACGGCTGACGCCGAGCGGCTCGCTCAGAGCTCGACCCGGTCCCACAGCACCGGGTAGACGAAGTGGGGGCCTTCGATGCCCTTCAGCTCGAGATCGAGGGGATCGGCCATCGGGATGTCCCCCCGGCTGGCCACCATCTCCTTCGTGAGCGACGAGATGTAGAGATCGCCGCCGTCGGCGTGGTTGGCGATCCGCGCCGCCTTGATCACGTGCTGGCCGAAGAGGTTGCCCTTGTGGGCGATCACCTCGCCCGTGTGCATCCCGATGCGGACCTTCAAGGCACGCTCGGGGTCGTCGACGGCCCAGCGGGCGAGGTCCTGCTGCACGGCGGCCATGGCCCGCACGGCCCGGCGAGCCCCGGGGAACGTGAGCATGAAGCCGTCGCCCTGGTTCTCGACCTCGGTGCCTCCGGCTTCGGCCACCCGGCGCCGGATGATCTCGTGATGCTTGGTGAGCGACTGGAACCAGAACTCGTCACCCAGGCGGATGGCGGCCTTGGTGCCCTCCTCGACATCGGAGAACACGATCGTGATCGTGCCTTCGTCGTCGGAGAGCGGGGCCTTCATCGCCGCGATGTCGGGGATCGAGGCGACGACCTTGTCGATCGAGGTCTCCCGGCCGACGTTGCCGCTCACGGGGCGGACGACCCCGGCGGCGATCGTGGCGTCGTGGCGGGGTGGTGCCCCGGCCCCGCCGGCGGTGGCCCGGGTGTTCACCGCGGCGTCGGGCGGCGGGAGCACCTCGATACGGACCCCACCGAGCTCGATCGACGAGCCGGGTCGGGCGAGCATCGGCATCGTGGCCGGCTGGCCGTCGACGATGGTGCCGTTGGTCGAACCGAGGTCCTCGACCGAGACGCCACCGCCGCTCTCGGGCTGGAGGCGCAGGTGGCGGCGGGAGATGGCGGGGTCGTCGAGGAGGAGCCCGTTGCACTCGCGTCCGATCTCGAGGGGTTCCCGGATCTGGAGATGGAGCGTGGTGCAGTCGGCTCGACGCACGGCGATCAACGGATGCGACATGGATCCTCCCGGAAGATCCCCCGAACCTACTCGGCGGCAGCCGGTCGGTGTGCCGCCGGGTGGTCCCGGTTCGGGGCTCTACGCTCGCAGCAGCAGTGCTGTCCGGCCCGGGTGGCGAAACTGGCAGACGCAGAGGGCTTAAACCCCTCGGACCGGCAACGGTCGTGCGGGTTCGAACCCCGCCCCGGGCACCAATCTGGGAGGCATGCATATGCGACTCCGAGCGCTCTTCTTCGCTGGCGCGCTGATCATGCACAGCTTCGTGCAGCTGCTCGTTGCGGCCACCGTCGGTTCCGTGATGGACACAGACGACATACAGAAGTTCGGA
This sequence comes from Acidimicrobiales bacterium, assembly GCA_020630195.1. Taxonomy (GTDB): domain Bacteria; phylum Actinomycetota; class Acidimicrobiia; order Acidimicrobiales; family SZUA-35; genus JAHDBV01. Next base: position 76,475 of record JAHDBV010000003.1, read on the forward strand.
CGCATCGCGATCGTGACGTGGCTGTTCGGTGCAGCGGGGCTCGCGGTCGTGTCAGTCTGGGACGACCCGAATCGTTGGCGACCGATGCTGGCGCTCTCGGTCATCAGCGTCGCAGCGGTCGTGCTGGGACTGGTCGGGCTCGTGGTCTTCTCACCACCGAGCTGACTGCTCGGCACGGGAAAGGTGGAGACGATGAAGAGGTCGATCGTTGGTGAACGTTTCGTGTGCCTGTCTCTGAGGCCTGCGTGAACGTCGTCGGGCGGGGCGGCGATCACCGGGCGAAGGGGGCAAGACGAGGGGCCTTGCTGACGGCTGCCCGCAGAGCGGCTGCTGTTGTTGTGATGGCGGGCTGTGTCGCCGCTTGCAGCTCGGCCGCCGCTCCCGCTGATGACGCTCTTCCCGTTGACGCCGCACCAGCACCAACGACGACGAACCCGTCAGGCCCGTACTCGCAGTGCGTCCCCGACGGCCCGGCCAACCTTGAGGTCGAGAATGTGACCGTCAACCCCGAGCGAATCGTCGTCGGCGGCTCAGCGACGATCGTGTGGGACTTCGACGCCATGGAGATCGGCGTCTCCCCCGATCTGGTCGTGTGGTGCTGGGACTCGGAGCAGTGGCATGCGGCCTGGCTGCTGCTCGACGTGGTCGGGTCTCCGTCGATCATTCCACTCGAACCCGGGCAGGACGTCGCACTCCCCGATGCTTCCGTCGGTGGCGTTGGTCGTCTGCTCGTCCCGACGGATGCTCCTCCGGGCACCTACATGATCGAAGGCACCTCTTTCCGGGGACTCTTTGCGGTCATCGAGGCGGCCGAATCGGACGGGTAGCCGGAGCCCCGAGACCCGCCCTTCGAGGTGGGAGTGGAGCTGACCGTTCGAGTCGCCACACCGCTCGACGCATGGTCGTGGACATCGGCCAGAGTGCGCGAAACGCACGGATCAAGCCGGTGCGAACTCACGGAAGACCAGGACGGCGCCGGCGAGTGCGCCGAGCTGGCCGAGCGCCATGGCCTGCACCCCGGTGCGGCCGAGCCGACGCCCCACGAGGTGGCCCGAACCGGCGAGCACGACGCCTAACCCTGTGAGGAAGAACCACAGGAGGATCAGGCCGGCCCGGTTGGCGGCCGTGATGCCGTGAACCGCGGCGTCGTACCGGCTCACTGCCAGACGGAGTCCCACCGACGACCACACGAGCGCACTGACCATCGTGACCAGCAACAGCGCCACCCCGATCGTGTGATGGAGGAGCCGGGCTCCGGCCACGTACGGCTGGTCGGCGGGGATCAAGGGCTCGGTGCGATCCATGCAGTGCAACGTAGGACGGGGTCGGTGTGGGGCCCGTTGAGGTGCGGTGCGGATTGTGCGGAGCCTCAACCGGCGCCGGCGGACTCGGGATGCAGCAGACTCGGTGTCGTGTCCGAGCCCACCGCCATCGGTCCCTACCGATTCTTGCTCCGGATCGCGTCGATCCTGGCCTCCGTCGTGGCGGTGATGATCCTGCTCGGCTCGCTCGGCCTCGGACCCCGAGCGATCCTTCTCGTGCCTGTCTGGGCCGGCCTTTGTCTCATCGCCCATCGGGCATGGACCGTTGCGATCCGTCGGGACTCCGAGGGCTTCGTGATCCGAAACGTATGGTCCACCGTCGTCGTGCCGGTGCCCGACGTTCGCCGCGCCCACCTCCGTGCGCCGCTGAGTGCGGTCCTCGTCCGCGTTGTCGAACTGGAGCTGGTCGACGGCCGGCGGGTGACGGTGAGCGCGCTGAGCCTGCCTGGGCGGCGACATGAGATCGACGACCTGCTGGGGGTCACGCTCAGTCCGTGAAGCGCCGGCTCACCTCCGCCTTGGGCGCTCGTGCGACCGTTCGTCTCCCGTCACTCAGCTCCTCGCCGAGGAAGCGGATGCGGTGTTCCAGCTGACGATCGGTCGGTGCCGGTTCCGCACGATGAGGATCGGTCAACGGTTGTGCCGTCGTGGACCGTTTCGCCGACCGCGAAGTCCACCGCCGCAGAGGGCTCGGCCCCGCCCGGGTGGCGGGTGGATCGCAGGTGACCGCCGGATGGTGCCAGCACTAGGGTGCGGCGGCCCCGGACAACCGTCCGGCGGCGGTGATCGAACGGACGGAGTCCGCCGGTGCGACGGCTGCTCGGATACCAGACCGAAGCGATCGAGATCGACGGGGTCGACGCGCTGGCCGTCCACCGTCGGACGCTGCGGGTGCTGCGCCTGTCCTCGACGTTCAGCCGCGGTGCGTTCTCCGCCGCCTTCCCGGTTTCGGTCCTGGCGATCAAGGACCTGCTCGGCTCCGAGACCTGGGCCGGGTTGTCCACCGGGTTCAGCACCCTCGGCTCCGCGCTCGCCGCCGGATGGCTGGCCGCCTTCATGCAGCGGCGGGGGCGGACCCCCGGCCTCACCCTCGGCCTGGCCGTGGCCGCCGTCGGTGCCGGGGTCTGCATCGTGTCGATCCAGGCAGGGGTGCTGCCGCTGTTCCTGCTCGGCATGGCCCTCATCGGTGTGGGCTCGGGCACGTCGAACATGTCCCGCTACGCCGCCGCCGATCTCGCCGCCGACACCACCCGCAGCCGCGACATCGGCTCGGTCGTGTTCTTCGCCACCTTCGGTGCCGTGCTCGCCCCGCTCACGATCGGGGGCTTGGCGACCTTCGCCGAGTCTCTCGGGCTCGACGGCAACGCCGGCGGATTCCTGCTGGCCGCCGCGCTGTCGATCACCTCGGCCGCGGTCATCTGGTTCTTCATGCGGCCCGACCCACTCGTCGTCAACGGTGGCATCACGAAGGCGTCGCCGTCGTCGGCAGCCGCACCTGCGGAGGCACCCGTGTCGTTCCGCGAAGCCGTCGCGATCGTGTGGGCCAACCCCCTGGCCCGGCTCGCCTTCGCCGGTCTCGTCGTCTCCCAGGCCGTGATGGTGATGGTCATGGCGATGACGCCGCTCCACATGGAGGACCACGGCCACAGCAAGGGCTGGATCGGTGCGGTCATCTCGGCCCACACGGCCGGCATGTTCGCCTTCGCTCCGCTCGCCGGTCGCCTCTCGGACGGGATCGGTCGGGTGAAGACCGTCGTGCTCGGCGGTGTCACGCTGCTCGTGGCCACGGCGTTCACCGCCCTTGCGGGCGATGCACCGCGGGTGTTGCTGTTCCCGGGTCTGTTCCTGCTCGGGCTCGGGTGGAGCCTCGGGATCGTCGCCTCGAGCGCCCTGCTGACCGAGTCGGTGGCGGAGTCCCGACGGGTGGCCGTGCAGGGAGCGGCCGACCTGGCCACCAACCTCGCCAGCGGTGTCGGAGCGCTCGCCGCGGGCATCGTCGTGAGTGGTGCGGGCTACCACATCCTCTCGATGCTCGGGATGGCCGCCGCCGGTGGCTTGATGATCCACTCGTGGGTCCAGAACCGCCTCGCCGTCGGTCTCCGACCGGCCTAGAGCGACCGAGGCCGCTCAGCCGGGCCAGCGACGCCAGCGGGACGGTCGGGCGTCGAACAGGGGAAGCAGGGCGATCCCGGTCACGTGGTACGGGAACACGATGAACATCGTGGCCGCCACGCCGAGGTGCATCGCGAGGACCGCCACGATCCACCCCGTGCGCCAGCGGTCGCCGAGCAGCGCGATCGGCGCACCGAGTTCGACGGCGACCACCACGACGGCTCCGACCGTCAGGGCGGGCCCGAGGGCCAGGGCGGCGTCGGCGAGGAACGGGGTGCGTTCACCGAAGACCTCGAGCCGGGTGGCGGAGAAGGCGATGTGGTTGCCGAGCGTGTCGCCCCTCAGCCACTCGAGGCCGCCGATCCGGAGCTTGGCCACCCCGGCGAGCACGTAGGTGGCGATCGTGAGCACCGCGGCCAGCCGGAGCGGGTGGCCGTATCGCATGGCCGGCTCGTCGTCTCCGGCCGACCAGTCGCCGAGACGCCAGGCGTCGGCGGCGGGTGCGAAGGCGACGACGAGCGCGTGCAGCGCGATGAGCGGCTCGAACCAGAGGATCTGGCCGTACGACGACCGGGCGGCGAGCAGCAGCAGGGTCGCCACGCCGAACACCGGTCCGATGACCCGATGCCACACACCGGCGGCGACCATCGCGCCCGTCACGACCACGATGCCGACCAGGACGACGAGCACGGGGTCCATCGGCGCCCGATCGAGCCAGGCCCATGGTCCGACGCCGTCCCACTCAGCCGGGGGCCGGTCCCGGAGGCCGAGGAACACGGGAGATCGAACGGCGACGTAGATCGTGACGAACCCGGCGACGAGGATGCGCCACAACGCCAGCCGTTCCGCCACGGCGACCGGGGTGAGGGTCAGCCGATCGCGCATCGGGCCAGCACTTCCCGTTCGAGTCGCTCGCCGCTGCGGAGCTCGATCGTCAGCCGCACGACCTCGACGACCTCGGCTCGTCGGAACCGCTCGTCGTCGTCGGCCACCCGGGTGGCGATCCTGGCGCACGTGGTGGCGAGCTCGCCCCGGGCCTCGCTGTCACGCAGTCGGCCCTGTGCCACCAGCGGGTCGTCGGTCTCGGCGATGAGGGCGAGTGACAGCGTGGCCGGCTGCCCGTCGGCCACGGCCTCGACGGTGCGGAAGACCGCCACGTCGCCCCGATCGTGGGCGTACATCGGATGGGTCGACAGCGGGAAGGAGTCCCGGTCGGTGACGAGCGGCGACAGCACGAGCGCCAGCACGGCGAGCGAGAGCGCCGACCGCCATCGCCGCTCGCGCATCGTCGGGTCTCAGGCGGCGGGCCAGAACCCCGGCAGGGGAGCGGTCACACCACCGGCGGCGTAGGCACGGAGACGCGTCTCGGCGGCTTCGTCGAACAGCTCGATGACGTCGAACACCGCACCCGGGCCGGCGGCCCGCAACGACTGATCGGTCGGCGAACCCGGCTTCGGGGCGGTGGTGGTCACGGCGAGCACCCTGGCGCCGGGGTGTTTGCCCCGCAGCACCTGAGCCCGACCGAGGAGGCGCCACAGGGTGTCCGGGCGCTGGAGTCCGGGCCGGCTCGTCGTGAAGGTGCCGGCGAGGTCGATCCACCATTCGCCGCCGTCGGCGTCGGTGGCGAGGAAGGAGAACTCGATGCCGGCACCCCGGACCTTCGGGCCCTTGCGGAGCTCGAAACCGGCCCGTTCCAACATGGCGGCCGCGAGGTCGTTGGCCCGTTTGCCGGCGTCGACGGCACGGGCCTGGGCCAGGTCCTGGCGTTCGTCGTGCACGAGGTCGTCGATCGCACGGTCGTCGCCGTCGCCGGTGGCCATCTCGAGGCGCTCGACACGGGCCAGTTCCTCGGCGAGACGTTCCTCCGACAGCGCCACGTAGGCGGGGTCGAGGTCGTAGCCGACCCCGATCCGGCCCGTTCGGGCGGCGGCGACGAGCGTGGTGCCGGAGCCGAGGAACGGATCGAGGACCAGGTCGCCGACGTAGGTGTAGAGGTCGATGAGTCGCCGCGGGAGTTCGACGGGGAACGGTGCGGGATGGCCGATGCGGGTGGCCGACTCGGGCGGCATGTCCCACACGTCGTTGGTGACGGCGATGAACTCGTCGTTCGTGATCGTCGAGACGTGGGGGAGCCCGGCCGCGGCCCGCTTCTTCGGTGGCAAGGCCCGCTGGAAGGCGCCCTTCGAGGCGATGATCACCCGCTCGGTGTTGTCCCGCAGCACCGGGTTCGAGGCCTTCGCGAACGAACCCCATGCGCACGACCCGCCGGCGGCCTCGGCCTTCTGCCAGATGACCTCACCCCGCAGCAACAGACCGAGGTCGTCCTGGAGGATCGTGATCACGTCGCTCGCGAGGCTGCGGTAGGGCTTGCGTCCGAGATTGGCGACGTTCACCGCGATGCGCCCACCCGGTTCGAGCACCCGGGCGCATTCCGCGAACACGTCCCGTAGGAGCTCGAGGTACTCGACATACGTGGTGGGGATCCGACCGTCGTCGCCGGTGACGGCGAGTTCGTAGTCCTTGCCGACGAAGTAGGGCGGTGAGGTCACCACGAGGGCGACCGAGTTGTCGGGCAGCTGGGCCATGTCGGTCGACGACCCGGCGAAGGCCCGACCCGTGCCGAGTGCGTCGATCAGCTCGGCCGGCCGGTTCACCGTGGTGTCATCAGACAGCGTCGGCGCCGTGAACCGTTCGTAGAACGACGAGGCGTCATGGCTCTCGCGACGGGACGTGCCGAAGCTCGTGGTGCGCGTCCCCCGCGGTCGGTCCATTCGACGAGGCTACGGCACCGCGGCGCGCGCCCGGTGGCCCGCTCACCCGGCTCGGTGGTCGGGCACCCGACGGGGGCCGCACAGAAACGCGATGAGGCGTTCCGCCGGGCCCCGCCCTCGCCACGCCACGACACGGTCGCCGAACACGAGCATCGCGAGGCAGAACCCGACCATCACGACGAGCTGCCGCCGGACCGAGGCCACCCCCGGGAGCCCGCCGACGTGCCACCAGAGATCGGCGACGAGGAAGATGTGGGCGAGGTAGGCGCTGAGGCTGACGGTCCCGAGCCGGGCCAGGGGGCGGAGCCACCGGTGGGTCGTGGCGGGGAGCGAGAGCGCGGCGCCGAGGATGGTGGTGGCGAGCCCTGCCGTGGCGAGTGTCCAGGCGAGTTGGCCCGAATGGGGTCGTGTGTCCAACAACTGGCGTGGGTCGTCGTCGATCGGTTGATCCCGGACGACCAACCCCGGCCGTTCGATTCCGGTGATCCCGGTCGGATCCGCCTCGAGCGGTGTGTGGGCGACACCGAGTGCGCCGGCGCCCGCCACGCCCACCCGGACGACGGCGACGGTGAGCAGGCCGGCGACGAGCAGCCGCTGCCCGACACGCCTGGCGCCGAGGTCGAGGCGTCCGAGGCGGGCCCCGGCGGCGAAGAACCCGACCCACACGAGCAGCGGGAAGTTGCCGCTGACGAGCAGGCTCCAGCTGCCGTTGAGGATCCACACGGACCAGCCGGCTTTGCCGATCGACGCCCACTCGTCGGTGAGGTGGCGGGCGGCGAGCAGCACGACCGGCCCGAGCAGGAGGCCGGCTCCGGCGACGCTCGTGAGGCTCCGGTCCGAGCGTCGGAGGAGCCAGGGGGCGAGCAGGAACATCACGCCGTAGTGCTCGAGGATCGACACCGGCCACGGCCCCCACGACAGGGCGAAGCCGGCGACCAGCAACACCACCCCCCGGCGTCGGAGGACGTCATCGGTGGCGCTCGCCGAACCGGACCGAGCGACGAGTGTGAGCGAGACGCCGCTCAGGAGGAAGAAGAGCACCGACGAGATCCCCGCCGGCGCGCTCAGGAGGCCGGCGGTCCAGGGTCCGAGGGGACGATTCGCCTCGGGGATGACCGGCGTGTGGATGATCGTCATGCCCAGAAGGGCCACACCCCGGGCGATGTCGACGCCGACCACTCGCGTCGACGCCCGCGCCCGTTTCTGTCGTCCCGTCCACACGACCACCACGACCTCCGTTGCTCGGCCCCGACGATGGCCGCGATGGCCTCGATGCTCAACGGGCCGTGCGGGATCCGCACCGAACCCGCACATCCGGGGCGATCCCGCCCGGGGTCAGCTCCCGACGGGTGCCAGAGTCTCGAGCAGGTGGGCCAGCAGGTCGGCGTAGACCTCGATCACGCTCGTTCGTTCGGCGTCGTCGACGGCGAACCGATGGCGCAGCGCACAGCCCTCGGTGAGCGCCGTGACCGCCGTCGTCAGCCGGCCGACCGTCCACCCGTCGATGAGTTGGCGGCCGAACAGTTCGAAGAAGCCGGCGAAGAACTGCTCGAACTGGGTCTGGATCTCGGCATAGCCGGCTCGCACGGCATCACGGATCTCCGGCTCGGAGTCCGGATGCGCCGTCCAGAACGTGAGCGAGACGTAGAAGAACGGGTCGCGGACGAGCTGCTCGAGGTAGCGGCGGGCGACGGCACGCACGAGATCCGCGTCCGACTGCTCGACCGCCATCTCACTCGCCGAGGCCTCGGTGAGGGTCGACGTGCCGGCGTAGTCGACGTGCCGGGCGATGTAGACCGCGACCTCACGCCGGAAGTCCTCCTGCGTCGCCCAGATCTGATACGCCGACCCGTTGGTGCGGCCGATCCGGCGGCAGGCGTCGCTCAGCTTCACCGGCAGACCGCCGGGCAGGCCCTGCTCGAGGATGATCTCGGCGGCCGAGCGCAACAGGAGCTGGCGGGTCTGTTCCGCGGCGCCCGGGCGCCCGCGCGACGACCGCCCTGCGTCCCCGAGTCGCTGCCCACCGTGAAGCGTCACGGCGGGCAGGGTAGGGGAGGAGCGGTGTCGAATCGAGGTCGCCCCCTTGAAAGGGGCGAACGGCCCAGGCCCGGCGAACCCCGTGGCTCAGCCGAGGGAGCGGAGATCGACCACGAACACGAGCGTCTCGTTCGGGGCGATCACGCCACCGGCGCCGCGTGCGCCGTAGCCCATCTCCGGCGGGATCGTGAGGCGGCGCCGGCCACCGACCTTCATGCCCGCGACACCCTGATCCCAGCCCGAGATCACCATGCCGGCGCCCAGCGAGAAGCTGAAGGTGTCGCCGCGGTTCCACGAGGCGTCGAACTCCCGGCCGGTCGACCAGGACACGCCGACGTAGTCGACGTTGACGGTGGCGCCACGGGCGGCCTCGGCGCCGTCGCCGACGACGAGATCCTCGATCACGAGTTCGGCCGGCGGATCACCGGCGGGGATCGTCACCTCGGGCTTGGAGAACACATCGGTCATGGCGACGACGGTACCGCTGGGTGCCCCGCCTGCGGACGCCGAGCGGCCTCGGTCACACGGGTCCCCTCGGGCTCCTCGGGGTGTTGGCGGGAGGAGCGCCACAGCAGCGTGACGAGTGCGGCCCCCGCCAGGGCCGACGCCGCCTCCTGGAACGAGTTCGTCCACGAGGCGTTCGCCCCGATCCACTCCACGTTGCCCACCGAGAACCCGACGGCCGACATGGCGTAGGCCCGGAACGCCCACCGGCGCAGGTGGACGTCGTGGGGTCGGGCGGCGAAGGCGAGCAGGAACCAGCCGGCGGCGTGTGCGGCGACGCTGGCCGTCCCGATCGCGAGATCACCGACCCGGAGGATGTGGTGCTCGGTGAGCAGATGGACGTGGGCGCTGATCGCCAGGACCCCCGCGATCGCGAGGCGCGACGGTCGCTGCCACCTCGGCTCGAGGCCGATCACGGCGGCGAGTGCCAGGAGGCTGAGTGCGAAGTGCATGTGGACCGGCGGAGGCATCGGCTCGTTGGGTTCGAAGGCGTAGGAGAACGCGCTGCCGGCTGCGGCGAAGAGGAGAACGGCGGTGGACACGCCGGTGAACGTTCCATGCCGCAGCCGCTGTCCGACGTGAGCGGCCATCTCACGGAAGTGATCGGTGGTCGTCCATCGGTCGCCGTGACGGGCCGCCTCGGCGAGATGATCGAGCCAGGCTCGGCGGTGGAAGTCGGCGACGTCGGGCGCCTCGCCGTGCAGCGCGAGCCGCAGCAGCCACGGCAGCTCCGATCGGATCCCCCGGGCGTCGGACGTCGGCTGGTTCGACGTCGGCGCCACCATCAGTCGGTGGCGGGCTTCAGCGATCCGGGCAACGGTGCGACACCGACGTCGAGGAGTGCGGCGGCGTCGGGAGTGAGGGTGTAGACCCGGCGGGCCGGGCCCCGGCCCTCGGCCTGCTCGAAGCGGCTCGTCAGACCACCGAGCTCTTCGAGTCGGGAGAGGCTGCGGTACAGCGTCGACATGGTGAAGGCCCGGTTGCCGCGGGCCTCGTAGACCTTGTTCAGCTGGTAGCCGTGCAGGTCGTCGGTGCCCTGTGACGCGAGCTCGATGGCGAGCTCGAGGATCGTTCGATCGCTCTTGTTGAGTCGCCGAGCCATGCCGGGGAGGTTAGGAGACGGAACCCCGTTGCTCAACGGCGAATATTCACCTAGCGTCCACGGCTCGTCCCCTGGGATGCGAGCCAGCGGCGCCTCGGCGTCGCGACGGCTCCGGGTGGCCCCATCGGGGCGGGGAGCTGCAGGCCCCGCCCCGACGCTCCACCGCCGTCGTGGGCGGCGACGTAGGGTCGGGTCATGACCGAACTCGGTGACGCCGTCGTCCAACTGCTCCGCTCCCATCGCTCGATCCGCAAGTTCACCGACGAGCCGGTGTCGGACGAGCTGTGCGACACCGTGATCGGCGCGGGCTTCGCGGCGGCGACGTCGTCGAACCTGCAGGGCACCACCGTGATCCGGGTGCGTGACGCGGCCACCCGGGCCGCCATCGCCGAGGTGGCCGGCGGGCAGACCTGGGTCGAGGAGGCCGGGGCGTTCTTCGTGTGGTGTGCCGACCTGGCCCGATCCGCACGGGCCTGTGAGATCGGCGGCGGCGACTTCCACGCCGGCGCCACCGAACACTTCCTCATCGCCGCCGTCGACTGCGCCCTCGCCGCGCAGAACGCCGTGGTGGCGGCCGAGGCCCACGGCCTCGGCATCTGTTACATCGGCGGCATCCGCAACGATCCCGCCCGGCTGACCGAACTCCTCGAGCTGCCCGAGCAGGTGATGCCGATGTTCGGTCTCTGTCTCGGCTGGCCCGACCAGGATCCGGCGCTGAAGCCGCGCCTGCCCCTGTCGGTCACGCTGAAGGACGAGCGGTACGACACCGGCGGCGACGACGACGGCATCGGTGGCTACGACGAGCAGATGCGGGCGTATTACCTCGAGCGCACGGGCGGGAAGCTCGATCGGGTCTGGTCGGCGGACATGTCGGCGCTGCTCGGCAAGGAGTCACGTCCGCACATGCGTGGGTATCTCGACGGCCAGGGCCTCGCCACCCACTGAACGGTGCCGCCGGTCGGGCTCGGCCCGAGGCGCGGTGGATAGCGTGGCGGCCATGAGCCCGGCCGCGCCCGAACCCGAAGCGAACGACGGTGCCGACGCCCCCGAGGTGTCCCTCGACTTCGTGCGACAGAAGGTGGTCGACGACAACGCCGCCGGCACCTTCGGCGGACGGGTCCAGACCCGGTTCCCACCCGAGCCGAACGGCTTCCTCCACCTGGGCCACGTGAAGTCGATCTTCCTCAACTTCGGGATCGCCGAGGAGTTCGGCGGCACCTGCTTCCTGCGGTTCGACGACACCAACCCCGAGACCGAGGACATCTCCTACGTCGAGGCGATCAAGGAGGATCTCGCCTGGCTCGGGGTGCAGCCCGACGACGTGCGGTTCGCGTCCGACTACTTCGATCAGCTCTACGCATGGGCCGAGGACCTGATCCGGGCCGGCAAGGCCTACGTCGACGACACCGATGCCGAGACGATCTCCGAGCAGCGCGGCGGCTTCGGCCAGCCGGGTGTCGAGAGCGCCCGACGGGACCGTCCCGCCGAGGAGAGCCTCGGGCTCTTCCACCAGATGCGCGACGGGGCGTTCGCCGACGGCGAGCTGTCGTTGCGGGCGAAGATCGACATGCAGGCCGACAACATGTGGCTGCGAGATCCCGTGCTGTACCGCATCCGGCGGGTGCCCCACCATCGCACGGAGGATCGCTGGGTCGTCTATCCGACCTACGACTGGGCCCACGGACAGTCCGACGCGATCGAAGGTGTGACCCATTCGATCTGCACGCTCGAGTTCTCCGACCACCGGGCGCTCTACGACTGGTGTCTCGACCAGCTCGAGCTGCCGTTCGAGCAGCCCGAACAGACCGAGTTCGCCCGACTCAACGTCACCCATCTCGTGATGTCGAAGCGGATCCTGAAGACGCTCGTCGAGCAGGGCCACGTCGACGGGTGGGACGACGCCCGCATGCCGACCGTGCGCGGGATGCGTCGACGCGGGTTCCCGGCCGCGGCGCTCCGCTCGTTCACCGATCACATCTCGGTGGCCAAGACGAACTCGATGATCGAGATCGAGCTGCTCGAGTCGTTCGTGCGCACCCACCACAACCGCCACGCGCTCCGTCGGATGGCCGTGCTCGACCCGCTGAAGCTCACCATCACGAACTGGCCCGACGGCCACGTCGAGTGGATGGACGTCGTCAACAACCCGGAGGATCCCGACGCCGGGACCCGCTCGGTGCCGTTCACCGGTGAGCTCTGGATCGAGCAGGACGATTTCCGGCTCGATCCACCACCGAAGTACTTCCGTCTCACGCCGGGACGTGAGGTGCGGCTCCGCAACGCCTTCTTCGTCACGGCGACCGATGCGGTGACCGACGACGACGGCAACGTGATCGAGGTGTTGGCCACCTACGACCCGGAGACGAAGGGCGGCAACGCCCCCGACGGCCGCAAGGTCAAGTCGACGATGCACTGGGTCTCGCGCCCGCATGCGGCCGAGGCGACCGTGCACCGCTACGAGCGCCTGTTCGAGTCGTCCCATCCGGGTGAGGCCACGGGTGATCCCCTCGACGACCTGCATCCCGCCTCCCGACACACCACCACGGCCCGGGTCGAGCCGGCACTGGCCGAGGTCACCGCCGGTGAGGTCGTCCAGTTCGAGCGGCTCGGCTACTTCGCCGCCGACGTCGACGATCCGACGGTGTTCCACCGCACGGTCGGTCTGCGAGACGAGTGGGCCAACATCCAGAAGCGCAAGCAGAAGGGCTGAGCGCCGCTCGGCTCAGCAACCCGCCCGGCGGCGCAGTTCGCCGATGTGATCGAGGAGCCCGTCGACGTCGCGGCCCTGATCTCGGAGTTCGGCCGCCTCGGTGGCGAGCTCGGCCCGTTCGGCGTCGAGCGTCGAGCAGTCACCGGCGTCGGCGGCGGAGTTGACCGCGAGCAGACGGCTCGGCTCGAACCCGAAGTCCCCGGATCCGAGCTCGTCGCTGGCGTAGCGCGACAACACGGCCATGACGACGACGGCCACGGCCAGCACGGCGGCCTTCCGCCACGGTGCCCGCCACCCCGGTCGTTCGTCGCGATCGCTCGACGCCATCGCTCCAGTGAGCCACAGCCGAATGCCCGCTGGCGAGCGATCTCCCGAGCGTGGGGGAGGCGCAGATCAACCAGCCAGGATCGCCTCGAAGGTGGCGGCCATCTCGAGGAGCCGGCGCTCTCCGCCGATCGGCGCCACGAGCTGCAACCCGACCGGCATGCCGTGCTCGTCGGTGCCGCACGGGATCGACATCGCAGGGCAACCCGTCGGGGTGATGAGAAAGCAGCTCGACATCCAGTGGAGGTAGTCGTGCATCTCGACGCCGCCGATCTCGGTCGGGAACTCGATGTCGACGTCGAAGGGCATGACCTGGGTGGTCGGCAGGGCCAGCACGTCGATGCGGTCCCACAGGGCGTTCATCTCGGCGTGCAGACCGGCACGGAGCCGTTCGGCCTCCAGCACGTCGTCGACGGTGAGCGTCCGGCCGAACTCGATGTTCTCCTGCACGGTCGCTTTGACCATGGCGAACTGTTCCTCGGAGAGCTGGCTGCCGAGGTCGCGGTAGGCGACCCCCCGCAGCACCCGGAACACACGGGTCGCGTGGGCGAGATCGGGTCGGTCGTCGCGGACCTGATGGCCGGCCGAGCCGAGGCGGTCGACGGCGGCCCGGGTGATCCGGATGATCTCGGGTTCGACGTGGAGGAGGCCGAAATCGCCGGCCCATCCGATCCGGAGCGGCCCGGCGGGGGCGAGCGGCGGCGCGAAGGACGTGCCGGGATCGGGCAACGACAGGGGATCGCGTCGGTCCGGCCCGGCGAGCACGGAGAGCATCAGGGCACAGTCGGCGACCGTGCGGCCCATCGGGCCTCGGACGCCGAGCCGCATCATGTGCGTGGCCCGGACCGCCGGGGTCGGAACCCGCCCGATGCCGGGGCGCAGGCCGACGACCCCGCAGAACGCCGCCGGGTTGCGCAGCGACCCACCGAGGTCGGAGCCATCGGCGACCGGCAACATGTGGGAGGCGAGGGCGGCGGCCGCACCTCCCGACGAGCCTCCGGCCGATCGGCTCGGGTCGTGGGGGTTCCGGGTCACGCCGTAGACGGGGTTGAACGTGTGGGATCCGGTGCCGAACTCCGGGGTGTTGGTCTTGCCGATGATGACCGCCCCGGCGGCCCGCAGTCGGGCGGCGACGAGACCGTCGGCGACCGCGGGGCGATCGCTGGTGGTGGGGCTGCCGGCCCGGGTCGGGAGACCGGCGACGTCCTCGAGGTCCTTCACCGCGACCGGGAGTCCGTGGAGCGGTCCGGTGGCGCCCTGCTCGGTGCGTGCACGATCGAGCGCGGCGGCGTCCGCGAGCACGTCGGCACGATCCCGGCGGGCGACGATGGCGTTCAGCTCGGGGTTGCGCTCGTCGATCCGGTCGAGGTGGGCGGCGACCACCTCGACGCTGCTCAGCGCACCCGTGGCGAGGTCACGGGCGAGGTCGACGGCCGAACGGGTCACGAGCTCCATGGGCGGCAACCTAGGTCAGCGCCGCGGTCGGCCGCATCAGGCGTGCACCGACCTCCCGGAGGGCGGTCCGGCTCGTCGCTCCCGGTGGTGTATGACTGGGAGGGTGATCGCCCGCCACCGCCACCGAGCCGTCGTCGTGACGTTGCTGATGGTGGTCGCGTCGCTGCTCGCTCCCGCCCCGGCCCGGGCCGACGATCGCATCGAGTTCGGCTTCGGCGCCTCGGTGCTCGACGATCGTCCGACCTACGTGCCGAACGGCGCCGGCTCGGCCGACTTCGTCCATCGTCTGTACGACGGCCTCCTGCTCCGCTCGCCCGACGTCGACGGCTGGGCGTTCTGGGTGGCGATGCTCGACACCGGCCGGACCGACCGGAGCCGCATCGTCGACCAGTTCGTCGATTCCCCGGAGTTCCGCCAGCGCTTCGGCACCACCGACGCGGCGATCGTCACGAACCTCTATCGCAACACCCTCGGCCGGGCTCCGGATGCCGAGGGTGAGGAGTTCTGGCTCGGCCGTCTCCGCTGGCAGCCGGTCGCCGACGTGGTGACCTTCTTCCTCGAGTCCGACGAGAACAAGCTCCGCCAGCGCAACCGGGGGGCCACCCTCGTGCCCGTGACCGAACTGCCCTTCCGGTACAGCAACACCACCGGTGTCGCCGAGTTCGCGTTCCCCGACGTGATCCGGATCGACAACAACACCGGCACCTTCGTCCGCCTCGACGTGCCCGAATACGAGCTCCCCGCCTACACGGCGGTCTACGGCGGGCAGTGTCGGCACCCCGACACCGGCGAGGACGTCGGTGGGGTGGCCAACACCTGGCTCCGCTCGACCGACATCTCCTGGAGCGGCGGTGCCTACCTGATGTCGCCCGACCGGGAGCACTTCTGGCGCATCGCGTGTGTCGACACGGTCGAGCCCGGTGACTACGAGTGGGCGATCGCGCACGAGGTCGCCCACCTCTGGCAGCCCGTCGTGATGGGCGACGCCGCGTACCGCGCCGCGGCATGGCCCGACCCGATCGAGCGGGTGGCCGACTGTGTGAAGGTGGCGTTCGGCGGGGTCGCCGCCTACGGCCTCGGGCCGTGCGACGACACGATCATCGACGAGTTGATCGTCGAGCGGATGCGGCCCCGGAACTGAGTCGCCCGGGGCCGGATCGGTGGCGTCGGTCTGGCACGATGCCGGGGTGTCCTCCCACGACGTCCTCACGCTGCACCGGGCCCGCCTCACCGACGGATCGCTCGTCGACCTCGACGTGATCGACGGTCGGGTCTCGGCCTCCCGACCCGCCGCGGCCGCCGCACCGGAGGGTGCGACCGACCTGGATGGGTGGTTGCTGTTGCCCGCACTCGCCGAACCCCATGCCCACCTCGACAAGGCGCTGAGCGCGGAGATGGTCCCCAATCCCGCCGGCGACCTCGACGGTGCGATCCACGCCTGGGTCGCCGCGCTCGTCGACGGCACGGTCGATGCCGACGACATCGCCGACCGGGCCACGGCCGCGCTCGAAAAGCTGCTCGTCAGCGGCGTCACCGCGGTGCGGAGCCACGTCGATGTGGGCGCCGCGACCGGGACCGCGTTCGTCGAGGCCGTCGGCGAGGCCCGGCGTCGGCTCGGTGATCGAATGCAGGTCCAACTCGTCGGGCTGTGCCACGGTCCGATCGCCGGTGACGACGGTGCCGCCAACCGGGCCGCCCTCGATGCGGCGCTGGATGCCGGGCTCGATCTGGTCGGCGGATGCTCCTACCGCGAACCCGAGGTGGACGAGGTGCTCGACCATCTGATCGGTCGGGCCGTCGAGCGTGGCATGCCGCTCGATCTCCACGTCGACGAGACCCTCGCCGTCGACGTGCTCACGCTCGACTCGATCGCCCGCCGCGTGCTCGACGGACGCTGCGACGTGCCCGTGACCGCCAGCCACTGCGTGTCGCTCGGGATGCAGACACCCGAGGTCCAGGCGGCCGTCTCGGCCCGGGTCGCGGATGCCGGGGTCTCGATCGTGACGCTCCCGCACACCAACCTGTTCCTCCAGGGTCGGGCCCATCCCGTGGCCACACCTCGTGGGCTCACCGGACTCGACGCCCTCGCGTCCGCGGGCGCGCGGGTGTGTGCCGGGGCCGACAACGTGCAGGATCCGTTCAACCTCGTCGGCCGGTCCGACCCGCTCGAGACCGCCGCCCTGCTCGTGATGGCCGGCCACCGTCTGCCGGAGCGGGCGCTCGAGATGGTGAGCGGCTCGGTGTTCGACACGCTCGGGCTCGACCGCCCGGGTGTCGCCGTCGGCGATGTCGCCGACTACGTGGCCATCGATGCGGCCTCGGTGCGTGAGGCGATCTCGGACGCCCCCCGGGCCCGGCGCACGATCCGCGCGGGTCGGGTGGTGGCGGCGGTCGACGAGTCGGTCCGGATCGACTGAGATCGGCCGGTCAGATCCCCGCGGCCCGCACGGCGGCGACGAGCTCGCCGAACCGGTCGAGGGCGCCCGGGTGCCCGAGGTCGGCCACCGAGACCATGGCGTGGTCGACGCCGGCGGCGCGCAGCGCCCGGAATCGTTCGACGTGGTCGTCGGTGGTGCCCGCTCCGACCCGTGCGGCCACCGTGGCCCGGCTGCGCCGCGGCGGGGTGATGGCGCCGAGTGCCCGATCGAGCCGTGTCGTGTCCGGGGCGGTCAGGATCGTGGAGAGATGGGTGACCCGGCGGGTGGCCGGGTCGATGCCGGCCTCGGCGAGATGGTCCCGGTACACGCCCACGTGCGCGGCGACGGCGGCGGGATCGCCGAACACGTTGCAGGCGTCGGCCTGCCGAGCGGCGATGGCGAGGGTGCGCCGTGGCCCGCTGCCACCGACGAGGATCGGGATCTCACCCCGCACGGGCCGGGGGTAGGCGGTGGTGTCGTCGAGGCGCCACGACTCGTTCCCGAACGGCTTCGCCCCGGGGCCCCACAGGGCACGGAGGGCACCGATCGTGTCGACGAGACGGTCGGCCCGTTCGGCGACGGGCGGGAACTCGATCCCCGCGGCGGCGTGCTCGGCCTCGAACCACCCGAGCCCGAGCCCGCAGACCACGCGCCCCCCGGAGAGGACGTCGAGGGTCGCGAGGCGCTTGGCCAGCAGCGCCGGGTGGTGGAACGTGACGGGGGAGACGAGGACGCCGAGATGGATGCGCTCCGTGGCGGAGGCGATCGCGGCCAGGGTCGTGACCGGATCGAGGATCGGATCCCAACGCCGGCCGACCTGGGGGATCTGGACGAGGTGGTCCATCAGCCAGACGCTGTCGACGCCGGCCTGTTCGGCCTCCCGGGCCCAGCCGACGACGGCCGGGAAGCCCCCGGAGGCGTCGGCCGCCATCGTCACATCGCTCAGATGGAGCCCGATCCCGAGTCGGTCCGAGTCGAACAGCGGCCGCCCGGGAACACGCACCGGTGCCACGTCGGCCGGCGCTGTTGGAGCCGGCGGTGATGGGGCCGGCGGCGCCGTGACGGCGACCACGTCGCCAGCGCCCACCGCCGGGCGGGGCGGGTCGGCGTCGAGCACGAGCACACGATCGGCCTCGGGGACGAGCTCCTCGGGTGCCCGGAGCAACTCCCGGATCGTGCGGACCTGGTCGTCGACGACACGCTGGGGGACCGGGTCCGGGCGTGCCCGGTTCCGGCGTCGGCACTCCGCCGCGGTCACGGCGAAGGCCACCACGTGGATCGGACGGCCGTGTCGCAGGGCGCTGTCGACCCAACGTCGACGCTGCACGACCTCCAGCCCCGTCGAATCGACGAGGGTGAACAGGCCGCGGGCGAGGCGACGTTCGACGATCTCCCCGACGATCGTGAAGGCGTCGTCGCTGGCCCGGATGTCGCGCTGGTTCTCGCCGCACAGGGCACGGGCGCCGTCGGTCGACACGACGCCGTTGTCGAACGCGGACGCCCAGGTCGACTTGCCGCTGCCGGCGGCGCCGACGAGCAGCACCAGCGCATCGTGGGGGAAGCTCGGCGAGTCGCTCATGCGACTCCGGGTGGCGTTGTCGCGACCATCACGGTGGTCCTGTCGTCGGTGGGGACATACTTTGCCGCGAACACACGATGGTCGCTGTCGCCCCAGCCGGCCACGACGGGAACGGGTAGGCCCTTCGTGATCTTGAATCTGACCTTCGACACCGATGGCTCCGGCGACGCCGGCGCGGTCGAATCGGTCGTGCGATCCGCCGATGGCGGCGCCGTCCGCGTCGCTGGGAACCACTGGTTCGTCGACTCCTCGGAGGACGCCGACACCTGGGGCCGCCGATTGCTCGAAGCCGGCGCCTCGACGTTCCTCGTGACGCTCTGCTCCCGGTCGATGGCCTGGCGGCTCGGCCCCGAGATCTCGAGCTGGATCAAGGCCGACCACCGCAACTGGGATCCCTCGTGAGCGATGCCCGCTGCCCCTGCGGCGGGTTCTCCACGGCCACCTGTTGTGGCCCGATCCTCGCCGGGGCGAACCCGGCCGTCACCGCCGAAGCGCTGATGCGGAGTCGCTACACGGCGTTCGCACTCGGCCTGGTCGATCACCTCGTCGCCACGTGGGATCCGGCCACCCGCCCGGTCGAGCTGACCGTGCCGGCCGCGCAGACCTGGCACGGCCTCCGGATCCTCGACACGGCCCGTGGCGGTGCCCTCGACGCCGACGGCGAAGTCGAGTTCATCGCGACCTATCGCATCGGTGGCGAGGAGGCGCAGCTGCACGAACGGAGCCGCTTCCGTCGTGATGCCGGCCGTTGGCTTTACGTCGACGGCGATCAGTTCTGACCCATCGGCGCGGTCAGCGGTTCTGGAAGTCGGGGCGACGCTTCTCGAGGAAGCTCGCCATGCCCTCCTGGGCGTCGTGGGTCTGGCTCGCCGAGGCCATCACCTCGAGGGCGTGGCGATAGGCCGACTCGAGATCGAGGTCGAGATGGGCGTAGAGCGTCTGCTTGCCGAGGCCCTTCGAGAAGCGTGAACCCCGGGTCGCCCGACCGAGCAGTTCGGCGGCCGCATCGTCGAGGGTGTCGGCGGGGACCACCCGATTGAGCAGGCCCCATTCGGCAGCGGTGTCGGCATCGATCGTGTCGCCGGTGAGGCTGAGTTCCATGGCCCGCTTGCGGCCGATGTTGCGGCTGATGCCGACCATGGGCGTGTGGCAGAACCAGCCGCCCTTGCCGCCGGGGGCGGCGAACCCCGCGCTGTCGGCCGCCACGGCGAGATCACACGACGACACGAGCTGGCAGCCCGCGGCCGTGGCGAGGCCGTGGACCCGGGCGAGCACCACCTGGGGCACCCGCTGGACGAGCAACATCAGCTCGGTGCAGGTGGCGAGCAGTTCCCGCATGAACCCGAGGTCGGCACCGGCCATGTCGGCGAAGTCGTGGCCGGCGGAGAACACGGGGCCGTTGCCGGCCACGATGATGCCGGTGGCGTCGCTCTCGGCGACCGCCTCGAACGCGACGATGAGTTCACGCATGTGGGCGAGCGACAGGGCGTTGCGCCGGTCGGGGCGGTTCATCGTGATCGTCACGTGGTCACCCGCCCGGGTGACGAGCACGTGCTCGAGGTCGAGGCCGGCGAGATCGGTGCTGGTGCTCACGAGTGCATCCTCCCATGACGGGGCGCCGAGCCGCCACGGCATGCCCCGACCGGGCCGTCCGGCGTCGATATCCTCCCCCGGTGCCGTCCGCCGCCTCCACGACCCCCGTCGTGCGCCCCTCCGTCGATGGTCGAGGCGCCGAGGTGGTCTTCACCACCCGCCACGGCGGGGTCTCGAGCGGCGAGTTCGGTTCGCTCAACCTCGGCGCCCACGTCGGTGACGACCCCGCCGCCGTCACCGAGAACCGCCGTCGTGCCGTCGCGACGCTCGGGCTCGCCGGCAACCGGGGTGTGTTCGCCGAACAGGTGCACGGAACCCACGTGAGCGTGGTCGACGACACCCACGCCGGCGCCGGCATCACAGGCCCCGAGATCGCGGCCAGTGATGCACTCGTCACCGACTCGCCCGGGCTCGCCCTGGCGATGATGGTGGCCGACTGTGTGCCGGGTGTGCTGCTCGATCCCGACGCCGGCGTGCTCGGCGTGTTCCACGCCGGGTGGAAGGGCACCGTGCACGGTGTGGCCGCCGAGACCGTCGGCGCGATGGCCGCCCTCGGTGCCGAGCCGGAACGCATCGTCGGGGCCCTCGGTCCGCACATCACGGTCGACCGCTATCAGGTCGACGACGTCGTGGCCGGCCCGGTGCGCGTCGCCTTCGGTGCGGACACCGCCCTGCTCGTGCCCGACGGGCCCGGCCACCACCGCTTCGATCTCGCCGGGGCCAACCTCACCCATCTCGCCGACGCGGGGGTCGATCCCGCGGGCATCGAGGTGGTCGACGTCGGGACCGACGACGACCGTTTCTACTCGCACCGCCTGCGCCCACCGGTCGGACGGTTCGCGGTCATCGCCGCCCTCAGCACCCCGGGAGGCCCCCGTGGCTGACACCCCCACCCGGTCGAGCGGCACGTTCCGCTACGGCACGGCCACCGTCGATCGGGCCGCCCACGCCGTCGATCTGGGCTACGAGCACCATGCAGCCGACGGCACCGTCGAGACCTTCGTCGAGCGCGTCGCCTTCCCCGGCGGCGGTGACTGGGATGCGCCGGGTGTCGAGGCCGCGATCCGCCTGCTCCATCTCGTCGCGGCCGTGAGCTACCACAAGGCCTTCGCCACGGCCCGGATCGAGCTCGGCCAGTACCGCCTCGCGCCGTCGGAGCACACCTGGCTCACCGGCTTCTACCGGGACGGACTCGGCGAGTTCGCCTACGTCAACGATCTCGACCTGTCCGACCTCCACCTCGTCGCCGACCTCGACGACGAACCGGGTCCGGCGCCGGTCCGCGACGGGGTCCGCAACCGTCCGCTGCTCCCGTTCGGTGGTGGTCTCGACTCGATCGTGTCGCTGTCCCTCCTGCCCGAGGACGCCGAGGTGTCGCTGTTCGTGGTCGGCCGGCCGGGCATGGCGTATGCCGCCATCGACAAGGCGGCCTCGGTGACCGACCTCCCGATGGTGCGGGCGGAGCGATCGCTCGACCCGAAGGTGCTGCGCCCGACGAGCGAGACCGGCTACCTCAACGGCCACGTGCCGATCACCGGCGTCATCTCGGCGATCGGTGTCCTCGCGGCGGCGCTCGATCGCCGGGACGCGCTCGTCATGTCGAACGAGTGGTCGGCGTCGTCGGGCACCCTCGAGGTCGACGGGGTGATGGTGAACCATCAGTACTCGAAGTCGTGGGCGTTCGAGTCGGCGTTCAACGATCTCGTGCATCGCCGGGTGGCCGCCGACCTGCACTACTTCTCGATCCTGCGACCCCGCACCGAACTCTGGATCGCGGAGCGCTTCGCCGAGCTGGCCGAGTTCCATCCGGTGGTGCACTCGTGCAATCGGGCGTTCCACGCCGATCCGGCCCGACGACTCGATCACTGGTGCGGCGAGTGCCCCAAGTGCGCGTTCATCGATCTGATCCTCAGCCCCACGATGTCGCCCGATGCGCTCGGGTCGATCTTCTCCGTCGCCGGTGAGCCGCTGCGGAACCCCGAGGTGATCGAGGAGTTCCGCCGCCTGCTCGGGACCTCGCCGCTCGACAAGCCCTTCGAGTGTGTGGGCGACGTGGCCGAGTGTCGTGCCGCCGTCCGTCTCGCCGCCGCCCGCCCCGATCGCGCCGACGACGCGGTGCTCCACCGGCTCGTGGCCGAGCTGCCTCCGGCCGACCCGGACGAGGAGCCGGCACGGTTGATGGCGCCGCTCGGACCCGATCTCGTGCCCGAGGGGTACCGCCGTGGCGCTCGGCTGGACTGATCTCCCGGGACGGCGCGTCGGCATCTGGGGCCTCGGCGTCGAGGGCCGTGCGGCCCTGCGGCGCCTCGCCGACGACGGCCTCCGCCCGACCGTCATCGTCGACGGTGCTCCTCCCGCCGAGCTCGGTGCTCCCGACGGTGGCGCCCCGGTGGTCGCCCAGGACGCGGGCGGACTCGAACGGCTGGCCGCCTGCGACGTCGTGATCGCCTCCCCGGGCATCTCCCGCCACGGCGCCCCGATGGCCGAGGTGGCGGCCGGCGGCGCGGTCGTCGTCGGTGGGCTCGGGTTGTGGTTCGCCGACACCGACCCCGATCGGGTCATCGCGGTCACGGGCACCAAGGGCAAGTCGACGACCGCCCTCGTACTCGGCCACCTGCTCGCCGGTCTCGGCGAACAGGTGCGGGTCGGCGGCAACGTCGGTGTCTGCCCCTTCGACCCCGAGCACGCCGATCGCTCGGCCCGCTGGGTCATCGAGGTGTCGAGCTATCAGGCCACGTCGATCCGGCACGGTGCGGGTGTCGTGGTCGTGACGAGCCTGGCCCCCGATCACCTGCCGTGGCACGCCGACGACGTCGAGACGTACTACGCCGACAAGCTCTCGCTCGCTTCCCACGACGGCACCGGCGCGGTGCTCGTCAACGGTGACTCGGCACTGCTCACCGCCCGGCCCGAGCTCTCCGGTGCGATCCCGGTCGGGCTCGCCGACGAGCACGCGGCCGATGCCGCCTGGCTCGACGCACTCGGGCTCCTCGGCAGCCACAACCGCCGGAACGCGCTCCTCGCCCGGGCCGCCATCGTGGCCGCCGGCGTCGACGCCGATCCGGCCCGCCTCGTCGAGGCCGCCGCCGGATTCGAACCACCGGAGGCCCGCCTCACCGCGGTCGCCACGGTGGCCGGGGTCACGTTCGTCGACGACGGGCTCTCCACCAATGTGTTGCCGGCGCTCGCCGCGGTCGAGGCGTTCGCCGACCGGGCGGTCGCGCTCGTCGTCGGTGGGCAGGACCGGGGCGTCGACTACGGACCGCTCGCCGCCGGCCTCACCGACCATCCGATGTGCACCCTCGTGGTGGTCGACTCCGAGACCGCCGATCGCATGGCCGACGCGGCGGCCCACCACGGGGTGGCATCGATCCGGGTGCCCGACCTCGAGGCGGCGGTCGCCGCCGGTGCGTCCGCCGTCGGCGACGGTGGTGTCGTGGTGTTGTCACCGGCGGCACCGAGCTTCGATCGCTTCCGCGACTACCGACACCGTTCGGAGGTGTTCGCCGGGGCCGTGGCGCGCCACGCCGACGCTCAGCCCCGCGGGACCAGCGCCAGCTGACGCGACTGGGCCACGAGGCGCCCCTCGCCGTCCCAGATCACGCCGTCCTCCTCGAGGAACCCGCCGGTGATGAACCGGCTCGTGAACCCGGCCCGGAGTGGGCCCGGTGCGGGGCGGCGACGGACGTGGCTCGTCAACTCGACCGTGGGCACCCATCCGACGGGGGCGTCGACGTTGAAGATCGTGGGTGGCAGGGCGTCGGTGGCGAACACGAGGCCGATGCCGTCGATCACCTCACCGTCGGCGAAGGCGAACCAGCCCCGGGTACGGGCGTGGCCGCTCTTGCGGCCTTCGGCGAACCCGGCGTCGTCGGGGTGGAGGCGTACGTCGAGTCGTTCGAACAGGGCGGGACCACCACCGGGTCCACCCGGGTTGGTGCGGGCGGGGAGTTCGTCGAACGGTGGCATCGGGGTCGGTTCGTCGTCGACGAGGAGGTCGGTCGCGCCGCCGATCTCGTCGAGATCGCCGGCGGCCATCAGCACCTGGACGATCGTGCGGCCCTCGGCGTCGGTCATCGTCACCGACCCGGATGCGAACCGTCGTCCCTCCTTGTGCACCACGATGGCGAGCTCGACCGGGCCGTCACGCCCCGGGGCGAGGTAGTGGGTGGTCGTCGTGATCGGATCGGGGCGACCGGTGTGCTCGGTGAAGGCCCGTGCGGCCAGGGCGGCGAGATAGCCACCGTTGGCGTTGCCGCCGATGTCCCACCCGGGACGGATCTCGGCGGCCCATCGGTCGTCGGCCACCCGGGTGACCGCGGTGTCTTCTCGGAACGACATGGTCGCAGCCTCCCCGATCCGGCCGCCGAGCACACATCCGCACCACGGGGTGTGACGAAGGTCGCCCGGTAGTGTCGGAACCATGTGGACGCTGGAGGCGGCAGGTCCGGACGATCTCGATCACGTGCTCGTGGCGGTCGTGGCGACGGCGAACACCGGTGGTGGGTCGTTGCACGTCGAGGGTGGGGCCGACCTGTTGCCGCTGCTCGTCGAGCAGCTCGGCACGATCGCCGACCCGGACCGGGTCGATGCCAACCTCCGCCGGGTCGGCACGCACCTCCACGTGCAGGTCGCTCCGGCCGGTCGGCCGCCCTTCGTGCTGGCCCGCGCGTGTGAGGAGTTCGCCGAACACGCCGTCGTGGTCCGCGACGGCGACGACGTCGTGCCCGCCGGGCGGGCGCAGCACATCGCCTGGATCGACGAGGCCGTCCGGGCGGAACGTCAGCGGTGGCGCAGTCGTCTGGCGCTCGTGTCCGGCCTCCCCGAGGGTGCCGAGCTGACGGTCACGGTCGGTGACGGGCCGGGGCAGGACGAGCCGTCGTTGGCACTCGCCCAGGGCCTCCGCCGCTTCCGTTCCGATCGGGACGATCTCATCTCGAGCCGCGATCTGCTCGTGATCTTCCTCGCCCGGGAAGCGCTCACCATCGACGACGAAGCCGAGCAGCTGCTGTTGCGTTCGGCCCTGCGGCGCCGGGTCACCCTCTGGCACTGGCTCGCCGAGTTCGAGCCGGAGCCGACCCAGGTGGCGGCCCTGCTGCACGAGGCCATCACCGGTCGGGATCGGGACAAGACCGACGCCGGCCGGGCGATCGTCGACGTCTCGGCGTTGCTGCTCGACGGCGACACCCACGCCGAACTGGTCGAGGCCCTCGGGTCGTCGGGCTACAAGCACTTCTCCGAGGCGGCGACCGAGGGTGCCGATCCCGCCGTCATCCAGCTCCGGCTGCGGTCGGTGCTCGCCACCACGATCGCGGGGGAGGAGCTGCGCTGGCGCTCCAACGGTGAGCTGCGCCGACGCTCCGCCATCGCGGCGACCGAGCTGCTCGCCGAACCACGCCGGCGGTCGGTGAGTCGCCTGCTCGATCGGCTGGGTCTGGAGCGCTTCGCCCGCTCGTCGTCGGGTGTGCGGCTGCGCGCCGAGGACGACCGACTCGCGCTCGACTGGCCGGGCAAGGTCTGACCCGCACCGGCGTCGGCGGTCAGACCGAGCGGTCCCGCAGCGCCTTCTTCGTCACCTTGCCCATCGCATTGCGGGGCAGTGCGTCGATCACGTGCACCGACTTCGGGTGCTTGAACCTGGCGAGATGCTCCCGGCACGCCTCGTCGATCGCTGCGTGGGGCACGGCCTCGACACCGTCGAGCACGACATAGGCGGTGACCGCCTCGCCGAACGACGGATCGGCGACCCCGATCACGGCCGATTCGGCGATGCCGTCGACGGCATCCAGCACGAGCTCGATCTCCTTCGGGTACACGTTCTCGCCGCCGGAGATGATCATGTCCGACCCCCGACCCCGCAGACGGAGCCGGCCGTCGTCGTCGAGCCCGCCGATGTCACCGGTGCGGAACCAGCCGTCGTCGGTGAACGCCTCGGCCGTGGCGTCGGCACGCCGCCAGTAGCCCGACAGGAGGTGCGGCCCGGCGACCTCCACCTCACCCGTCTCGCCACCACCGGCGATGCGGACGCTGGCGTGGGGGAGGGGGTAGCCGACGGAGCCGGGCACCCGTTCGCCGTCGAGCGGGTTCGACGTGATGATGCCGGCCTCGGACATGCCGTAGCGCTCCACCGGTCGGTGCCCCGTGCGGGACTCGATCTCGGCGAAGACCAGCTCGGACAGCGGAGCCGAGCCCGACGTCACGAGGCGGAGATGTCGGGCGTCGTCGCCGAAGCCGGGGTCGTCGAGCAGCCGCCGCCAGATGGCCGGCACCGCCATGAAGACCGTGGAGTCGGCGAGGGCGCCACGCACGCCCTCGACCGTGAACCGTGGCAGCAGGAGCGTACGGGCCCCGGCGAGCAGCGCGGTGTGGAGCGCCACGAACAGGCCGTGCACGTGGAACAGCGGCAGGCAGTGCAGGGTGACGTCGTCGGGGCCGAGCCCCCAGACCTCGACGAGGGCGCGCCCGTTCGCGAGCAGGCCGCCATGGGTGTTCATCGCCCCCTTCGGTCGACCCGTCGTGCCCGAGGTGTACACGAGGGCGGCGAGGTCGTCGTCGGCCCGCTCCACCGGATCGAGCCGCCCCGGATCGGCGAGGGCGTCGGCCCGCTCGGCCAGGGTGCCGTCGCCGGATGCGTCGAGCGAGGCCACGCCGAGCGATTCCACCGCATCGACCCCGAAGCGGGCCGCGAGCTCCCGAGCCGTGCCGAGCCGCTCCGGGCTGACCACGAACACCGTCGGCTGGGCATCACCGAGGTAGTGCTCGAGCTCGGTGTCGGTGAAGGCGGGGTTGAGCGGCACCGTCACCGCCCCGATCCCGAGGATCCCGAGATGGAGGGCGACCGCGTCGGGCGAGGTACCCACCTGGACGGCCACGCGATCGCCCGGCGTCACGCCGAGTGCGGCCAGTGACGCGGCGAAGCGGCCGGCTCGTGTGACGAGCTCGGCCGCTTCGAGTGCCGTTCCCCCCGGCGTCTCCAGGATCGGTGCGGGCCGATCGGTGATGCCGAGGATGAGTTGTCGGGCCACGTTCACGATGACCGAGTCTGCCTGACCGGACACCCAGACCGAAATGGTCCTCGTGACGAGCCCTCGCTCACCGCTACGGGTTGGCGGCGAGGCGTCTCACCGAGCGCTCAGGCGTGGCGCTTCGAGGTCCGGATCAGACCCCGACCGGCGGCCATGAGCACCGAGCCGATGCCGGCGAAGACGAGGGTCTCCGAGCCGGTCTCGGGGAGCTCCTGGCGGGTCTGGGTCGAGCCCTGGACCACGGTCTCGGTCGCCGGGGCGGCCGGGGTGGCGGGGGCCGCAGCCGGCTCGGTCTTGGTGGTCGTGGTGTCGGTCTTGGGCTCGGCGGCCGGGGCGGCGGCCGGAGCTTCCTCCGCCGGGGCCGGGGCGGCCGGCTGGGTGTCGGGGGTGACCTCGGGAGTGGTCTGCGGCGTGGTGTCGACACCGGCGCCGGCGTCGGTCTCGGGGACCTCGCTGGTCTCGGTCTCGGTCTCGGTCTCGACCTCGGCCTCGGTGGTGGTCGTGGTGGGCTCCGGCTCGGGGGCCGGGGTCCAGCAGAGGTTGGCCGAACCGACGATGAAGGAGTTGGCGGTGTGGGGGTCGCCACCACCGTGGTGGGCCCGGATGGCGGCGGCGGCCGACGGCAGGGTGACGGAGCCGAGGCTGCCGCTCCACGAGGCGGAGTCGGTGTCGTCGGCGAGGTCGGGGGAGGCCCACGAGTTGGCGATCACGTTGCCGCCGGCGTCGAGGAACTGGACGACGAACTTCTCACCCGGCTGGGCGAAGCCGATCGCACGGTCGGCGTGGGAGTCGGAGTGGCTGGCGGACACCGAGACGGTGGCACCGGCGGGGATCGACACCGACGTCGACGGGCCGATGACCCGGACACCGTTGGCGAGCTGCACGCCACCGAGGCTGTGCGAGCTGCAGGTGGACTCGGCCCCGGCGGCGGCCGGGAGCATCAGGACACCGGCGAGAGCGGCGGTGCCGGTGACGGCGGCCAGGGTGCGGGTCGAGAGGCGCTTGGAGGAAATGTTCTTGTTCATTTTGGAGAGGCTCCGTTGTTGTCCGGTGCCCTCCACATCACGTCGCTGGACACCACGATGGCAGGCCCCCACGGAGCGTCACGAGGGGAAGGATCCCCGACCTTGATGGGTGGTCGTGCTCGGGACCTCCGTCACTCACGCCCCGGGTGTGCGTGCCGACGGGAGGCGCATGTATCTGGCGGAGCGCTCGAGGTCGGCGACGGCCACCGTCGAGCCCGGCGACGCCACCGCCGGTTCCCCACGGGGCCGGCGGGTCCCGGTGGCCCTGCTCGCCCTCGGGCTCACCAGCTTCTTCACCGACATCTCCTCCGAGATGGTGGCCGCCGCGCTACCGCTCTACCTGGCGGGCGAACTCGGGTTCACGGTCGCACTGCTCGGCGTGTTCGACGGCTTCCAGCGGGCGGCCGCCATCGCGGTCCGGCTCCTCGGTGGCCGCCTCGCCGACGGGCGACGGGGTCCGAAGCAGGTCGCCCTCGCCGGCTACGGCCTGTCGATGCTCACCCGCTGGTTGCTCGTCCTCACCGCCGCCCTCGGCCCGGTGCTCGTGGCCACCGGCCTCGATCGGGTGGGGAAGGGATTGCGGAGCCCGGCCCGCGACGCCCTCATCTCCCGCAACACGGGCCGCCTGGGTCCGGCCGCGGCATTCGGGGTCCATCGGGCGTTCGACACCGCCGGCGCGCTGCTCGGTCCGATCCTCGTGTTCGCCTTCCTCTCGATCGCTCCCGGCCGGTTCGACACCGTGTGGTTGTTGAGTGGTCTCGCCGCCGTGGCCGGCCTGGTCTGGCTGGCCGCCTTCGTGCCGTCACCGACCATGTCGCCCGGAGCCGCCGCCACCGGACCGAGCGCACCGACGCTGTCCGCGTGGCGGATACTGCGGACGGACCCGGTCGCCCGGTCGCTCATGACGGTCGGTGTCGTGCTCGGCCTCGGCGCCGTCGGCGACCCGGTCGTGTTCATCGCCCTTCGGGAGACCGGTGCGGTGTCGCTCGCCGTCGTGCCGTTGCTGTTCGCCGCCTCGGCGCTCGTGTTCGTCGTGCTGGCCGTGCCGGTGGGGCGCCTCGCCGATCGGATCGGCCCGACCCGGGTGTATGTCGCCGGCCACCTGCCGTTGCTCGCCGTCTACGGGGCGTTGTGGGTCGCGGCCGCGACCCCGGGAGGCGACCTCGTTCGACTCGACGGCCGGGGCGTCGCCCTCGCCGCCGTCGCCGTCGGGGCCCTCGGCCTGCACTACGCGGCGACCGACGGTGTCGGTGTCGCCGCCCTGGCGTCACGGCTCGACCCGGGGCTGCGGGGTCGGGCGATCGCGGCCTTCACCTCGATGGTGCTGGCGGGTCGTCTCATCGCATCCGCCGGCTTCGGCCTGCTCTGGACCCGGGCGGGCGCCACCGTCGCCTGTGCCGTCGCCATGGCCGTCGTCCTCGCGGGCCTCGTGTGGGCCCGTCGGGCCCGCGGACTGTTCGTACCGACCACGCCCGGCAACCACCACGAGGAGGCCACGCCATGACCGACCCCGGCGTTCTGTCCGGACCGTCCCGACCGATGGTGCTCGGTGTGGGTCTGGTCCTCACCGTGCTGAGCGTCGTCGCTGGGGTGCTCGTCATCGGCGCCGCCGACGACGCCGGACGAACCGGCGGTCCCGATGCCGTCGCACTGCCCGACACGGCCCTCGCCCCCGGCGTGCTCGCCTACGTCGACACCGATCCGATCGATCCGGTGCCCACCCCGTCGGGTCTCGACCGGTTCATCACGGTGATCGACCGTCGCCCGGGCTCACCCACCTACGGCCGGGTCCAGGATCTGCGACCCTCGGGTGAACGGATCGACCACGACATCACGTGCGACCGCTATCACGAGCGCCGGCAGGTGGCCGTCTGTCTCGAGCTGGCCTCCGCGGTCACCGGGACCTCCGATGTGCACACCGTCACCCGCAGCGACGACGGGCTCGACGTGGTGGCGTCCCGTTCGATGGTGGGCACACCGAGTCGGGTCCGGGTGTCCCCCGACGGTCGCCGCTACGGCTTCACCACGTTCGTGGCCGGTCACGGCTACGGCGATCCCGGGTCGCTGTCGACCTTCACCGGGGTGTTCGACCACGACGACAACCTGTGGCACATGGAGATGCTGCGGGTCTCGGGGCCCGACGGCACGCTCGACTCCCAGGCCAACAACTTCTGGGGTGCCAGCTGGAACCCGGCCGCCGACGGGCTCGTGGTCACCATGACCGACGCATCGGACAACGACGGCGAGTTCCATCTGGTTCGCGTCGATCCCGACCGACTCACCGGCGAGGCCATTGGTCACGGCGAGTGCCCCTCGTGGTCGCCCGACGGGTCGACGATCGTCGTGAAGGACCGGCTCGAACTCGACGACGGCTCCGCCGCGTGGCGGTTGGTCGCCATCGACGTGGCGACGGGGGAGCGGACCGTGCTCCCCGAGGCCCGCAGCGTCGACGATCAGGTCGAGTGGTACGACGATCACACCATCCTCTACGCCGTCGCCGCCGGTGGCTCCGCGCTCGAACCCCGCCGTGACCTCTATGCCCTCCGCGTCGACGACCCGATGGCCCGGCCCGTGCTCGTCGCCGCGGGCGCCGACTCCCCATCCGCTCCGACGGACTGAGGTCTGCCACACTCGCCCCATGCGTCGGACGGTCATCGTGGGTGCGGGGGTCGCGGGGCTCGCCGCGCTGGACCGTGTCGTGCGCGAGGCCGGCCCGCGGGATCGCATCACGCTCGTCGAACCCGGGCCACCCGAGCCCGGCCCACCGCCGCTCGTCGGCTTCCACCCGGCGCTCGATCGGCGCCTCGGCGCCCGGGTGCAACGCCCCGCCTCGGGGATCTGGCGTGGTGTCGGCGTCGGTGGCTCGGGGTCGGTCAACGGTGCGGTGCTGCAACGGCCGACCGGGGCCGAGGCGCTCGTGCCCGGCGCCGACCGCGATGTCCTCGAGGCCGCCGTCGACCGGTGGTGGCAGGCACCGACCGTGGTCCGGCCCGTCGCCGGGGCGCTCGATCACCGTCTGGCGGCGGCCGGTGCCGAGGCCGTGCCGTTCCGCCTCGCCCTCGACCCGAGCACCGGGCGCCGGTGGCTGCCCGGCCTCGCCACGCTCGACGACGAACGGGTCGACCTCGTGCGGACGACGATCCGGTGCCTCGACCACACCGACGGTGCCGTGATCGGTGTCGTCGACTCGGCCGGGACCCGACTGCCCGCCGACCGGGTGCTCCTCGCGGCTGGCGCGGCGGCGACGCCGCGGATCCTCGGCGCCTCGGGGTTGCTCGACGACGCCCCGTCGGGCCGCGTCCATCTCGGTCGGGTGCTCGATCTCGTCGACCACGGCCCCGTGCCACCCGTCGGTGCCATCACCTCGGCCTGGGTCGTGCCCGGGGGGCGGGCGCTGCTCGCCACCAGCCCCACCGGACCGTTCCTGGTGTGTTGGGCCGGCGACACCGTCGCCGCCGGCACCACCCCCGACGCGGCGGGCCTCGACGCCGTCACGGGTCACGGTCTCGGACTGCTCGAGGCCGCCGGCATCGGCGTCCGGGACCCGGCGCCCCCGGCCGGCGGTGTGCATCATCTCGCCGCCACCGTCCCGCCCGACCCTCGACCGGTGCCGGGCTGCACGATCGTCGACACGAGCGTCTGGCACGACCTGCCGGTGGTGCCACCGATGCTGCTCGTCGCCGCGGCCGCCGAGGCGCTGGCCGGCGACACCTGACACACCACCCCGGGTTCGACGCCGTCCGCCCGGGGTCGGGGACACTGTCGGCATGGCCCGCCCCCTCGTCGACGTCGATGCACTGCCCGCCGAGTGGCGGGACGCCGACGACCTCACCGTCGTCTTCCTCCGCCACAAGGGGTGCCTGTTCACACGGGAGCTCATCCAGGACCTGCGGGCCGAGGCCGAGCCGGATCAGCGCGTGGTGCTGGTGCACCAGAGCACCGAGGCCGAGTTCGATCGGACCCTCGCTCACCTGTGGCCGGCCGCCGAGCGGGTCTCCGATCCCGACGCCCGTTGGTACGCCGCCGCCGGCGTCCGTCGTGGGGGCTGGCGGGAGATGTTCGGTTGGCGTTCGTGGCGGGCGGGTGTGCCCGCGTTCCTCCGCGGCAACCGGATCGGTTGGAAGGGCGCCGCCGACGGCTGGACGTTGCCCACCGCCATCCGACTCCGCGACGGCGCCGTGGTGGCCGAACACCGTGGCCGCCATGCCGGCGACCAACCCCGGCTCGCCGAACTGGCCGCCGCATGAGCGCCGCCGCCCATCCCTCGACCATCACCGTCGTGGCCGTGCACGGCAACGGCGGGGGAGCGTTCCGGTTCTCGCTGCTTCCCGAGCGCCTGGCCGAGGGTGTCGCCCTGCACGCCGTCACGTTGCCGGGGTTCGAGGGTCGGCCCCTCGGCACCACCGAACCGACCATGGCGACCTACACCGACGACCTGCTCGCCACACTCGACGGCATCGACGGGCAGACCGTGGTGCTCGGCCACGGCATCGGTGGCTCGATCGCGCTCGACGCCCTCTCCCGGCGGCCCGACGCCGCCGACGGGCTGATCCTCCACGCCATCGTCGGGGCCAACCTCGACGAACGGTGGTTTCCCCGGTTCATGGCCCGTCCGGCCGTGCGAGCGGGTGTGCAGCGGCTCATCTCGTCGCTCCCGGTCCGGCTCGTCGCCGGGCGACTCCTGTTCCGCTCCGCCCCGTCGGGATTCGCCGACCGCTTCCTCGCCGAGTACCGCCGGGCGGAGTCGTTCGGTCCGATGTTCGACCTCCTGACCGCCGAGTGGTTCGAGGGGCTCGCCGAGGTCCCGACGCCGACGATCGTGCTGTGGGGCCAGAAGGATCGCGTGCTCGACGTCGATCAGTTGGCCGTCATCGAGCGCCTGGTGCCGAACCGGCGCCGCCAGATCGAAGCCGGCTGGGGTCACTTCCCGATGGTCGACGACCCCGATGCCTATGCCCGGGTGCTGTCCGACCTCGCCATCGAACTCGTCGACCGTTGACCCCGTGACCTCCTCGGCCGTGGTGCTCGCCCTCGGATCCGGACTGCCGAGCCCGGTCGGTCCGAAGGCCGCCAACCTCGATCGGGCCGTCGCCGTCGGGCTCGATGTTCCTCGCGGGTTCGTCGTGCTCGACGGGGCGGATCTCGCCGACCCCGGCGTCGCCCGCCAGGTCCGGGCCTCCGCCGCCGACCTCGGTGGTGCGGTGTCGGTGCGCTCGGCGTTCTCGGCCGAGGACGGCACGGGACGATCGATGGCGGGTGCGTTCCACACCGAGCTCGGCGTCGACCCCGATGCGGCGCCCGACGCCGTGCTCGATGCCGTCGCCCGGGTGCGGGCCTCGTGGGACGACGTGGCCGATCTCCGGGGCGTGGCGGGCCGCCGCGACGTGCTCGTGCAGCGCATGGTTCCCGCCCTCGTCGCCGGGGTCGCGTTCTCCGAGCCCGGGCACGAGGACGACTGGATCGACGCCGCACCGGGTCTCGGTGACGCCGTCGTCGACGGCACCGATCGTGGTCGGTCGTCACGGTTGCCCCGCGTCGGCCGGGGTGAACGCCCCGACCCCCGCCTCGCCCCGTGGGAGGCCCGGCTCGCCGAGGTCTGCCGGGCGGTGCGGGCCGAGTTCGGTGACGAACCCTGGGATCTCGAGTGGGCGGACGACGGTCGCCGGTGCTGGCTGCTCCAGGTGCGTCCGATCACCGCGGCCATCCGCCGCAACGAGACCCTCACCCTCGCCAACCACAAGGAGATCCTGCCGGAGCTGCCCTCGACGTTGATGACGAGCCTCATCGTCGCCGCCGGGGAGGACCTGGTGGGCTTCTACGACGAGATCGACCCGACGCTTCCGATCCACCGACCCTTCGTCGAGGTCGTCCACGGCCGCCCGCTGCTCAATCTGACGATGCTCACCGACATGGTGCGGGCGCTCGGCCTGCCGACCCGCATGGTGACCGAGAGCTACGGCGGCGAACCCGACATCGACATCGGGCTCCGCCCGCGCCGGGTGGTGTCGAAGATCCCGACACTCCTCCGGCTCGCCGCGGCGCAGGCCGGCGCGCCCGGGCGGGCCGCCACCGTCGGCGCCGGGTTGCGGGAGCGGGCGTCGACCGCACGCGCCGAGGCGGCGGCGTCGGATCGGCCCTTCGGCGTCCTGCTCGAGGGGCTCCACGAGGTCTACGTCGGACTCGTGTCGGAGATGGGAGCGTTGGCCTCCGGCATGGCGCCGCCCACGACCGTCCTGCGCGGCCTCGGCACCCTCGATCTCCACCTCGCGGCGCAGCGCACCGCTGCCACCCGCATGCTCGACGACCTCGGACCGATCCGCGCCGCACTCGACGCGTCGCCGACCGGTCGGCCCACGCTCGACGATCCCGAGGCCTGGCGTCGAGCCATCCTCGCCGATGCCGCCGCGTCGGCAGCCTGGCGGCGGTGGCTCGACGAGCACGGGCACCGGGGTGTGTTCGAGTCCGACATCGCCCGTCCCCGATTCGCCGAGGCGCCGGCCCCGATCCTGCGGGCACTCGCCGCCGATCCACTGCCGCCGACCGGCGCCGTGTCGATGCCCGATCGACTGCGTCGAGCCGTCACCGGCCCCGTCTGGTGGCCGGCGGCTCGCGCCGTGCACGCCCGCGAGCGTCTGCGTTCCGAGGCGATGGCGGCCTTCGCCGAGCTGCGCGCCGGCCTCGCCGATGCCGGCGGGCGAGCCGTCGCCGCCGGCCGCCTGCCCCATGTCGACGCCGTGTGGGACGCCACCGTCGACGAGCTCCACACCCTCGACGAGCCCGACGGTCGCCTCGACGGTTCGTGGTGGTCGGATCGCCGGGATGAACGCGCCCGGGACGAGGCGGTGGTCCTCGCCGATCAGTTCCGCCGGTTCGACTCCCCGACGGCCGTGGCCGACACCGGAGCGGGGATCTGGCGAGGCCTCGGACTGACCCGTGGTGCGGTGCGCGGTCGAGCTCTGCGAGCGGCGGAGCCCCCGGCTTCGTTGCCCGACGGGTTCGACCCGGCCGACACCGTCCTCGTCGCCCGCAGCGTCGATGCCGGTTGGGTGCCGATCTTCTCCTCGGTCGCCGCGGTGGCGGTCGAGATCGGTGGTGATCTCTCCCACGGTTCGATCGTGCTGCGCGAACTCGGCCTGCCGGCCGTCACCAACCTCGGCGCCGTGGCCGGCGGTCTCGAGACCGGCGATCGGGTCGAGCTCGACGCCGATCGGGCGACGCTGCGACGCCTCGACGGCCCGTCCGGGTCGGCCGTTTCCACCGCCGACTGATCGGCGGCCCGGTGTCGCCGAGCGGTGCTACGTTGCCGCGTCGGGCGCCGATCGGCGGCGCCGCCACGATCGCAGGGGGAACCGGAATGCCGCAGACCGTCAAGGGTGTCATCGCCATGGCCAAGGGGGAGCCGGTCACCGTGACCGACATCGTCATCCCCGACCCCATCGCCGGAGAGGCCGTCGTGGCCATCAAGGCCTGCGGCGTCTGCCACACCGACCTCCACTACCGGGAGGGCGGCATCAACGACGAGTTCCCGTTCCTCCTCGGCCACGAGGCCGCCGGTGTGGTCGAGTCGGTCGGTGAGGGTGTCACCGACGTCGCCGTCGGCGACTACGTGATCCTGAACTGGCGTGCCGTGTGTGGTCAGTGCCGCTCGTGTGCCAAGGGCAAGCCGCAGTACTGCTTCGCCACCCACAACGCGACGCAGAAGATGACGCTCACCGACGGCACCGAGCTGTCGCCGGCGCTCGGCATCGGGGCGTTCTGCGAGAAGACCCTCGTCGCCGCCGGCCAGTGCACGAAGGTCGACGAAGCCGCCCCGCCGGAGGTCGCCGGCCTGCTCGGCTGCGGCGTGATGGCCGGGATCGGCGCCGCCATCAACACTGGTGAGGTCGGCCGGGGCGACACCGTCGCCGTGTTCGGCTGCGGCGGTGTCGGCAACGCCGCGCTCGAAGGTGCCCGCATCGCCGGCGCCCGCACGATCATCGCCGTCGACATCGACGACCAGAAGCTCGAGTGGGCCAAGGACTTCGGCGCCACCCACACCGTCAACTCCTCCGAGGTCGATGCCGTCGAGGCGATCCGGGAACTCACCGACGGCAACGGTGTCGACGTGGCCATCGAGGCCGTGGGCCTGCCGCAGACCTACGAGCAGGCGTTCTACGCCCGCGATCTCGCCGGCACCGTGGTGCTGGTCGGTGTGCCGAACCCCGAGATGAAGGTCGAGCTCCCGTTCATCGAGATCTTCGGTCGTGGCGGCGCGTTGAAGTCGTCGTGGTACGGCGACTGCCTGCCCAGCCGGGACTTCCCGATGCTGATCGACCTGTTCCTCCAGGGCCGCCTGAACCTGGGTGGCTTCGTGTCGGAGACGATCGACCTCGATGCCGTCGAGGAGGCGTTCCACAAGATGCACAAGGGCGAGGTGCTCCGCAGCGTCGTGACGCTGTGATCCGCCACGGCTCGGCGTGGTGACGCGCCGAGCCGTCGCCCTCAGGCGAAGCGGGCCCCGCTGCGGCGGGGCCACATCACCGCACCGAACAACAGGATGCTCGGGAGCACCACCGTGGCGATCGCCATGCCGACGTCGAAGGTGTCGGTGGCGGCGAGTGCTCCGATGACGAGCGGTGCGAACAGTCCCATCGCCCGGCTCCCGGCCGTGACGGCGCCCAGACCACCGGCGCCGCCGCCGGGCATCTGGGCGGCCTGGTCGTAGAGCGTCGGGAAGAAGGTGGCGACGCCGAGCCCGGTGGCGAAGAGCCCGGCGAGCACGGCTGCGGTGAGGTCGACGAGGGTGGAGGCCACCGCACCCACCGAGGCGAGCACGATCGACAGTCGAGCGAGTCGGTCGTCGCCGATCCGGACGACCACGCTGTCGCCGGCGAAGCGGCCGACGGTCATGCCGAGCGTGTAGGCCACGTAGCCGAGCGCGCCGAGGGCGGCGGTGTTGCCGAGGTCGTCGATGAGCCGGAAGGCGGCCCAGTCGCTCGAGGTCTGCTCGGCGGCGAAGGCGCCACCGGATGCGGCTCCGATGAGGAGCAGCAGTCGCCAGCGGGGCCCGCTCCGGCGACCTCGACCGGAGGTCTCGGTCGTGGCGTCGTCGGGGTCCGGCTCGTCACCGCGCTCGTCGACCCGGAGGAGGTTCGCTCCGACACCGAGGATGGCGACCGCGAACAGTCCGGCGGCGATGAAGAGGTGAGTGCGCAGCGACAGCTCGGCCGCGGTGGCCTGGGTGGCGACGATGGCGCCGAGCACGGTGCCGAGGCTCCAGAGGCCGTGGAGGCGGTTCATGACGGGGGTGTGCCGGCGGGCGCTCAGCCAACTGCCCTGGAGGTTCATCGGGACGTCGACACAGACGTCGGCGGCCTGGATCCCGACGAGTCCGAGCAGCAGCAGGGGCACGCTGTCGGCGGCGCCGACGAGGGCGAGGGCGCCGACGAGGACGAGGCCGCCGCCGAGGATGAGGCGACGGGTGCCGAGGGCGGCGACGAGTGGGCCGACGGCGAACGAGGCCGCGATGCCGGCGAAGACGGCTGCGGCGAGGAGCAGCCCGAGTTGGTCGAGCGTCAGGTCGATCCGGTCGCGGATCTCGGGAAGGCGGGGGAGGAACGAGGCGACCACGGCGCCGTTGACGAAGAACTGCACGGCCACGGCCGAGAGCGCCCGCCGATCGGTCGGGGAGAGCGAAGATGTCGTGGTCCCGGTCAAGCGCCCGAGGCTAGCGATCCGCCGTGTGGGCCTCGCCTAGGTTCGTAGGGTGCGCATCTCCATCGTCGGCAATTCGGGTTCGGGCAAGACGACGCTGGCTCGTCGGGTCGCCGAGCGCACGGGTGCCCACCACATCGAGCTCGATGCACACCAGCACCAACCGGGCTGGGTCGAAGCCGGGGAGACGGCGATGCGTCGCTCCGTGGCCGCCGAGGTCGAGTCCCACGATCACTGGGTCTGTGATGGGAACTACAACAGCTGGGTCGGCGACGTCGTGCGAGGCGCTGCCGATGTGGTGGTCCTGCTCGACCTCCCTCGGTGGCGGGTCATGGAGCAGGTGGTTCGGCGCACGGTACGCCGGGCGGTGACTCTCGAGGAGCTCTGGAACGGCAACCGGGAACCGCTGACCAATTTCACCCGCTGGGATCCAGCGGAGAACATCATCCGCTGGTCGTGGACGAACCACGAGCGCTACCGAACGAAGTACCTCGCCCTCTTCGAGTCGAACGAGTGGCCCCGGGCCCAGACCGTCGTGCTCCGCTCTCGCCCCGAGATCGACGAGTGGCTCGCCACTCTGCCTCCCGTCACGACGAGCTGACCGAGTTCGCTGTCAGACCCCTGTGCCTATGGTCCGGTTTGTGGGAGATGGACTGACGAGCGGGCCGGGGTGGGTGGACCCTGACGCGTTGGACCGGGCCTGGCATGCGGCGATCGAACAGGCCGCCACCGTGGCGGGAGCACGCAACGTCGCCGACGCCGCCGCGGTGGATCTGATCGCCGACGTCATCGCCACCGACGCCTGGCGCGGTGACGGGATCCGATCGGTCACCCACTGGGTGCAGTGGAACCTCGGCCTCTCCATCAGCCAAGCCGTGAAGTTGGTGAAGATCGCGGAACGCCGCGACGAACTCGACGAAACAATGCGCCTGTTCCGCAATGGCGAGCTGTCATCGGACCAAGTCGCCTTGATCGCAAAGCACGCACCCACCACGTTCGAAGCCTCATCCGGGCGCCTCGCCCGTGAGTTGACGATGAACCAACTCAGTCGGGTCATGCGCTCGTACTCATTCGCTGAGGACCCGCCGACGCCCCCATCACATGACGAGGAGACCGACGCTGCTGCTGCGGGGTCGTTGTCGATGTCGACGACGGAGTCGGGACGGTTCGTCCTGCGGGTCGAAGGCGACGCCGAAGCCGGGAACCGTGTCCGCACCACCCTCGACCAGTTCCGCTCGAAACTCCGCCACGAACTCGACGAAACAAATCGGGTCACCGGGTTCGACGCGTTCATGGACCTCATCGACACCGCCACCGACCACGACCCCTCACGCTCCCG
Source organism: Acidimicrobiales bacterium (assembly GCA_020630195.1). Taxonomy (GTDB): domain Bacteria; phylum Actinomycetota; class Acidimicrobiia; order Acidimicrobiales; family SZUA-35; genus JAHDBV01. Next base: position 115,483 of record JAHDBV010000003.1, read on the forward strand.
ACGAGACCGGACCCGCGTGTTCGTCCACCTCGACCTCACCAAACGAGGCCTCATCGGATCCACCCACCTCGGGCCGACCGTGCCGGACGAGTTGTTGCGCCTCATCACGTGTGACGCGTCGACGCAGGCGGTGATCGACGAAGCCGGCACACCCTTGGCGTTGGGCCGGACGTCTCGGACGGTGCCGGACAGCCTGAGGAACCAGATCCTCCACCGCGACCAGGGCTGCCTGGTCTGCGGACGGACCCGGAACCTCGACGCCCACCACCTCCACCACTGGATCGATGGTGGGGCGACCGACCCGGAGAACCTGATCACGTTGTGTTCGGCCTGCCACCAGGCCCACCACCGGGGCGAGTTCGACATCCAAGCATCTGCCGATGCTCCCGGCGGCGTGGTGATCACCAACCAACACGGCGTGCCCTGGAACCGGCCACCCCGACAACCACCCGACCCGCCCGACCCGGACAGCCCCGACCCGCCACCCAGATTCCACAAACCCACCCACGAACCCCTCCGCACAGGCGACATCCACCTCACCGAGAACCCACGGCCGCCCCACCTCGAATGACCGGGACCGTCCGGTCCGACGTGTGCGACCCGACCTCGCCGATCATGCGGCATGCCCGAAGGTCACGTCCTCCATCGCCAGGCCCGGCTGCAGCGCCGGCGGTTCGCCGGTGAGGTCGTGCGGACGGCATCGCCACAGGGACGGTTCGACGAGGGTGCCGCCCGCCTCGACGGGCAGACGGTCGCCGAGATCCGGGCCATCGGGAAGCATCTGATCTACCGGTTCGACTCCGACGACCACCTGCACATCCACCTCGGCCTGTTCGGCAAGTTCCGCCTGCGTCGCCAGCCCGCGCCGGAGCCGTCGCCGAACTGTCGGCTCCTGCTCTGGACCGACACCGACGAACTCCACCTCGCGGGCCCGACCGCGTGCGAGGTGCTCGACCCCGGCGCGATCGACGCCCTCGAAGCCCGCCTGGGCCCCGATCCGATCGCTCGACCGGCCGATGGTGCCGAGCGGTTCGCCGCTCGCCTCGCCACCCGATCGATCCCGATCGGCAAGGCGCTGCTCGATCAGAAGGTCATCGCCGGCCTTGGCAACGTCTACCGCGCCGAGCTGCTGTTCCTCCTCGGCATCCACCCGTTCGTGCCGTCGAAGGAGGTGCTGGCCCACGAGGTCGACGCACTCTGGGACCTGTCGGTGATCGAACTCGTCGAGGGCGAACGCGCCGGGAAGATCGTCACCGTCGATCCCGCCGATCTCGGCCGCACGAGACGCAGCGAGCTCGGGCGGGGCGAGAAGCTCTACGTGTACAAGCGCCACAACCGCCCATGTCGCCGCTGCGGCACGACGGTCGTCGCCGCCGACATCGACGGGCGCAACATCTGGTGGTGTCCGAGCTGTCAGCCCGAACGCTGACGCCTCCGTTCGGCCTCTCCATCGACGACCCCACCACCACGGGGACCGCAGCTGGGCCGAACGACCCATTTCCTTCCACCGCTCTGGGCGGTCACCGCCACGCTGGGTAGTGTCGATCACGGCGAGTGAGGGAGTACACGGCGTGACACGGATGATGCGGGCAGTGCTGACGGCACTGCTGGTGGGCGCGACGGTGGTGGCCGTCCCCGGTGCGGTGGATGCACAGAACGGCCGGCGTCTCGACGTCGGTGTCAGCGGTGGCGATCCCGCGCGGGTGGCTCAGATCGAGGGTGCCATCGGGCAGGGCCTCGACGTCGTCCGGATCTTCAAGCGGCTCGACGACCGATTCCCGAACGCCTCCGAGCAACGCCTGCTCGACTCCGGCCACGACCTGTGGATCTCGATCGACAGCTCGACGCGAGCGGGCCGGGTCCGCTGGCGCGACCTCGCGAACGCGGCGCCGGGCAGCGCCCTCCACGGCCACCTCACCCGCTGGGGCGACAGCATCGAGCCATACGAAGACCGGGTGCATCTGACGTTCCAGCACGAACCCGAGAGCCGGATCAACGTCGCGCTCGGCGACGCCGACGACTTCATCGCCGCATGGCGTCAGGTGATGACGGTGATGGCGGAGCGGGGCGCACAGCCGAATCGTGCCTGGACGATGACGAGCTACTCGTTCCGGGTCGATCAGAACGATCGACGGACGGCCGGTCGCTGGTATCCCGGTGACGGCTGGGTCGACGCGTTCGGTGCCGCGGCCTACAACTGGGCGGGCTGTCGCCCGGGCTTCAACGACCCGTGGCGGAGCGCCGCCGAGGCGCTCGAACCGTTCCGCCGTTTCGGGGCCCGCTATCCCGGGATGGAGCTGATGATCTCCGAGCTCGGATCGGCCGAAGCCGGTGCCGGTCGGAAGGCCCGCTGGATCCGCGAGACGGCCGACCTCCTCGTCAGCCCCGGCTACGAGCAGTTCTCGACGGTGATCTGGTTCAACTCGGTCCACGATCAACGTGACGGGCAGAACAGCTGCAACTGGCGGCTCGACTCGAGCCCGTCGGTGATGCCCGCCTTCGGTGACATGGTGCGGACGCTCCATGGCCGTCCGCCCGCGGCCGCCGTCGTCGCCCCACCCGTGACGACCACCACGACCCGTCCTGCGCCCACGACGACCTCGACCACCCGGCCCGCGCCGACGACGACGAACCCCCGGGTCCCGACCACGGCGGCCCCCACGACGGCCGCCCCGACCACCACGACGACGGTCGCGCCGACCACCGCCGCCCCCACGACGGCCGCCCCGACGACGACCCGGCCCGCGCCGACCACCTCGACGACTCGACGCCAGACGACGACCTCGGCGGCACCCGCGGCCCCCGTGGCCGCGGCGCCGGCCCGCAGCGCGGGGTCGCTCCTGCTCTCCGACCGGCTCGACCGCAGCGGCGATCGCATCGAGATCGAACTCACCGCCGACACCACGGGCCTGCATCGCCTCGATCTGCTCACCGGCGGATCCCTCGATGCCGGCGCCAGTGTGCGCGGTTCGTTCGGTCACTTCGTCGCCGCCACCGCTCCCGGCGACTCCTCGATCATGGTGCCGCTCGAGGCGGGAGTGACCCGTCGCCTGGCCGTCTGGTCGCGCAGCGGCTCCGGCTCGATCGACGTGCGACTCGCCTCACCGGCCGACCAGACCACGATCCGGTCGGGTCGAGCCGACGCTTCGGGCACGAACGGGGCCGTCAGCCAGACGATGCGGTGGACCGCCGACCGATCCGGCCCGACGCGGTTCGTGCTCGACTGGTCGACCACGGCCGACCTGCACCTCCGGGTGACCGCCCCGGACGGGACCGTGATCGGCGAGGACCGCTCGGGCAACGATCTGGCGCTCGTCGAGGCCGACCTCGTGGCCGGACGGCGCTACACCGTCGAGATCTGGGCCACCGCCGGGGCGTCGTCGTTCCAGCTCTCGGTGGCCGACAACTGAGCGGTGGTCTGGCGGGCCGCGGTGCCGGTCAACCGGCGCCGACGCGCAACGCCGTGATCGGTTCGATCGACGACGCCTTCCAGGCCGGATAGACCCCGGCCACGAGGCCGATCAGCGCTCCCAGCACCGGTGCGGCGAGCGGGAGCCAGGAATCGAGCACCGGCGTCCACTCGCGGGTGGCCGACACGGCCACGACACTCAACACGCCGAGGCTCGCGCCGAGCACGCCGGCGAAGAGTCCGAGCGCCGCCGATTCGGTGAGGAACTGGCCGGCGATGTGGCCTCGGGTCGCGCCGAGCGCCCGTCGGAGTCCGATCTCGCCGGTGCGCTCGAGCACCGACACGAGCGTCACGTTGGCGATGCCGATCGCGCCGACGAGCAACGACAGACCACCGAGCACCAGGAACAGCGCGTTCACCTCCGACTCGACCGTGGAGCGCACCGCCCGGGGCGACGGGGGGACCCTCGACCGGACGAAGCCCGGGTCGTTGGGGGAGAGGGCCAGGGGTGCCTGTTCGCCGATGAGCTCCGCCGCGCCGACCTCGACGTCGATGTGCACCTCGTCGACACCACTCAGGCCGAACCGATCACGGGCCAGGCCGTCGGGCACGATGATCGCGTTGAGCAGGTCCGGCTCCCGGGCGACGTCGTCGAGAATGCCCATGACCGCCACCGGCTCCTCACCGATGAAGATCGCCGGCAGGTTGTCGATGCGGGCCACGTTCAGCCGGTTGGCGGCGCCGGGGCCGAGGATGGCGACGGCGTCGCCCCGGTCGTTGTGGCCGTGATCGAAGAAGCGTCCGGTCCGGGTCTCGGCCCGCACGGCCTCGAACAGGCCCGGGCTGACGGCGATCACGGGGATCTGGAACTCGTTCTGGCCGAGCGGGTCGATGACCGGCACGGCCCGGGCGAGGGCGCCGTTCAGCTCGACGGGTGACTTCGTGCCGGCGGCGCGCACCCCGTTGAGACGGACGAGGCGGTCCTCGGCGTCGAAGGGGATGGCGTTGAGCTGGGTGTTCTCGTCCCGGGTCTGGCGCGGTGCGTTGGTCACGACGATCCGCGTGGCCTCGAGCTCGTCGAACTGGCGCACGATCTGATTGCCCGCGGTCTTGGCCAGCCCGAGCGTCGCGACGAGCGCGGCCACGCCGAGGATCGTGCCGAGTGCGGTGAGCAACGTCCGGGCGGGTCGAGCCGTGAGCGCCGTGCTCACCTCACCGACCAGGTCGCCCGCGGTCAGGCCCGATCGGGGCACGGCCTCGGTGTCGGAGATCCAGGTGGGGGTGGTCACGAGGTGACTCCGGCGGGCAGCTCCGACAGTCGGCCGTCGCGGATCTGCACCCGACGTTCGGCGACGTCGGCCACCTCGAGATCGTGGGTGATCACGGCCAGCGTGAGCCCGTCGTCGTGCAACTCCGCGAACAGATCGAGGATCTGGTCGGACGTGTTGGTGTCGAGGTTGCCGGTCGGTTCGTCGGCGAGCAGCAGGCTCGGTCGGCCGACGAGTGCCCGGGCGACGGCGACACGCTGGCGTTCGCCGCCCGACAGGGTGGTCGGCATGGCGTCGAGCCGATGCCCGAGGCCCACCCGCTCCAGTGCTTCGGACGCGAGCTGGCGGCGCTCCCGACGTGAACCCTTGCGGTACACCTCGGACAGCATCACGTTCTCGACCGTCGTGCGGTTGGCGAGCAGGTGGAACGACTGGAAGACGAACCCGATGCGATGGGCCCGCATGCCGGCCCGTTCCCGATCGTCGAGTGACGCGGTGTCGATGCCGTCGAGGGCGTAGACCCCCGAGGTCGGACGATCGAGCAGGCCGAGCAGGTGGAGCAGCGTCGACTTGCCCGACCCCGACGGGCCGACGATCGCCAGATAGTCGCCACGTTCGACGACGAGGTCGGCGTCGACGAGTGCTTCCACCGGCGGGTTGCCGGGGAACGAACGACCGAGCCCGATCAGCTCGACGACGGGAGCGGTCACGAGTCGTCGGCGTCGTCGGAGGTGTCGTCGCCGTCGGACTCGGCGTCCTCGGACTCGTCCGAGGACGCCTCGCCCGAGTCGCCCGTGGCGAGGCCGACCACGACCCGGTCGCCCTCGGCGAGCTCGTCGTCGACGGGGGTGATCTGGACGAAGCCCTGGGCTCGCAGACCCGGGATCACCTCGACGCGGCGCACGGTGCCGTCCTCGTCCTCGACCTCCACCCGTGCCGAGCCGTCGGCGTTGGCCGACAGCGCCGCGAGCGGCACGGCGAGCACGTCGCCACCGGTCGTGTCGATCGGGATGGTCACGCGGAAGTTCTGGAAGTAGGCGTCGACGGGAACCTGCTCGGTCGGTTCGAACCGGACCCGGTAGCGGCCGGCGCCACCGGAGGGTTCATCCGCCACCTCGGTGATCTCGGCCTCGAACTCGAGGTCGAGCGACGCGTTGTCGAGCACGGCCCGTTGTCCCACCGAGACGAGCGATCGGTCGGCGGCCGAGACACTGCCGTCGACCCGTGCACCCGAGCCCGTCACGGTCATGACGGCCTCGTTGGCGAAGTCGCCGACCTCGACGTTGATCTGCTGGACCTCACGGGGCAGGAACGGCAGGAACAACAACTCGGCGGCCGGGAAAGGTCGTGCCGATCTGGGCTCGGGTCTGGCTGAGCCGTTCCCGGGCGTCGGCGAGGTCCTCACGGGCGTCGCTCACGTCGTCGGCACTCACGCCCGTGTCGCCCGACAGGGCCTCGTTCAGCGAGGCCCGGGCGATGGCGAGCTGGTTGGCGGCGTCGGCGACGAACCCGTCCTGCTCCCGCTTCGCCGCCATCTCGGCGGCCGAAGCGTCGTCGCGCACGGCGAGCAGATCGTCCCGGGTGGCGGTCAGGGCCACCTCGGCCTGGATCAGCTCATCGAGCTTGGCGGCGGTGATGGGATCGCCCGTGTCGGGGTCGGTGCCCTGCTGGCCCTGGACCCGGCGGGCGGCCGCTGCTTCGAGCTCGGCCTGGGCGGCATCGAGGTCGGCCTGGGCCGCGCCGGTGGCCTCCCAGAAGGGGGCGATGATCTCGTCGCGCTGTCGCTCGGCGTCCTCGAGTGCCCGTTGTGACCGGTCGATCTCACCCTGGAGCTGGAGGCGCTGGGACTCGGGGAGTCCGGTGCCCTGCTGCGTGATGTCCCGGACCCGTCGCTCCGCCGCGGTCACGGCGTCCTCGTCGCCGTCGAGGCGGGCGAGATCGTCGACCGAGGGCAGGTTCGGGGTGTAGCCGGCGTTGCGGTAGAGCTGCTCGACGGCGGCCTGGGTGTCGGCGTCGTAGACGCCGTCGATCGTGCCGGGCGCGAGGCCCAGGCGATCGAGGGCGGCCTCGAGCTGCTCGACATCGGGGCCGTTGACCGACGGACCGAAGCTGCGGAACACCGGGAGCTCGCCCTGGAGGGCGAACACCGGTCGGCCGCCGATCTCGACGATCACGTCACCTTCGGTCAACTCGTCACCGACCTGCCAGGGCTGGCGGGTCACGATCGTCGAGCCGTCGATGGATGCACTCACCCGGAGGTTGAGCGAGTCGGCGAAGACCACGTCGCCACGGGTGATCACGCTGGAGGACAGCGACAGGGTCTCGATCGGGACCGTGACGTTGGAGGCCGGCGGGGGCGCGGCGTCGGCCGCGATCTCGGCCGGTGACTTGATCTGGCGCCCGGCGATCCATCCCAACGCGGCCGCCGCCACCGCCACGACCGTGACGATGGCGAGCGCTCCGCGGCGGCTCATCCGTTGAAGGCGCCGCGGTACTGCTCGAGCGCCGCCGCGTTGTCATCGAGGAACTGCTGCTCGTACTCGGCGAGCACCTCGAAGTAGATCTCGTCGCCGCCGCCGAAGCTGCCGAACACCGACCCACCGCACTCGGTGACGGCGGCGGCCAGGGCGAGCTCGGCCTCCTGGAGAGCGCCGAGGCGCTGCTTCTGGTCGTCGTTCAGCTCGGGCTGCACGTACTCGAAGGGATCGCCGCCCTCCTCGTCGGTCTCGGTCACACCACCGACGTCCTCGGCGATCTCGCCGCCTTCCTCGTCGAAGAACTGCTCGTCGAAGGCGCCCCAGACCTCGTCCTGGAGGGCGTTGAGGTCGTCCTCGAACAGGAGCCAGACATCGCCGTTCTCGGGCAGCGGCTGCTGGCCGGCGTCGATGAGGCAGGCGTCGACGGCCTGGCGTCGCTCCTCGATCCGGGGGTCGGCCTCGACCCGCTCGTAGATCTGCTCGAGCTGGTCGCCGAACTCCTCCTCGAACGAGACCATGGCCTCACCGCCACCGAACTCCGCGGCGAAGATCTCCTCCTGGGCCTCGGGGTAGCACCCGGTGGGCACGTAGTCCTCGAAGTAGGCGTCGATCTCCTCCTGCGTGGCGGTCTCGTCGAACTCGGGCTGCTCACCCCAGAGGGCGGCGTAGTAGGCCTCGATCTCGCCTTCGCTGAGCGACGACACGTAGACCTGGTTCGGGTCCTCGGTCTGCTGACCGTCGTCGGCCGGGAAGATGTCGTCGTCGGGATACCCGAGGAGGTCGGGGCCGACCTGGCTCTGGCCGAACGCCATGGTGGTGATTCCGAAGCCCCAGGTGGCGGCCCACTCCTCGCTGCCCCAGTCGTCGTCGAGGCCACCGTCGAAGCCGATGAACTGTTCCGGATCCTCGGGGTAGTACTCGAAGCCCTGCGCCGTCATGCACTCGACGACCATCTGCTGGACCTGTCGCTCCATCTCGATGAACTGATCGTCGCTGTCCTCGTCGGGAGCGAACGAGGGGGCGCCCAGGAACGAGCCGATCGGCGACTCGTAGGTCTCCCACGACTCGCCGTCGCCGTCACCCGTGTCGGTGTCGTCGCCGGCCTCGACGGTCTCACCGTCGCCGGAGCCCTCGCCGTCGGCCTCGTCCTCGTCGCCGGAGTCCTCGGAGGTCTCGGCCCGGACGTCGTCGGCGGACTCGTCGCTCGCCGATTCGGACGCGGCGTCCGATCCACCACACGCGGCGGCGACCATCGCGATGGCCGCCAGCCACACCAACATCATTCGCCATCCCAGTCGCATCTCTGCCTCCTCAGCCGTGCGAAGTCTCGCACGAGCCATGCCTCGAGTGTGTTCGATGAACCTGAGAACGAGCTGAATGCCCGCCGGGTTCCGACTACCCGGAGGTCAGTTCGGGCGGCCGACGGAGCGGACCGTGTCGATCGTGTCGGCGGTGTCGGCCGAGCGGTCGGGTCGATAGCCCTTCACCCGGGCGAAACGGAGTGCGACCCCGCCCGGGTAGCGGGTGGAGCGCTGCACGCCGTCGACCGCGATCTCGACGACGAGTTCGGGCCGCACCATCACCACCCAGCCGTCGTCGGGGGTGCGCTGTGTGGAGTCGAGGGCGCGTGTGAGGAGTTGTTCGGTCTGCCAGGCAAGCAGTTCGTCGGTGAGGCCCTTGAAGGTCTTGCCGACCATGACGAACCTCGCCGGGTCGTCGGGGTCGCGGGCGCCGAGATGCAGGTTCGACAACGAGCCCGTCCGCCGGCCGTGACCCCATTCGGCGCCGAGCACCACGAGGTCGAGGGTGTGTACCGGCTTCACTTTCCGCCAGCCCTTGCCCCGGCGCCCGGCGTCGTAGGTGGTGGTGAGGTCCTTGACCATCACCCCCTCGTGGCCGGCGGCGAGGGTGTCGTCGGCGAAGCGCTCGGCGGTCGCGGGATCGTCGGTGACGATCGAGTGGATCCGATGTGGCCCCACCACGGCCTCGAGATGGCCGAGCCGATCGGCCAGTGGGAGGTCGATCAGGTCGTTGCCGTCGCGGTGGAGGATGTCGAAGAAGAACGGTCGCATGCCGCCGCCGTCGCCCCCGGGCCCGTCGCCGATGCCGCTCATCGTGTCCTGGAAGGCCCGGGGCCGACCGTCGGCATCGAGACCGAGCACCTCGCCGTCGAGCACCACGGCGCCACCGGGCAGGCCGGCCACGACCGCGGCCGCCTCCGGGAGGCGGTCGGTGATGTCGTTGAGGTTGCGGGTGTACAGGGTGACCTCGCCGTCGGCGGTCCGGTGGGCCTGGATCCGGGCACCGTCGAGCTTCTGTTCCACCGACGCCGGGCCGGTGGCGGCGAGCGCTTCGGCGACGTCGCCCGCCGTGGCGGCGAGCATGGGCTGGACCGCCCGCCCGACCCGCAGACCGATCGCCTCCAGTCCGGGTCGCCCCTCGACGGCACCGATCGCGGCGGTCATGGCGAGGTCGCCCTGGAGCATGAGTGCCCGTCGGACGACGGTCTTCGGGACGCCGAGGGTGACGGCCACGGCGTCGGCCACGAGCGACTCGAGTGCTCCGTGTCCCGGGTCGCCGAGCAGGATCGAACCGAGCACGTCGCGGGCGGCGGGCGCCATGCGGGCCATCACGTCGCCGACCAACTCGATCCGTCGGATGGTGCTCCCGGGGCCGGCGGTGTGGAGGAGCTGCGTGAGGAGCTCGTCGACGTCGACGACGGTGACGGTCGGCCCGGTCGCGTCGGGGCGCCCGGCGAGACGTTCGTGGACGGAGCGCAGCGTCGACCAACCGACACCGACCTTGCCCTGCCGGGGTTCGCCCGCGAGGAGCGCGGCGGCCGGACCGATCTCGCGGGCGGTGCATCGACCGAGGACCTCCGCGAGCACCGCGACCTTCTCGTTGCGGGCCCGGGTCGCCCCGATCCGGCTGGAGGCCGCCGCGATGGCATCGAAGGCCAGCGGGCCGTCGGTGGGTTCGGCGTCGGTCATGGCCACAGTCTCGCACGATGTCGGACCTTCGTCCTGACTGCGCTCATTTACGCTCGAACGCGTTGACGGCGGCTGATGTCGGTGATTGGGTGGTGTTCATCACGGATCAGGGCGGTTGAGCCCGAACGACAGGAGATGAATGACGATGACGATGCTCGGAGCGCAGCTCGACGATCTCGATGGCCTGGCCCAGCGCCTGCGGATCACCGCCGGTGACATCGGGACGGCCCAGGGCGATGCCCGGACGACGACCACCACCGTCGTCGGCTCGGTGCGGGAATCGGCCGGGGCGGCACGGATGACGATCGAGACGGCCATGCAGACGTTGTTGGCCTCGGTCGCCGGTTCGGCCCGCACGGCCGAGGCGGCCAACTGGACCGGGCAGAACCAGGCGGCGTTTCTCGGCCACCACGCCGACTTCAGCGCCGCCATGGATCGTGCCGGCGCGGCCACGAACGACGCGTTCGGGCGCTTCGCCGACGCCATCGAGCAGATGTCGGCCGCGCTCGAGGAGTACGAGGTCTCGCTCGCCGCCTCCTTGACCGATGCGACGGCCTCGGCCGAGTCGATGGCCGGCGCGGTGGATGCACAGCGGGCCAACCTCGACCTGGTGATGAACACCGGGCTCGCCGGCTGACCCCGGTGACGGGTGAGGGAGCGGGACATGCCGACCGCCGATCGGTACCTGACGTTGGCCGAGGGATTGGAGCTCGCCGCCGAGACGCTCGACGATCTGTGTGCGCCGCTCGCCGAGGTCGGTGACCCGCTCGTCCTCGCCGGTGGTGTGCTGCGGGACGAACTCGTGCAGCGGGTCGACGACGATCACGGCTGGTGTGTTCGTGATGCGTCGTTGCTTCGGGACGCGGCCGCGGTGTGTCGGGATCGCGTCGTCGAGATCGCCCGGTTGGAGGTGGCCTGGGACGACCACGCCGCCGCAATGGCCCGCTATCGGCGCGGTGTCGACCTGTTCGACCGGGGTGTGCCCGGTGCGCCGCCTTCTCGTCCGGTCCGCCCGGCTCCGCCGCCGAACGTTCCGGTCTGGGCGGTGCTCACGTGAGCGGCTACGTCGGGTTCGACCCGGTTGCCGTCGCCCGGGTCGTCGGCTCGTTCCGCTCCGGCGCCGATGTCGCCGATGCGCTGGGCCGACAGGTCGCCAGCCTGCTCGACGAGGCCGTGCTCAGCGACGCCGTCAGTGCACCCGCCTACGCACGGGCCGACGACTGGCGTCTGCTGGCCGCCGTGCTCGAGACCCGGATCGACCACGCGGAGGCCTTCGCGCTCTCGGCCGACCCACGGGTTCGCGACCTCGGCGCCCTCCAGCGGCGGCTGGATGGCTGGACCGGTGGCGACAACGACCCCCGACTCGACCGCCTGGTCGCCGATCGCCGCCGCGCCGTCGCCGACCTGCTCGACACCCGGGCCATCGACCCGACGCACACCCGTCGGGTCCTCGATCTCCTCGATGCCGGCGTGCCGGCCGCTGCCGCCCTCGCGGCGGTCGACCGCGTCGTGCGCATCGAGGCCACCGCGGCGGCCCTGGCTCTGCCCCCGGCCGGGGCCGCCGCCCTCGTCGACCGACTCGACGCCACCTCGGAGGCACTCGTCGACGACGGGTTCGACGTCGTCGAGGCGACCGGCCTCGCCGCATTGCTGCACCTCACCGACGGCGACCTCACCACGGCACAGGCCGACGCCGACCGATTCGGGCTGGATCTCGCGACGGCCATCGCCATCCGGCCGATGGCCGAGGCGCTTCGCCTCGAGCTCGACGAGGTCGTGGCGCTGCGCGGCCTCACCGTGCACTTCGAGACCCTCGACGCGGCCCGCGGCGGTGACGGCGATCTCCGGGTCTCACTCGCCGATCTCCGGTTCGTGACCGCCCACCCCGACCGCTTCAGCCCCGCCGAGGTGGAAGCGGCTCGCCGACTGCTCGACGAACCCGCCCTGCTCACCTCCCTGGACACGGGCGCGACCCACGACGACCTGTTCGAGCCGGGTCGCTTCGGCGCCACCGACGCCGACGACGGCCTGATCTCACTCGCCGATGTGGAGGCCTTCGTGGTGCGAGCCGAGCTGGCGGCACGCCTGGCACCCCACCTCGACGCGCTCGACAACGCCGGGTTCGGCGACGCCGCCGACGGGTTCGTCTCCCGGCGGGACCTCACCGCCGCTCTGGAAGACCCGTCGTTCCCCGTCGAGGCGCGGACGGCCATCGCGACGGCGTTGGAGCGTGAGTGGTTCGACCGCACGTGGTGGGAGGAGCATCGCAACAGCCTCGCCGTGGTCAGCGCCGTGCTCGCCGGTGGGGCGATCCTGATCCTGACCGGCGGACTGGCGGCACCTCTCGTCGTGTCGTTCACGGCGGGATTCGGTGCGGCGGCCGGCACGACGGTGCTCGTGAACACCTTGGGGGGTGATGCCGAGCGGACCCTCGACGGCGCCTTCGCGAACGGGGTCTCGGGTGGTCTCATCACGATGTCGGTCGTCGGGCTCGGTGCGGTGTCGGCCGGGACCGGCACGGGGGCGACGTCGGGCGGGGCCGGTTCGACGGCGGCGCGGGAGGCGAAGACCGTGGCGGGGCACTGGGAACTCGGCGCCGGCATCGTCGAGGCCTCCGCCGACCTCAGCGGCGCCGATGACGTCGCCGCTGTCGCCGACACGGTCGGCACGGTCGCGGGCACGGTCGGCATGGTCGCCTCGGTCGACATCGCCGCCGATCACCTCGACGACCTCGCGTGGGCGATCGCGGAGGACGGGCTCACACCCGACGACTGGCGGCCGGCGGCCACCGTCGGCCGGGATCTGCACTCGCTCCACGGCGACCTCGAGGCCCTGGGTGACGCGGCCGGTCCCGGCGAACGCGCCGGCGATCCCCGGACCCCTCTCCGACGACTCGCCGACCCGGTGGTGGACGACTGGTTCGAGGCCGGCTGACCGGTTCGAGGCCCTCGACCGTTCCGGCCTAGGTTCGGGCTCGTGATCACCACCGACGAACGGCTCGATGCCGACGCTCTCGCCGAACTCGGCTGGGAACTCAAACCGGAGGGCCTCTGCCGCGACGAGCAGTGTGTGCCCCTGCCGGCCGATGCCGACACGAGCGACGGTCGGGTCGACACCGGACTCGTCGCCGAGCGGCTGCGTCGTCCCATGGCCCTCGACACGGCCACCGGTCTGCGGGCGCTCGGCCCCGAGACCGACGGCGGTGTCCTGCCCTCGGCGACCCTGCCCGACCTCGAGCTGACCGACGTCGACGGCAATCCGTTCTCGCTCCAGGCTCTCCACGGGCGCCGGACACTGTTGGTGGCGTGGGCCTCCTGGTGAGGCTGCCGGGAGAGCCTGCCCGGGTGGCAGGCATTACACGAAGAGATCAGCCCCCTCGGTGTCGACGTCGTCACGATCTCGCTCGACCTCGACCCTGAGGCGGCACGTCCGTTCATCGACGCGGCGTCGCCGACCCATCGATCGCTGATCGACAGCCGGCACGCCACGACCGTGGCTCTCGGGTTCACGAACGTGCCGATGGCGTTGTGGGTCGACGCGGACGGCACGTTCGTCCGGCCGCCGGAGTCCGCCTCCATCGAACGCTCGGGGCTCGCCGACATGGAGATCAGCGACGAGTGGCCGGAGCGACTCGCGGCGCAGCTGCGCCTGGCCCAGTCGATCCCGTCCGACCCCGAGACCTACCGGGCGGCCATCGTCGACTGGGCCCGCCACGGTGCCGAGAGCCGGTTCGTGATGACCCCGGATCAGGTGGCCGCGGGTGCCGGCGGTCGGACCGCCGAGGAGGCGGAGGCCGCGGCGGCCTTCGAGCTCGGTCGGGCGTTGTTCGACCGGGCCGGTGGGGGACACGACGGGGTGCTCGCGGCGCGGGACTGGTGGCAGCGGGCCCACGATCTCGACCCGGACAACTGGACCTACAAACGCCAGGCCTGGACGCTCGTGACCACGCCCGAGGGGCAGCCGTCGGATCTGATGCAGGGCCCGAACGACGTGTTCACGGGGAACTGGCTCGACGACGTGACCGCCAACGGTGGTGGTCCGGCCTACGTGATCACGCACGACCTCTGAGAATCCGGAGAACTCCATGACCCAGATCGACGGCGCTCGTGCGCTCGTGCTCGGTGGATCCGGTGGCCTCGGCTCCCGGATCGCCTCCCGTCTCGTGGCCGGTGGCGCCACCGTCACCGTGGTCGGACGCGACGCCGCCCGTCTCGGCGCCGTCGCCGGTGCGCGATCCGTCGAAGCCGACCTGCGCGACCCGGCGGCGGTGTCGTCGGTGGTCGCCGCAGCCGCCGCCGACGGTCCGCTCGACGTCGTGGTCAACGCCACCGGCGTCGTCGCGTTCGGGCCCGTCGCCGAACTCAGTCCCGGCGTCGCCGAGGAGCTCTTCCTCACCAACGCCTTCATCCCGGTGTTCGCCGCCACCGCCGCCATGCCACACCTCGCGCCGGGCAGCGTCTTTGTCACGATCTCCGGCGTGATCGCCGAACAGAACCTGCCCGGTATGGCCGCCTACGGCGCGTCGAAGGCCGCCGGGCGGTCGTTCGGCGAGGGCTTCGCACGGGAGGCCCGTCGGGCGAAGGTCCGGGTGCTCGACGCCCGCCCCGGCCACACCGAGACCGGGCTCGCCGATCGAGCGATCGCCGGCACGGCACCGGACTTCCCGGCTGGGCTCGCCGCCGACCACGTCGCTGATGTCATCGTCGCCGCCATCGGGGACGACAAGGTGAAGGACCTGCCCTCCACCGCCTTCTGAGGCTCAGCCCTCGGGCAGGTCGGGGCCGATCGGGCGCCCGTCGACCACCTGGTCGAGATACTCCGACATGCCCATCCCCACCCGACCGTCGCAGGTGTAGCGGGTCATGCCCTCGGTGATCCTCGTGACGAGTTGCTCACCGCCGGGTGTGGTGCGGCGGTTGCGCAGCGGGATCAACGACAGGACCTCACCGGAGACCTCGTAGGTCCGTTCGTCCGTCGTGGCGATGGCGCTCAGGCCGGTCTGGTTGCCGGCGTCGTCCCACGTCGAGGTCAGCTGCACGTCGCGGATCCGGTGGTAACGCCCACCGTCGAGCACCATGCCCGACCGCCGCGGCTCACCATCGGGCCGGGCGACGATCGACAACATCATGGCGAAGTCGTCGCCGAACGACATCGGCAGCCAGCGGTACCACGAGAGGGCCTGCCAGAACCGTGGCCCCCACGACTTGTCCCGGAGTCCGAAGCCGTCGATCTCCATCACGACCGGCCCCTCCGGCGCGTCGATCGTCACGGACCCGACGGTGCGGGTGTGCTGCTCGTAGTGGGCCTTCGCGAACGAGGTCTCGGCGTCGGTCTCGATCTCGGACCCATCCGCCCGGACCGGCCGGCCGCCCCACATCGGCGACGCCCCGTACACGTCGAGGGCGACCGTGCACGCCACCCGGGGGTTCTCGGCGAAGGCCGTGCGGGGGTCGGCCATGGCGGCGGGATCGTCGAGCAGGGTGATGCGGCCCTCGTAGGAGACCCGGAGGTGTTCGAACGGTTCGACGACCTCGATGTGGAGCCCGCCGGCGCGCATCTCGTCGTTGGTCTCGATGGCCGGGCGTTTGTAGGTGAACCCGACGCGGCCGTCGGCGAGATACAGACAGACCGTCAACTCGGCATAGCCCTCGTGCACCCGGTTGCCGAGCCGGAACCAGCCGCCGTGGCCGCGCTCGACGTCGAACGCGTTCAGGTACATCGATTCGTTGTAGTTCGAGGCGGCGTCGGGCTCGTGGGTGTACTCGTCGCCCGGTTCGAGCACGATCCGGATGTCATCGGCG
Source organism: Acidimicrobiales bacterium (assembly GCA_020630195.1). GTDB lineage: Bacteria > Actinomycetota > Acidimicrobiia > Acidimicrobiales > SZUA-35 > JAHDBV01. The sequence goes on from JAHDBV010000003.1 coordinate 131,428, forward strand.
TTCTGGTCGGCCATCTCCCGAACGTAGGTGCCGGTGATGACCGACCGGAAACTCGGGTGCGCTCGGGCGATCCCGATGCGAGGGTGATCACCATGGTGGATGGAGACCGTTCGTTGCCCTGGTTCTGGTCGCTCGGCTCCGCGGTCGCGCACGTGATCTTCGGACTCGGTGTGCTCTCGACGTTGTGGACCTCACACCTCCGGTCGTTCGATGCCCTGTCGCTGCGCCCGACCGACGACTTCGCCCGCGCCGTCGAGGACAGCCGGCCGGTGCTCACCATCGTGATGATGGTCGGCGTGACGGCGCTCGGGATCGTGGCCGGGGCCCGGATGGCCCGGGGCGACTGGAAGATCCCCGCCGCCCGCCTCGCACTGCTCGCCGTCGCGCCGGTGATCGTGGAGCTCACCGCTGTCGGCGTGCAGGACGGGTCGCCGAACGACCTCGATCTCGTGCCCACACACACCCTCGTCATGCTCGCCGTGCTGGTGCTGGGTGTGCTCGGATCGATCGTCGACGACGTCATCCGGTTGCGTCGGCCCGTCGAGGCCTGAACCCACCCGGTTGGGCGATCCCCCACCCGGCGATGACCCGGGCGGTCGTGACGACGTAGGATCAGGAGTGCACCCGTTCGTCTCGTCCGGGTCCGTCTCCCAGGAGTTCAGATGACTTCGCCCTACGCAGGCGCCACCATGATCCCCGCCATCTCGGCCCCGGCCGAGGACCGCGAAGCCTTCGTGGTCAAGGTGTACCAGCACGTCGGTCTCGCCCTCGCCGCCTTCGTGGCGTTCGAGGTGCTGCTGTTCGTCACCGGCATCGCCGATGCCCTCGGTGACTTCGTGCTCAGCGGCGGCAGCGGCCGCTGGCTGTTGATCCTCGGTGGCTTCATGGTCGGCCAGTGGATGGCCAGCAACGCCGCCCACCGTCTCGAGAACACCGGCCTCCAGTACGCCGGCCTCTTCGGCTCGGCGCTGCTCCAGTCGCTGATCTTCGCCCCGTTCCTGGCGATCCTGGTCGGGGCCGGCGCCTCGAGCGACATCGTCATCGCCGGTGGCATCACCGCCGTGGCGTTCTTCGCCCTGACGATCGTCGGCATGACGACCAAGAAGGACCTGTCCTTCATGCGTCCGATGATGATGTGGGGCGGCATCGTCGCCATCGGCCTCATCATCGGTGCCGCCATCTTCGGCTTCCAGCTCGGCGTGTGGTTCTCGGCCGCCATGATCGGCCTGATGGGTGCGACGATCATCTACCAGACCCAGCAGATCATCCGGCAGTACCCGGTGTGGGCCCACGTCGGTGCCGCCCTCGCCCTGTTCAGCTCGCTGATGACCCTCTTCTGGTACGTGCTCCGTCTGGTGTCGCAGCTGCGCCGCTGAGCCAGCGCCCCACCGTTTCTCCGATCGACGCCCGGGCCCACGGCCCGGGCGTCGTCGCGTCCCGGCCCGGCGTCGACGCCTCGGCCCGGCAATAGGGTGCGGCGGTGACCCGGTCCGGACTCGGTGTCGGGGTGGCCGCCTACGTGATGTGGGGTGTCGCCCCGCTCTACTGGAAGCTCATCGCCGACGTGCCGGCGGGGACGACGACGATGGTGCGGGTCGTCGCCTCGGTGGTGCTCCTGCTCGTGGTGGCCGCCGTGCGAGGGGTCGACGTGGCGGGGTTGTTCCGGGATCCCGTCGCCCGCACCCGTCACGCCGTGGCCGCCGTGTTCCTGGTCGGAAACTGGCTCACCTACGTCTACGCCGTGGCCACCGATCGGGTCATCGACGCGTCCCTCGGCTATTTCATCCTCCCCCTCGTGCTCGTCGTGGTCGGCGTGGTGGCCTTCGACGAACGTCTGGCCGCCGGACAGACCGTCGCCGTCGCGCTCGGTGCTGTCGGGGTGCTCGTGCTGGGGGTGGAGTCGGGCACGGTCCCGTGGATCGGGCTGGTCCTGGCGGCGTCGTTCGCCGTCTACTCGGTGTTGCGCAAGACCTCTCCGCTGGGGTCGTTGGAGGGCCTCACCGTCGAGACGCTCGTGGCAGCACCCGCGGCGGTCGGGGTGCTCGCCGCCGCCGTCGTCACCGGGCGGAGTGGGCTGTCGAACGTCGACGCGATCACGCCGTGGCTGAGCGGTGTGGTCACGGTGGCACCGCTGCTCGCCTTCGCCTCGGCCGCCCGACGGATCCCGCTGTGGACCGTGGGTCTGCTCCAGTTCATCGCACCGCTCATCCAGTTCACGATCGGCTGGGCCGGTGGTGAGGCGGTGTCGGGCTGGCGGTGGATCGGGTTCGCCGTGATCTGGGCGGGCCTCGTGGTGTTCGCCGCCGACTCGGTCAGGCGGGTCGCACCGTCGCCCAACCCCGCGGCAGTTCCCGGTCCGGGTGGACGGCCGTGAGTGGATCCTCGGAGTCGCGCCAGTAGCCGAGCCCGTTGCCGGTCTTCGTGTAGCCGATGAAGCGCAAGAGCTCGTCGTCCCAGTCGCCGACCTCGGCCGGTGGGCACTCGAGGAACTGATTGGTCGACTGGGTGAGCCAGCCGACCGCGTGTTGGAGCGACAGCCCGGCCCGCCACTCGTCGGATTCGTTCGGGCCCCCGCCGTGGTACACCGAGCCGGTGTAGAGGAACAGCGAGCCGCACGGCATCTCCGCCGGCACGGTGTCGTCGGGGTGCGGTCGCTGCTCGGCGGGCCAGCGATGGCTGCCCGGCACCACGCGGGTCGCGCCGTTGGCCTCGGTGAAGTCGGTGACGGCCCACATGCCGTTCATCTCCACCTCGACGCCGAACTCGACCATGTCGTACTTCCAACGGTCCCGGTGCAGGCGTTGTGCCGTCTCGCCGGGGCCGATCTCGATGTACTCGGCGGCGGAGAAGCGCCAGGTGGTGGCGTGACCGAGCACGTGGTCGCCGGAGGCCAACACCGCGGGATGGCGGGCGATGGAGCGGAACGTCGCCGAGCGGGGCAACGGTGCGCCCGTGCGACGGGTGGTGTGGCCCTCGAAGTCGGATCGGCCGACACTGGCCATGTCGCCGTGCTCGGCGAGCTCGGCGGCGATCGCCCCCATCACCTCCGGCGCAGCCGCGTCGGTGACGACACAACAGCCGGCCTCGTCGAGGGCACGGCGGATCTGGCGGTCCCGGTCGGGATCGGCGTGGGTGATGCGGGGGATCACGGCGGCGTGATCAGGAGTAGTCGTAGAACCCGCGGCCGGTCTTGCGGCCGAGCAACCCGGCCTCGACCATCCGGGCGAGCAGCGGCGGCGGGGCGTAGAGCTGCTCCTTGAACTCCTCGTAGAGGCTCTCGGCCACGGCCTGGGTCGTGTCGAGCCCGATGAGGTCGGCCAAGGCCAGGGGACCCATCGGGTGGGCGCAGCCGGTGACCATGCCCTGGTCGATGTCCTCCTTCGAGGCGAAGCCCGACTCGTACATCCGCACCGCCGAGAGGATGTAGGGGATGAGCAAGGCGTTCACGATGAAGCCCGCACGGTCCTGGGAGTTGATGACGCGCTTGGCGAGCTGCTCACCGGCGTAGGACTCGGCGAGGGCCTGGGTCTCGGCCGAGGTGTGCAGGCTCGTCACGATCTCCACGAGATGCAGCACCGGCACCGGGTTGAAGAAGTGGATGCCGAGCACCTGCTCGGGCCGCTTCGTGGCCATGGCGAGCTTCATGATCGGTATCGACGAGGTGTTCGAGGCGAGGATCGCCTGCGGGTCCTCGACGATCGTGTCGAGCTGGCGGAACAGCGCGGTCTTCGCGTTCTCGTTCTCGACGATCGCCTCGACCACGAGCTGACGGTCGGCGAGGTCGGCCATCCGGGCCGAGACCTTCAGGTTGTCGAGGATCGTGACCTGCTCTTCACCGGTGAGCTTGCCCCGCTGCACGGCCTTGTCGAGGCTCGACTCGATCCGTCGGCGCCCGGCTGAGGCGGCCTCCTCGGTGGCCTCGATGACCACGGTGTTGATCCCGGCCCGGGCCGACACCTCGGCGATGCCCGCACCCATCTGTCCGGCGCCGATGACGCCGATTCGTTCGATTGCCATGGCCGCAACCTAGGCCGTCGCGGCAGGCCTCGCTCAGGCGTCGAAACCCATGCCGATCTCGTCCTCGCTGATGACCAGATCGGCCGGCGGCGGGGCGATGCCGACGTCGGCACCGTGGTCCCAGATCTCGAACACGACCGAAGCCGACGAGATGTCCTCGTCGCCGGTACCGAGCAGGTCGCCGGCGATCTCGATCGAGAAGCGGTGGGCGTTGCCGTCGGCGTCGAGCCAGATGTCGATCGGCAGGGTGCCGGACGTGGCGCCGAACTCGGCTTCCAGTTCGGCCAGCTCGGCGGCGTCCAGCCCGGCGGCGAGAGCGTCGAGGTCGACGACGACGAGGTAGTGGGTGGTCTCGACCCAGCGGAGCACCTCGGTGCCGACCTCCGTGATCGTGCCTCGACCATCGGCGAACTGGCCGAGCAGCTCGTTGGGGTCGGAGAACCCGAGGCCGTCGATGGCCTCGAGCTCGACCTCGCCGTCGGTGGCGGTGGTCTCGACCCACTTCCCGGCGGCGTCGGGGGCGAAGGCGGCGAACATGTCGCCACTCACCCAGCCGATGTCACCGATCTGGATGACCTCGATCGGCTCGGCGAACATCATGAGGAAGAACTCGAGGAACGGATCCTCCTCGCCCTCGCCGAGGTCGGCGAAGAAGTCGGACATGTCCATCGTGAGATGGGTGGCGGGCACCCGGGCGTCGAATGCACCCGCCATCGTCATGTCCATCGGGGCGCCGCCGTCGGCGGGGGTCATCGACATGACGAACGAGAAGCGGGCCGACGGCACGCCGGTGTCGCCGTCCTCGGCCGTGACGGCCTGCTTCAACACCGAGTCCCGGAAGGCGATCGTGGCACCCGGATCGAGTGGCGCGTCCTCGGGCTTCGCGTTGTCGTCCGAGGTGGCCGAACCGTCGGGCTTGGTGGCGGTGTCCTCGGCCGGCGTCGTGTCGTCCGCGTCGGCCTCGTCAGCGGGGATCGACTCGGTGGTCTCGGGGGCCGCGGTGTCGGGCGTCGTGGTGTCGGGAGCGGCCGGCACCGTCGTCTCGGCCGAGCCGGCGATCACGATCTCGCCGCCGTTCGGCGCCGCGGTGCTCGTCTCGACGGGCTCGGCACCGCCACACGCCGCAGCCACGAGGGCCAGCGCGGCGAGCAGCGCCACGACCATCGGTCGGTGGCGTGGGGTCGGGGACGACGAGGACGAACGCAGCTGGGTCACGCCGCTCGGTATCGGCGCGACGGACCGACATCTGTAGCCGCTGTGGCCGAGGCGCCGTCGTACGATCGGGGCATGGACACCGAGTCATTCCGGGCCGCCGGGCACGAGCTGATCGACTGGATCGCCGACTACCGGGCCTCGGTCGCCGAGCGCCCCGTGAAGCCACCCGTCGGGCCGGGTGAGGTGCGCGGCGCACTGCCCGTCGAACCCCCGTCGTCGGTCGAGGGCATCGAGGCGTTGCTCCGCGACCTCGACGAGATCGTCGTGCCGGGCACCACGATGGTGCAGCACCCCATGCACTTCGGCTGGTTTCCCTCCAACGCCGCCCTGTCGAGTGTGCTCGGTGACCTCGCCTCGTCGGGTCTCGGGGCGCTCGGGATCTCCTGGGAGTCCGCGCCGGCACTGACCGAGGTGGAGGAAGTCGTCTGCGACTGGCTCCGCCAGCTGACCGGGTTGTCCGACCGGTGGCATGGTTCGATCAACGACACGGCGTCCTCGTCGACCTTCGTCGCGCTGCTCGCGGCCCGCGAGCGGGCCACCGACCACGGCCAGACCCGTGGGGGACTGGTCGCCGAGACCGCACCGCTCGTCGTCTACACCACCAGCGAAGCCCACTCGTCGGTCCGCAAGGCCAGCCTGCTCGCCGGAGTCGGCGCCGATGATCTGCGCCTCGTCGAGGTCGACCCGGACGACCGCTCGATGCGCCCCGACGCACTCGAGGCGGCCATCACGGCCGATGTCGCCGCCGGACGTCGCCCGATGGCGGTCGTCGCGTCGGTCGGTACCACCGGGACGACGGCGTTCGATCCGCTCGATCCCATCGCCCGGATCTGCGCCGCCCACGGCGTGTGGCTCCACGTCGATGCGGCAATGGCCGGCTCGGCGATGTTGCTGCCGGAGTGCCGTCACCTCTGGCACGGGGTGGAGGGGGCCGATTCGGTCTCGTGGAACCCGCACAAGTGGATGGGCACCATCCTCGACTGTTCGTTGCTCTACGTCACCGACCCGGAACACCTCGTGCGGGTGTTCTCCACCAACCCGTCCTACCTGCGTTCATCGGTCGACGGGGAGGTCACGCAGTACCGCGACTGGGGTATTCCGCTCGGGCGCCGGTTCCGGGCCCTGAAGCTCTGGTTCCATCTCCGCCTCGACGGCATCGAGGCGATCCGTGCGCGGCTGCGGCGGGATCTGGCCAACGCCCAGTGGTTGGCCGAGCAGGTGCGTGCCGCACCCGACTGGGAGGTCGTGGCCCCGGTGCTCCTGCAGACGGTCTGTGTCCGGCACCGTCCGATCGGGCCGGACGGGGTCCCGCTCGACGGCGAGGCGCTCGACACCCACACGACGCGCTGGTTGGCCGAGCTGAACGACTCCGGCGTCGCCTACGCGACGGGCTCGGTGCTCGACGGACGGTGGATGGTCCGTGTCTCGATCGGGGTGGAGTCGACCGAACGCCACCACGTCGAGGCGTTGTGGCGCCATCTCCGCGAGCTCGCCGAGGTCTGAGCCCGGACGCACTCGATCCGCAGGCCGACCGCCGGAGGAGAGGGAGGCGGTCGATCACTGCGGATCGTCGTGGGAGGGGGAGCCCGGGGCGTCAGTCCATCGGCAGCTCCTCGAGCTCGTCGTCGTACAGCTCGAACGCACCCTCGGGGGCGAGCTCGTCGCAGGCCGACCAGGCCTCGTCGGCCTCGGCGAACATGGCATCGAGCTCGGCCTCGCCGAGCACCTCGACGCCCTCGGCGTCGACGATCTCGATCGCCTCGGCGGTGCCACCGATGGTCACGGTGCCGGTCTCGGCGCCGAACTCGACGGCGATGTCACCGTCCTCGGCGGGGATCCAGAGGATCGACCCGTCGGCGAAGGGGTCCTCGATGCCCTCGATGCACTCGTCGAAGGCGGCCCACTCGGCCATCTCGGCCTTCACGTCCTCGGGCAGGAACTCCTCGCAAGTGGCATCGGCGGTCTCGAAGGCGGCTTCCATGGCCTCGAACTCGGCGTCGCTCGGGTCCTCGCCGTTCTCGAGGGCGGTGTCGAGGGCGTCGAGGTCGACACCGGTGTCGGCCAGGGCGGCGTCGAAGCACTCGTCGTAGGCGAGCCAGGCCTCCTCGTCGTACTCACCCTCGGCGAGGATCATCTCGTCGAGTTCGGTCTCGTCGAGGTCGGCGTCGTCGAGTTCGATGATCTCGACCCGGGTCGTGGCGTCGCTCTCGATCTCGGCCGGTGCGGTGGTCGCTCCGAGCTCGGGATCGTCGCCCTGGGCGGCGGCGACCGCACCGGCTCCGGTGATGAGGCCGACGGTCAGGACGACACCGCCGGTGGCGGTGAGTGCGGTTCGGATGGCGCTGTGCATGTCGTGGATCTCCGTGGTTGGGAAGGGGTTGCTGACGGACACCACGGTGACGGGCCGTCCTGAAACGAAGCTGAGCGCACCTGAGAGGGCATTCAGCTTGCTTTCAGCTCCACCGGCCAGACTCTGCGACGTGCGCATCCTGATGGTCGAAGACGAGGTCCGCCTCGGAGAGAACGTGCAACGGGGCCTGGCGGCCGAGGGCATCTCGGTCGATCTCGTGCACGACGGGCTCGACGGGTTGTGGCGCGCCCGGGAGTCGACCTACGACGTCATCATCCTGGACATCATGCTGCCGGGGATGAACGGCTTCGAGCTCTGCCGCACCCTGCGATCGGAGGACGTCACCACGCCGATCCTGTTCCTCACCGCGAAGGACGGCGAGTACGACGAGGCCGAGGGCCTCGATCTCGGCGCCGACGACTACCTCCGCAAGCCCTTCTCCCTGGTGGTGCTCGTCGCCCGGGTGCGGGCGCTCGCCCGGCGGGGTCCGGTCGAGCGGGCGACGACGCTGACCGCGGGGCCGTTCGAACTCGATCCCGGCACCCGTCGCTGTCGACGTGAGGGGGTCGAGGTCGAGTTGACCCAACGCGAGTACGCCGTGCTCGAACACCTGCTGCGTCGGGCACCCGACATCGTGTCGAAGCACGACCTGCTCGAAGCGGTCTGGGGCATCGACTTCGACGGAGACCCCAACATCGTGGAGGTCTACCTCGGCTACCTGCGACGCAAGCTCGACAAGCCGTTCGACAAGGCGTGTCTGCGCACCGTGCGCGGACACGGCTATCAGGTGGTGGTCACGTGATGTCGTCGATGCGGCTCCGACTCACCCTGCTCGTAGCCGTGCTGACGGCGCTCGCCGGTGCGGCCGCCACCGTGTTCGGTGTCGGCGTGATCCGGGATCGGGTGCTCGACGGCCTCGTCGACGACCAGGTCGCCGCGGTGGAGTTCCAGATCGCCTTCTCCGAACAGATCCTCGCCGAGATCGAGGCCTCGGAGGAGCTCGAGGCCGAGCTGTTCGAGGCGGAGGTGGCCGACGGTGAGTTCCCGCTCGACGCGGAGTTCGACGACTTCTTCACCACGATCGAGTCGCAGGTGGCGATCTCCTATGCGTTCGCGCTCGAGGCCGGCAGCGAGGAGTTCCTCGAGGTGCTCGAGTGGCTCGGCGTCGAGCCCGGCGATCCGATCCCGGTGCTGCTCGACGACGGTCGGGTGGGAGCGGTCCCGCCGTCGACGGGTGGTGAGGTCGCGCTGCGGCCGATCCCGTCGGGCTCGCTCGTGATCCCGAGCTGGGCGATCGGCACGTTCGAGCTCGCCGGGGTCGGCATCGACGCCTCGGTGATCGGCGCCGATGACGTGTTCTCGGTCGAGGTCGGCGGCGAGCTGGTCGAGGCCGACGCCGACGGCGTCGCCGAACTCTTCGGCGCCTCCCGCGAGCTGACCTTCGTGGAGCGCACCGTGCTCGGCCAACCCGTGCTGCTCGTCATCGAAGAAGGCGACACCCTGGCGAGCCTCGACGAGGTCCAGGCCGCACTCTGGGTCGCCACCGTGCTACTCACGTTGCTGGCCGCCCTGGCCGCCTGGTTCCTGATGGGGCGGGCCCTGCGCCCCGTCGCGCGGATCACCCGTCAGGCCGATTCGATCTCGTCGGGCACCATGCACGAACGGGTGCCCGTACCCGCCCGCAAGGACGAGATCCACGGTCTGGCCACCACCGTGAACCGGATGCTCGACCGTCTCGAGCTCGGTGACCGTCGCCGTCGACAGTTCGTCAGCGACGCCTCCCACGAGCTGCGCTCACCCGTCGCCGTGTTGCGCACCGAGGCCGAGGTGGCACTCCGCCATCCCGACGCCACGGCCGTGCCCGATCTCGCCGGTGTCGTCCTGGGCGAGGCCGATCGGCTCGGCACCATCGTGGAGGATCTGCTCACACTCGCCCGTCGGGACGAGGGACGCCTCACCGGTGCACCCGCCGAGATCGACCTCGACGATCTCGTGCTCATCGAGGCGGAGCGGGCCCGGCGGGTGCCCGTCGGGCGCTCGGCGGTGTCGGCCGGCCGGGTTCGGGGACGCTCGGACGAGCTGTGTCGGATCATCGCCCATCTGCTCGACAACGCGGCCCGTCACGCCGTGAACCGGGTCGAGGTCGGCCTCGCGACCCGCGGTGATCGGGTCCTGCTCTGGGTCGAGGACGACGGTGCGGGTGTCGCCCCCGCCGATCGATCCCGGATCTTCGAACGCTTCACCCGGCTCGATGAAGCCCGGACCCGTGACGCCGGTGGTGCGGGGCTCGGCCTGGCGGTCGTCGCCGAGACCGTGACCGATCTCGGCGGTGATGTCCGGGTCGTCGATGGCCAGCTCGGTGGTGCCCGCTTCGAGGTGGAGTTGCCCTCCGCCGGTTGAGCCCGGGCGCGCCGACAGCCCCGGTGGAACCGGGGCCGTCGACCGGGGGTGTGGAGATCAGTGGCTCAGCGCCGGGATCCGGGTCTCGTCCGTGCCGCCACCATCGGCAGTGTCGGGCCGGTGGGTCGGCTCGAGATCGACGATCGGTGTCGGGTCGTCGCTCGTGATGGCGACCAGCAGCGGCGGCAGGACGAGCATGGTGGCCACGAGGGCCATCACGATCATGAGCGCCGTCAGGAAGCCGTAGGCGGCGAAGAGCGGCATCGGGGCGAGGGCGAGGATGCCGAACCCGATCGAGGACGACACCGCCGAGGCGACGAGTGCGGTGCCCGTGCCGGCGCCGGTGACCCGGGCGGCGGTGAGCCGGTCACCGGTGCGTTCGAGCTCCTCGCGGTACCGGGCGATGAAGTGGATGGCGAAGTCGATGCCGATGCCGATCGACACCGCCGCGATGGTCGCCGTCACGAGGTTGATGGCGTAGCCGGCCACCTGCATGAAGCCGTAGAGCCAGGCGACCACCATGAGGATCGGGACCACACTGGCCAGCCCGTACCGGAGGCTGCGGAGGAAGACCGCACCGACGGTCAGGCAGAGCAGCACGGCGATCGGCAACGACAGCAACAGGGCGTCGCTCGTGGCCTGCAGGGAGGCTTCCCGGATCAGTGCCGAGCCGGTCACCTGGACGAACGAGCCGTCGAGGCGCTCCGTGAGATCGCCGGCGAAGGGCTCGAGGAACTGTCGGGCCGCGGCCACCGACTCCTGCGAGCGGGAGTCGGGCACCTGGAACTGGAAGAAGGTGGCCCCGGCGGTGCCGTCGTCGCCGGCGCCGGTGAGGGCGACGGCGGTGCGCACGGCGTCGGGGGTCATGGCGAGCCGTTCGGCATCGATCGGCACGCCGGTGCGTCCGCCGATCTCGATCACGGCTCGCACCTGCTCGGCGGTGTCGGGGATGCCGTCGCCGTTCGAGTCGGTGATGGCGACCCCGCTGAGCTGCTCGATCTGTCCGAGCGCCACGGGCGAGGCGAAGACGTTGTCGAACAC